>JAJYLA010000070.1 GCA_021788115.1 Actinomycetes bacterium | reverse complement strand
CCTTTCCACCTTCTCCCTTACCATTTTCGGCACCTTCCTCACCCGCTCGGGCGTGCTCCAGTCCGTCCACTCCTTCTCGGTGTCCTCGATCGGCCCGCTGTTCCTCGGCCTCTTCGTCGCCGTCGTGCTCGGCGGGGTCGTCCTTATCGCTTGGCGCGGCGGCCGGCTGCGGTCCTTCGGCGGCATCGACCACCCCGCCTCTCGCGAAGGGGCCTTCCTCGTCAACAACCTCGCCTTCGCCGCCTTCGCCTTCGTCGTCCTCCTCGGCACCGTCTTCCCCCTCGCCCTCGAAGCCGTGAACGGCCAGCAGGCCACCGTCGGGAGCCCGTACTTCGACACGATGACCTTCCCGATCGTCATCGCCCTTCTGTTCTTGATGGGTCTGGCGCCGCTGTTGCCCTGGCGCAAGGCATCGAGCCAGGTGCTCGGCAAACGGCTCGTCGTGCCGGCCTGGAGCGCTGCCCTCGTCGTCACTGTCTGCCTCGCGGCGGGCATCCGCGCCACGATCCCCCTTGTCGTGTTCGCCCTGGGCGGCTTCGCCGCCGCCTCGGCGCTTCGCCAGCTGGCCCTCGGGTTACGAAGCGCCCGACGCCAGGGCCAACCGCTGCGCTCGGGCCTCCTCGGACGCACCAACGGCGGCATGGTCGTGCACCTCGGCATCGTCGCCATCGCCGTCGCCATGGCCGCCAGCCTCTCCTTCGGCCACCGAGGCCAGGTCACCCTCGCTGTCGGCCACTCAGCCCGTTTCGACGGGCACACCATCACCTACCTCGGCACCTCCGACATCACCCGACCGAACCGGACCGCCATGGAGGCCCTCGTGCGCGTCAATCAGGCGCCGCGCATCTTGCACCCGGCGGTCAGTCAGTACGCCCCCGACACCCTGGGCATCAGCACCCCGGCCATCTCGAGCACCCTCGTCGACGACGTCTACCTCACCTTCGTCTCCCCTCCCCAACGCCCCGGCGGCCCCGCCACCATCGGGGTGATCGTCCAACCGCTCATCGCGTGGCTGTGGATCGGCGCCGGCGTGGTCGCGCTCGGGACGCTCCTCGCCGCCTGGCCTCGCCGGCGCGCCCCTGTGACGGTGCCTGTGGCGAGCACCGGGCCTAAGGCCATGGCCGACGAGCCGGCACCCTCCCAGCAGGCTGACGGGACACCGTCCGCCCCACGGCCAACGCACGACCACGATCAGCAGGTCGCCCACCGGCGACGGCGAGCGCGCGAGACGCTCCGGTGGGCGATCCCGGCGACGGTCCTGCTCGGTGGGCTCGTCTTCTCGTCGATCCCACGCCCCGGACCCGAGACCGTCGCAGAGCGCACCGCGCAGATCGCCAGCATCGTCCGGTGCCCGAGCTGCCCCGACGTCTCGGTCGCCGACTCCACCATCCCCTCTGCGGTCGCCGTCGACCACTACATCCGCCGGGCGGTCGAGAAGGGTCAGAGCGAGCAGCAGATCCTCGACTTCCTCGTCTCACGCTACGGGCCACGGATCCTGCTCCGACCACCGACCTCGGGAGACGACGTCCTCGTCTGGGTGCTGCCGCTGACGGGAACCGCCATCGCCGGCGGCGGGCTCGCGCTGTTCTTCTTCCGCCGGGCCCGCCGTTACGTGGCACCGCTCAGCGACGCTGATCGGCTGCTCGTGGAACGGGCCCTCTCGAAGGCCGACCGCCCCCTCGAGGTGCGATCCGCTCCCGACGCACCAGCGCCGGTCCCCGCCGAGGAGACCACCCGATGAACGCAGGGAAGAGAACCGACGCGCTCCACATCAGCCGCACCGCGGGGATCCGATCGGGCGAAGCGAGCTCCGGCCTTCGAGTCGAGCAGTTCGACTGGGAGACCCTCGCAGAGACCGGCGCGCAGGCGCTCGGTCTCACCTACTGGTTCGACCCCCGAGCGGCCAACGTCTCTGGGCCGGCCACCATTCGCTTCAGCGGCCGTCGAGCCGACTGCAACCGAAAGCCGGGGCCTCGGGACCGCTTCAGCGTCGAGGAGACCCTCGACGTCCCACCAGGTGCCGGACCCCTCTCGGTCACCACGCGCATCCGAGACATCAACCCGGGCACATGGGAGACGACCGCCGTGCTCCTCGGCGCCCCAGCCCCGCGGTCACGTCCTCCCCGACCGAAGGTCGCACCCGCCTCGGCGTCAGGCACGACGGCCTACGCCCCGATCATCCAGGTCCGAGCCCCCGGCGCTCGCTTCGGCGCCTGGCCGGCTCTCGTCGGCATCGGCGCCGTGGTCGGCCTCGTCGTCCAGGGCCTCCTTGCCCGCCACCTCCACCTGTCGGTGGCGCGGGTCGAGGCGGTCTCCCTTGTCGCCGCCGCCATCGGCTTGCTCGCTGCCAAGGCCTACTACGCCATCGGCCACTACGCGACGGGCGAGCGGAGCATGCGGGAGCTGCTCTCCGGGGCCTGCATCCAAGGATTCGTCCTCGGCGCGGGTGCCGCCCTCGCCGCCGGCACCCAGGTCGCCGGACTACCGCTCGGAACGATCCTCGACCTGAGCGCGCCCGGTTTGTTGTTCGGGATGACGATCGGCCGCTACGGCTGCTTCTTCGGCGGCTGCTGCGTGGGACGCCCCACGGCGTCGCGCTGGGGCCTGTGGTCATCGGATCGTCGGCTCTTCATGCGGCGGGTGCCGGTTCAGCTTTTCGAATCGACCGCAGCGCTCGCCATCGGCATCGCCGCGCTGGCGGTCGCCTGGAATGCCCCGGTAGGACATGCCGAGCTGTTCGCCGGCGCCATGGCCGCCTACACCCTCGCCCGCCAACTGCTCTTCCCCCTGCGGGCCGTCTCGCGGCACACGAGCCACGGCTGGCGCCTCACCATCGTCGCCAGTGCCGCCGCTCTTCTGGCGGACATCGTCGTCGCCCTCATCGTGGGATAGGTGACGGCGATCGGCCAGCACCGCGCACGATCGGCCACGACAGTCCCGCAACACAGGGCGCCGCTGCGGTCCGGGGCATCACGACGTCGGCGTCGCTCGGAAGCGTGCCACCAGGCCGGCCACTCCAGACGGAGGTTCTCGATGGGCAACGCCCCGAAGGCCTTGCGTGCCATCCTCGGCCGTCACGAGCCGGTGCTCTGCACCTTCCATCCGGTCGAGGAGCGCGCTTGGCGGCGTCGCCAGGAGGTCATAGCCAACGAGCAGGCCTCCGGGCCGGAGCACCCCCGCGCACCATCTCCGACAGCGCCTCTTCCCGGGCGCCTACGTGATGCGGCGCTCGTGGGGAGCGGCCTGCCCAGTCAACCGCTCGAGTCCACCGGGTCCTCCCGTGCACCGACATTGCTACTACACTCAGTCGTCGATGATCCCGCCCCGCCGCGCGAGGACAACCCGTGCGAGGAGCGCCCGGCTGCTCGGAGCAATGGCCATCGCGGCGATGATCGTGGCGGTACCCGAGCAAGCCGTCGCCGACGGCGACCCTCAAAGCACAGCCCAACGACTGCAGGCCGAGCAGGCGCAGCTCCGCCAACAGCTCGCCTCCGCCCAGACCTCCGACGCCCAGGTGCAAGCCGACGTCAGCCGCCTCGACGCAATCACATCGCAACAGAGCGCGGCCGCGGCCGCCGCCAATAGCCAGCTCGCCGACGCCGAGGCGCAGGTCGCCGTCGCAAACCAGCAGCTGGCAACCAAGACGGCCGAGCTGCAGAGGACCACGCGCCACACGGCCGCCGAACGGGACGTCTTGCGCCGACAAGCCCTCGCGGCCTACATGGAGGGCTCCACCAGTACCAGCATCGACTCGCTGTTCGCCTCAAACGCCGAGCAAGCAGTGGTCACGGCCGAGTACCGCAGGATCGCCATGGGAAACGTCAGCGACACCGTCGACCGTCTCCACCAGCTCCACGACGTGCTCGCCGCACAGCGCTCCGAGCTGCAGGCGGCCGAGCACCAAGCCCAGGCCGCTGCCGCTGCCGCCGCCACCCGAGCCCAAGCAGCCAACCGAGCCGCGCTCGCCGCCCAGCAGGCCGCCGCCACCCAGCAGGCGGCACACGCGACGCTACAAGCACGCATCGCGCAGTTCGGCGCCGAGAGCGCCGACCTCAGCGCCCAGCAGAGTCAGGTTGCCGCCGTCATCGCCCAAAGCGCCGCCTCCAACCTGCCGGCCGGCGAAGGTACCACCCCATCAGCCGGTGCGCACTCGACCGGGCTCACCTGGCCGCTCCAGGGCACGGTCACCTCGGAGTACGGACCACGCTGGGGCGGCTTCCACCCCGGCATCGACATCGCCGACCCCACCGGCACGCCGATCCACGCGGCCAGCGCTGGGCAGATCATCTACGCCGGCTGGGAGAGCGGCTACGGCAACTTCGTGTTGGTCGACCACGGCGGCGGTATCATCACCGGCTACGCCCACCAGTCCGAGATCGCCGTTGCCCAAGGACAGGCAGTCGCCCAGGGCCAGGTGATCGGCTTCGTCGGCTCGACCGGGGACTCCACGGGCCCGCACCTGCATTTCGAGGTACGGGTGAACGGCTCGACCGAGAACCCACGCGATTACGTCACAGGCTCGCCGTAGCGCCGGGCGTGGCCACAGATGCCGAGCGAGCGCCAACGACAACTGCACCGCGAACACAAGAACCTCGCCCGCCGTCAGCAGGCCCGCCAAGCCCAGGCCCGTGAGACCCAGCGCCAGCAGGCGGCCGCCGAGGCTCGGCGAGCGTTCGCTCACCGCCGCCACCGCCACATGACGGCGTTCTCCATCTGGGCACTCGCGGTCGTAATGGCGGTCACCCACTTCTTCGAGCACGCGGGGACGCTTCGGATCATGTCGCCCGGTCTCGAAGACCTCTTCATCGGGTGGCCGATGGCTGCGGTGCTCGGGATCGTCGGTGCCGTCGCCTACGGGCGATAGCCACCGTCTCGCGGCACCGCCAGCACCGACGTTGCAGGGGCTTCCTTACGACATGCGGTCGGGCCGCGCCACGCCAGCAAGGGTCGAAGCGGGCGGGTCATCGTCGAAGACCACGTACGGCGTCACCGACCGGTGCCTCGTTCTCCACGCGAAGAGCACGCCCATGCCGAGCAGCACGGCCAGGATCTGGTCGATGCCGTGGCCGATGGCATGGGGGCCGTAGGCGAAGAACGCGACGAGCAGCCCGCCCATCATGACGCTGGACGCGACGGCCGCGATAGTGAGCACCCGATGGGCGTGCGGCTGGAGGGCCACGTCGGGGAGGCGACGGTGGCCGACGGTCAGGAACACGATGGCGGTGACCGAGTCGAGGAAGAACTCGGCCAGCAAGAAGAACCCCGCTGCTCCGAGGACCAGGCTGAAGAACGAGGTGAGGGACGTGACGAGCAGCTGCAGCATGACCACGACCATGGCGCTGCCGAGCACCATGACCACGGCCGTCGACGGCACATGGCGATGGTTGAGGGTAGCGAGCCGTCGGGACAGGAGGTTCTCCCGGCCCATCGCGTACAACGAGCGCGTGAGGATGTAGCTCGTCAGCCACAACCCTCCAGCCGTCGAGGCCAGCACGGGCACGAGCATCAGCCACGGTGCGCCGGGCACGAGCCGCTGCGTCCACACGGCGAGGGGGTCGACCGAGCCGGCGAGTGAGTGCATCGGGGTCTCGGCCAGCATGAGCGGGTAGAGGATGGCGTAAAACACGAGCGCCCCAATGGCCCCGACGATGCCGCCGATCCCCGGATCGGCTCGTGGCCGGACCGACTCCTCGGCGGCGTAGCTGTCGATCTCCCAGCCGTCGAGGATGGTGGCGGCGATCACCGCCACGATGAGGATTCCCCCGATGGGCGGCGCGCCGAAGTGGACCGGGACCTCGAGGTGAGGTAGCCGGATGACTCCGAGGACAGCGAAGCCCGCCAGCGAGACGAGCTCGACGGCGAAGAAGACCTGGGTGATCCGTGCCGTGGGCCGGGCCCCGAGCAGGAGCGGCAGGGCCGCGAAGCAGAGCCAGAACACGCTGAAGCCGAGTGAGAGTGGAGTCGAGGGTTGGGCATGGGGAAAGAGGAGCTGGAAGGTGTAGGAGCCGGCGGGGATGGCGATCGGGGGGATGGAGAGGAAGTAAGCGAGGATCAGGATCCACGCTTGGTAGCGCGAGATCCCCCGACCGACGACGCGCGCCGACCAGTGGTAGGAGGCGCCGGCATGGGGAAAGTGCCGGTTGAGCAGCCGGAACACGAAGCTCGAGGTGACGAAGGGCACAGCCAGGATCGCGATCGCCGGCAACGTCCACCAACCGGCCTGGGCCGCCATCACCCCGCCGGTGGCCGCCACCGAGAACATCGGCCCCACGCTCGACACGGACAGCGGGACGAGATCTCGCAGGCGAAAGTGCCGAGCCAGGCGGGGACCGGGCTCGGCCGTCAGCCCTGGCTCGCGCCGGACACAGTCGGTCTCGGGCTGGGCTCGGTGCACAGCGGCCACCGTAGTGCTCCTGCGAATAGGTCGCAGTAGGTGGGGACACGATCAGCCACGGATTCCAGCTGCTCCGCTGTGGCCGACACCGTGCCCGGGCGACCTCGGGCCATCAAGATGACTGCGGGAGACCACCCGGCGCCGCAGCGTCATTGTCCCAGTTCCGATAGCCGTCCCGTCGCACCTTGGCATGCGTCCCAGCCAGCGACAACACGTCACCACGAAGTTCGGTTGAAAGGTTCGCATTGTGTAAAGCTGGGGGCACCAGCGGAAATAGGTACTGATCAGCGGAAATGTGCTGGTCAGGGTCTCGTACGTTTAACCGCCAGAACCCGTCGTTGCCCCTCATTTTCCGTCATCTGGGGGGACGGCTGGGGGAGGAGATCATCAGGAAGACCACCGCCGCTCAGTCTTACATCGTGGCCGATTCATCGGTTCCTCAAGGTGCTGGCCCGCGACGAACTCATGCTCCTCGAGGTAGCCACGTTCGGCAAAGGGACGTCAGTATCGGCTTCGTTGACTTCCTTGGCACAGGTTGTCGCACCCGACTTATAGGGTCGATCCGTGAGCTGGTTGCTGTGGGCTTTCGCCTTCGCCCTGCTATGGGCGGGATCGGCCCTGCTGATCGATGGCTGCATGGTCGCAACAGACCCACCCTCGTGGCTGGGGAACGTCGGCAGTGCCTGCGCATCGACGCTAGGCGGATATCGGGACGGGCGTTCGGCGAGGTGCCCGGATGTCAATCCGTGCGCACCTGAGGGTTAATTGCGCTCAGCAGCCGCTCGGTCACTGTGCGGGGGTCGTCCGTGCCGGATACGACCGACACGCGCCCGTGTTCCTCGAGCCACCGGCGTAAAGGGGCCGTTTCACGCTGGTACAACTGCAGGCGCTGGCGGATCGCCGTCTCGTTGTCAGCGGCGCAGCTAGTGCCCTCGCCATAACAGACATCACAGATGCCTGCCACTCGCGGAGCGTGGTGGTCGGTGCTGTAGACAGCCCCGCAATCGGAGCACACCCGGCGGGCGAGCAGACGCGTCGTCACCTCCCGTGTGCTGATCACGAGCCACAGGGCGGCCCGTGGGACCCCAAGGTTGGACAGGGCGTCAGCCTGGGCGAGGGTGCGGGGGAAGCCGTCGAGGATGAACCCGCTCCTGGCGGCTTCGCAGCCGCTCACACGGTCGCGCACCAGGTCGATCACCACTTCATCGGGTACAAGCTGCGTGGCCTCGAGTGGACCTCGGACCGGGTCGGTCGGCTTCGAGCTCGCTTTGATCTCGGCTCCTCAGCATGTCGTCGGTCGAGATGTAGGGGACGACGAAAAGTTGGGATAGCCGGCGAGCCTGAGCGGTCTTGCCTGCTCCCGGCGTGCCTACGACGGCGATTCTCACGTGGCTGCTCGCCGTCAGCGGGTCCGCTCCGAGCTGGGGGTGAGCAAGGAGCGCAGTACGTAGGTGAGGATGCCGCCATGGCGGTAGTAGTCGGCTTCGCCTGCGGTGTCGATGCGCACCACCGCGTCGAATACCGCGTTGTCGGCCTGGACCCTGACCGTTTCGGGCACTACCCCCTGGTTGAGGGCCTCGATGCCGGTGATGGTGAAGGTCTCCTCGCCGCTCAGCCCGAACGAATCGGTGCTCTGCCCGTCGCGGAACTGCAGGGGCAGTACGCCCATGCCGATCAGGTTGGAGCGGTGGATCCGCTCGAACGAGCGGGCGATCACGGCCCGCACGCCGAGCAGGGCGGTGCCTTTGGCGGCCCAGTCGCGTGACGAACCCGAGCCGTACTCGTCACCGGCCAGGATGACCAGAGGTGTACCCGCCTTGGTGTAGTTGACCGAGGCGTCGTAGATGGTGGTGACCGGGGCACCGGGCTGGGTGAAGTCTTTGGTGAAGCCTCCTTCGGTGCCGGGTGCGAGCTGGTTGCGCAGCCGGATGTTGGCGAAGGTGCCCCGGATCATCACTTCGTGGTTGCCTCGCCGCGACCCGTAGGAGTTGAACTCGGACCTGGAGACGCCGTGTTCGTTGAGGTAGCGACCGGCGGGCGAGTCCTCTTTGATCGCGCCGGCTGGGGAGATGTGGTCGGTGGTGACCGAGTCGCCCAGCTTGGCCAGCACTCGGGCCCCGACGATGTCGCTGACCGGTTCGGGCTCGGCGGTGATCCCCTCGAAGTAGGGGGGTCTGCGGACATAGGTCGACGACGGGTCCCAGTTGAACGTGTCGCCGGGGGGCACGGGCAAGTCTTGCCAGCGATGGTCGCCGGCGAAGATGTCGGCGTAACCTTTGGCGAACATCTCCGAGCGCACGCAGTCTTGGATCACCTCGGTGATCTCCTGGTTCGAGGGCCAGACGTCGCGCAGGTACACCGGTCGGCCATCGCGGCCGTTTCCTAGAGGGTCGGTCAGCAGGTTGGTGTGCATGCTTCCTGTCAGGGCATAGGCGACCACGAGCGGGGGGGAGGCGAGGAAGTTCATCTTGCACTCGGGATGTATCCGCCCTTCGAAGTTCCGGTTTCCCGACAGCACCGAGCATACGGTCAGGTCACCCTCGGCCACCGCTGAGCTGACCTCGGGTATGAGCGGGCCGGAGTTGCCGATGCAGGTGGTGCAGCCGTAGCCCACCAGGTTGAAGCCCAGCTGGTCCAGATACCGGGTGAGCCCGGCCCGCTCGAAGTAGTCAGTCACCACCCGTGACCCAGGAGCGAGGGAGGTCTTGACCCATGGCTTGCGGGACAGGCCTTTCTCAACCGCCTTCTTGGCCAGAAGGGCGGCGCCGATCATCACCTGCGGGTTCGAGGTGTTGGTACAGGAGGTGATCGCGGCGATCACCACCGACCCGTGGTCGAGCTCGGCGGTGCTGCCGTCTTCCAGAGGGACTTTGACCGGGTGGTGCTGCCAGTCGTACGCCCGTTCGCGATCGCAGGGCGGGCTGGGCACATCCGCGGCGTCGTCGTGGTCGACCGCCACGGGGTCGCTGGCCGGAAACGACAGGGCCGACGCCTCGTCCAGCCCGGAACGCACCGCCTCGGACTCGGACTGGCCAGCCAGCAGGGCGCCCACCGCGTGAGGGGCGACCCGCAGCGGGATCCTGTCATGGGGGCGTTTCGGCCCCGCGATCGACGGCTCCACCGTGGAGAGGTCCAGTTCGATCGTTTGTGAGAAGACCGGCTCCTGTCCGGGGTCGTGCCACAGCCCCTGCTCTTTGGCGTAGGCCTCGACCAGGCGGACCTGCTCATCGGGGCGGCCGGTGAGGCGCAGGTACTCGAGGGTGACCTCGTCTATTGGGAAGATGGCGCAGGTGGCCCCATATTCGGGGCTCATGTTGCCGATCGTGGCCCTATTCGCCAGCGGTACGTTCGCCACGCCCGGGCCGTAGAACTCGACGAACTTGCCGACCACCCCGGTGCGGCGCAACAGCTCCGCGACGGTCAAGACCAGATCCGTGGCGGTGGTCCCAGCGGGTAGTTCGCCGCTCAGCTTGAGGCCGAGCACCTGGGGGATCAGCATGCTCATCGGCTGGCCCAGCATGGCGGCCTCCGCCTCGATACCGCCCACCCCCCAGCCCAACACGCCCAGCCCGTTGACCATCGGGGTGTGCGAGTCGGTACCGACCAGCGTGTCTGGATACGCCCACGCCCCCTTGTCGCTACCACGGACGAACACCACCCGGGACAGGTACTCCAGGTTCACCTGGTGGCAGATACCGGTGTCGGGTGGCACCACGCTGAAATCGGCGAACACCTCCTGAGCCCAGCGCAGGAGCTGGTAGCGCTCGACGTTGCGGTCGAACTCCAACCCGGCGTTGATGGCGAACGCGTCCGGCTGGCCGAACGCGTCGACTATCACCGAGTGGTCGATCACCAGCTCGGTGGGGATCAGCGGGTTGATCATGGCCGGGTCGCCGCCCAGAGAACTGACTGCGTCGCGCATCGCCACCAGGTCCACCACGCATGGCACCCCGGTGAAGTCCTGCATCAGCACCCGGGCGGGGCTGAACTGCACCTCCCGCCCATGCGGTATGTCCGGCTGCCAGGCTGCCAGCGCCGTGATCTGCTCGGCGGTGACCAGCCGGCCGTCCTCGTTTCGGAGCAGGTTCTCCAGCAGCACCTTCAAGCTGTAAGGCAGCCGTCCGGTGCCGTCGATCCGGTCCAGCCGCCAGATGCGGTAGTCGATGCCGTCGACGCTGAGGCGGTCATGGGTGCCGAAACTGTCTGCTGCCACCCTGTCCTCCTCCGATGTGCAGGTGCTCTCCTCTCCTGAACTTAGCCAGGCCCGGGGTTATTGTCGCTCCGTGGAAACCTGCTGTTTGAGCCTTCGGTAGAACTACTACTCAAGCGATGACAACCGCCTTCGTGCTCTCCGGTGGGGGCAGCCTGGGCGCGGTCCAGGTGGGCATGCTGGTCGCCCTCGCCGAGCGCGGCATCAGCCCCGACCTGCTGGTCGCAGTTCGGTCGGGGCGATGAACGCGGCGTGGGTGGCCGGCCGGCCGAGACTGGACGGGCGAGGCATCTGCGTGAGGTCTGGACCTCGGTGCGGCACGAGCACATCTTTCCCATCCGTCCCCTCGCCGGGCTGTTGGGCTTTCCCGGAGCGGACCAGACCGGGACCCTGTCGCTGCACCGGCATCCCCCTCAGCCGGCACCCATCCCCGCTCCGACCCGACCGCTTATCTCTAGCCTTTACTAGAGAAACTAGCTAGAATGGTCGCTGACAAGGCTATATGGGCCTCGCGGGACTGGAGGTTCTCATGCCCACTGACTCGAGCTATCCGAGTTCTCCACGGTCTCATTGGATCGCCAGACAGGCACTCCCGCTAGGTCACGAGGCGCTACTCACCCTGGCCCGCAAGGTCCGCGCTGCTGCGGCTGACACCGATCCCGAACGAGCCGAGGTGGCCGCCCGGCATTTCTCGGCCGCTTTGGACCGGCATCTCCAAGCCGAAGCGGGCCCGTTGAGCAGGGTGGTGCCGGCCGAGGCTCACATGTTGAAAAAAGGACAGGACCGCATCTGCGCTCTTGCCGCCGACCTGCTCGCCGATGCCAGCAGAGGCTGCCCGGTTCCCCACCGCGACTGTTGCGCCCGTGCCGGGGAGCTGGTGGCGTTGCTCAGCCTGCAAGCACGAGACGAGCACCACGCCCTCGACCGCCCTGCCGCCTGAGCGCCAGCCTTGCAAGTTTCGGATTGGAGCAGACAGACATGGCCACAGTTCCCACATCGAGGCATCACTTCCCACGTCACGAGACGACTTCGGCCCCATCCGTTGCGCCTCCCGTGCTGGCGAGAAGCACCCATATAGTCGGTTGCGAGCCGCTGTTCAGCTTCCAGGGCCGACCTGGCGGCATCACGGTCGACCAGGATGAGACCGTCTATATGAGCGACTCGGACTCGGCCACCATCTGGCGGATCAGTCTCGAAGGCACAGCGGAACCCCTCATCGCCCTGGCAATCGGCCGTGACCGGCTGTACTCGCCCGCCGGTATGGCCTTAGCGCTCGACGGGTCACTGGTCGTCGCAGACGCGACCGCCCACCGGGTTTGTTCGGTGGGACTTGACGGCTCGATCCGGGTGTTGGCCGGCGGGGCTAGCGGCTACCGTGACGGGCCCGCCGCCCAAGCCGCCTTTCGGTTCCCCCGCGCCGTGGCCGTCGGCAGCGACGGCACCGTCTTCGTGGCCGACGCCGGCAACGACCGGATCAGGCAGATCTCCCCCGACGGGCAGGTCGCCACCCTGGCCGGGTCGATCTACGACTACGGCGACGGAACCGGAAGCCACGCCCGGTTCCGGCGGCCCTCCGGTCTTGCCATCGACCCCAGCGGGGTGCTTTACGTGGCCGACACCGGCAACAATGCCATTCGCCGGCTTGCACCCGACGGGCGGGTCAACACCGTTGCCGGCAGCCCCCCGGGCGGGCACGGCGACGGCGCCGGGCGGGCGGCCGGGCTGCGCTGGCCGGCTGCTGTGGCAGTCGGAGACGACGGGTGGTTGTGGGTGGCCGACTACGGCAACAGCGCCGTCCGCCTGATCGACCGAGCCGGCGCAACCTCCACCGTGTTCGAGATCCCCGGTCTTGGTTGGCCGGCCGCGGTGGCCGCCCTTCCGGGCTGCCGTGCCGTGGTGGCGGGTTCCGCCCTCGATGACCGCCACGATCGCAGCGGGTGCCTCATGGTCATAGGTGATGGTCGCCTGAAGCTGTGACCACGAGCACCCGTCCAGTGTGGGTCCGGCAGCTCCTCTGCGGTCGCGACCCTGTCGGCGCCTGGCCCAAGCCGGCGCGGATCCGCGACGGCTGGCAGCCGGCGACGGTGAGAGAGGTGATCGCGGAGGCGCCCGACACGGTCACCTTGCGCCTGGTCCTGACCGACAGCCAGCCGTTCCTGCCCGGCCAGCACTTCAACCTCGAGGTCCCCGCCGGCGGCGCCTACCCGGCCGTGGAGACCTACTCGGCGTCGTCGTCGCCCTGGCCGGATCCCCAAGTCGTCGACCTGACCGTCAAAGAGGTCCCAGGCGGGCGGGTCTCGCCGCTGCTGGTGCGGAGAATCCCGGTAGGCACCGCGCTTGCGGTCGAAGGGCCGCTCGGGTACTTCACCTGGAACGAAGCCGACGGCGGCCCCTTGGTCCTGGTCGGCGCGGGGAGCGGGGTCGCCCCGTTGATGGCCATGATCCGCTACGCAGCCGCCAAAGACCTGGACATCCCGATGCGCCTGCTCTACTCCAGCAAGGATCGGGCCCACGCCATCTTCGGCCGCGAGCTGGACCGCCTGGCCGCCGAGCACCGCTGGCTGCAGGCGGTGCACGCCTTCACCGCCGACACCGGCGGACCGGCCGCCTGCTACCACCGCCGGATCGACCACGACATGCTCGCGGACACCTTCGCGGACATCGCGGGGGCCTGCCTGGCTTATGTGTGCGGTCCGTTCGCCATGGTCACTTGTATCGAAGAGCAGCTGCTCCGCCTGGGGGTCCAACCGGGTCGGCTGATGAGCGAGGACTGGGAATAGCCACCTGGAGAAGCCGCCCGGCGTTTATGCCGCCCCCTCGGGTGGTCTGAACGCGCACCGAGAAGCTTCGTGCACCTCCAAGTCGATCATCACCCGCTCACCGTTGTCGGCCTTCTGCCAGCCCCGCAGATCGGCGTGTACCCCCGCCAGAAGCTCGTCAAGGTCGCCGGCGTCGTGGTCCACCTCGATGCATCCCGTCCCCGCCCGTACCCGGGCCGAGAGGACCGAGTCGTGTGACCGTAGATGGGCCAGGGTGTTGTTGAGACACCATGTGCAGTTCGCTCCGTGGAACTCGATCAAAGTGCGGCGCATACCCCGCTATCCTCCTCCATCAGTCCCCCGGTGGGTGTCAAAAGAAGACCACCTCGAAGCTGACCGCCGCCTCCATCCCGGCCTGGGCACCAGCTCGGGCAGCCTCATCACGAAGGAAGCCTTCTGGGTCCAGCTCCTCGCTCAGCCCGGCCAGGTACTGGCGGTGGCAGCGAAGCGATGAGAGGCCCGCCTCCAAATGCTCTGCGACGTCCACCGCGTGGGTCGGGTAGGGGGACGCGGCGAAGAGGGCCATGCGTACACCCGACCACGGTTCCAGACCGCCCTCGGCCAGCCCGGGGAACACCCAGCGGTTCCCGGCGTCTCTGACCGCGTCCAGGACCGCCATGCCGACCGCTCGGTGGTCGGCCATGTTGATCCCGCTTCGCGCCTCGAGGCGGTAGTTGAGCGAGACCAGCACCTCGGGGCGGAACCCGCGGATGGCCGCGGCGATGTCGCGACGCAACCCGAGGCCGTACTCGACCTGCCCGTCGGGGTGGCCGAGCAGGTCGACCTGCTCCACCCCGACCATGGCAGCGGCCTCCTGCTGTTCGGCCTCCCGCAGCGGGCCGACCAGCGCCGGGTCCATGCCGTCGATCCCCGCCTCGCCCCGGGTGACCAACAGGTAGCGCACCGACTTCCCCTGGGAGGTCCAGCGGGCCACCGCGCTGGCCGCCCCGTACTCCACGTCGTCGGGATGGGCGACCACCGCCAACGCCCGCTCCCAATCCTCGTCCAACAGCCGTAGTTGCGGTTTCCCCGCAGAAGGCGGCTTCGGTGCATTGCCGAAGGCAGGACGGGCGCTGGAGGTCACGCTTGGAGCGTACCGGGCTGCTGTGGTACTCCTAGCCGCCACTGGATTTATCAAGAGATACTGGGGCGGTCTGCGGTGACATGTCGTCTCGGGACGTAGTTTTCCACCTACGAGGAGGAGCGCCATGGCTGCCCCCACCGACGTGGCCGTACCGGCTGTCCGCTACGGCGGCGGCCGCGCCCCCATCAAAGAACGCAGCTTGCGGACCGACCGCTGGTGGGCGCCATTGGTCACCACCGCCGCGGTACTGAGCGGCTTCGTCGCCTACGCCACCTGGGCCGCGTTCGCGCATGCCGACTACTACTGGCGACCCTACATCTCGCCGTTCTACTCGCCGTGCCTGGCGACCACCTGCCTGCACGCCCGCGCCGGGTCGGCCCACGGCGTGCACGTGCCGAGCATGGGGATCGTCGGGCCGTGGTGGATCATCTCACCCGCGATCGTCATCCTTATCGTGCCGTTGGGGTTCCGCCTCACCTGCTACTACTACCGCAAGGCCTATTACCGGGCGTTCTGGCTCGCCCCGCCGTCGTGCGCGGTCGGCGAACCCCACAGGCGCTATACCGGCGAGACCCGCTTCCCGCTCATCTTCCAGAACGTCCACCGCTACTTCTTCTACCTGGGGTTCGTCCTAAACGCCATCTTGACCTACGACGCGGTGATCTCCTTCCAAGACCACTCGGGCCGTTGGGGGCACATGGGTTTCGGCACAGTCGTGCTGGTCGTCAACGCCGGTTTGCTGTGGCTGTACACGCTGGGCTGCCACTCCTGCCGCCACCTGATCGCCGGGCGGCTCAAGCACTTCTCCCGCCATCCCGTGCGCTACCGCATGTGGGTGGCCGTGACCAAGCTCAACGAGAAGCACATGCAGTTCGCCTGGGCCAGCCTGATCTTTGTCGCCCTCACCGACCTGTACGTGCGCCTCGTCTCCTCCGGCACCATCTCCGACCCCCGCTTCTTTTGAGAAGCGCCGCCCTGCGGGAATCCCCCCGTTCCTCTACCAGCAGGCGCAGATACCCTGAACCAGAGGTCAAAGAGCCAGCGAAGGACCCGGCGGCGACAGTGAATGGCCCGGGTCCGGACAGGAGGAACGACAAATGGCCGAAGATCATCCCGTGTACCCGCCGGGAACCGCCGAGATCGGCAGGCGGCGCACGGAGCTCGCGCCTGAGATCCACGACGCGTTCGAGCAGTTCAGCCGGGCGGTGTTCCGCCCCGGCGCGCTGGACGAGAAGACCAAGCAGCTGATCGCTGTGGCGGCAGCCCACGTGACTCAGTGCCCCTATTGCATCGCGGGACATTCGAAGCTAGCCCGGCGCAAAGGGGCTTCGGATCAGGAGATCATGGAGGCCATCTGGGTGGCGGCGGAAATGCGCGCCGGCGGCGCTTACGCCCACTCCACGGTGGCGTTGCACACCCTCGCCGAGCACCAACCCGTCCACTGAAAGCAGCACCACCGATCGTGCGCGCACCAGCGGCTTGGTGTCGCTCAGCTTCGAGCCGGCCCGCTCCGGCTGGGCGGCATCTGATGCAGCCGCCGCCCCCCCAGGGTAAGGAGCGTCTCGCCGACCGCTTCGGAGAGAGAGGGATGAGGGTGGATCATCTCGGCCACCTCTACTGGGAGTGCTTCCCAGTTGGTGATCAGCATGCCTTCGGCGATCAGGTCGGTCACGTGCGGGCCGACCAGATGCATCCCGAGGATCGGACCGCCCTTTTCGGCGACCACCTTGACCATCCCACCCTGGCCGTAGATGACACCTTTGGCCACCCCGGTCAGGGGGAACCGGTTGACCTCCACCTCGAAACCACGTTCTTTTGCTTCCGGTTCGGACAGACCGACGCTCGCTGCCTCGGGCAGCGAATAGGTGGCGCGCACTACCCCGGGATACTGGATCGGGGCGACCGACCGACCAGCGAGCACCTCCGCGACCAGCAGCCCTTCGGCGAAGGAGGCGTGCGCCAAGCCCAGCGACGGCGGGGGCAGCAGGTCGCCCACCACGTGCACGCCCGGCACATGGGTCTCCAGTCGGTCCCAGTCGGCGGGCTCGACGAACCCCCGATTCCGTCGCACCCCGATCCCTTCCAAGCCCATGCCTTCCGAGACCGGGGACCGGCCGATTGCGGACAGCACCAGCTCGGCACTGACCTGCCGGCTGGAGTCGGCGCCGGTCACGGTGACATCCACCCGGTCGTCTTTGACCGTGGCGTCCTGGACTTGTGCACCGATGAGCACGGTGATCCCTTTGCGCTGCAGCGCCCGAGCCATCTCCGCGCTCACGTCGGGGTCCTCGCCGGGCAACACCCTGTCGAGGAGTTCGACCAGGGTGACCTCGGCGCCGAAGGCCCGGTAGAAGGTGGCGAACTCCACCCCAATCGCTCCGGCGCCCACGACGATCACCGAGCGAGGGACCCGGTCGGTTCTGGTCGCGTCGTCAGAGGTCATGACCCGGACGCCGTCCGACGTCAGGCCGGGCAGCTCCTT
>JAJYLA010000206.1 GCA_021788115.1 Actinomycetes bacterium | reverse complement strand
GGTGCGGAAGGACCACCTTGAAGAATCGCGCGAGCTCCGCTCGACTGGCCTCCACGCCCTCACATTACTACGCGCGTACTAAATATCGGTGGACCCTTACCGATAGTGGGTGGGTCGGCGGGATTGGCTGGGGTCAGTGGGTGTCGGTGCGCGTGGCGGTGACGACGATGGCCGTGTAGGCCATGTCAAAGGTGCCACCGGCCGCGTCGATGACTGCCCCGATCCCTGCCAGGAGCTCAGCGAGTTGGTCGGGCAGTAGCCGACTGTGCCCGCCAAAGGTTGGGACGGTGTCGAGCCATTCGGCGGTGGTGTAGGCCCGTCCCCAGTCGAACTGCCACTGTTCCGGCTCGGTGAAGGTCCCGGTCTGGCGCAGGCCGTCGGCCGCCCTGTCTGACAGGGGCCCGTACGAGGCGGCCCCCGTGGGTGCGCCGGCCTGGAAGAACGGAAACTCGGGCAGGACTCGGCGGTAGACCCCGGAGAACCCTTCGGCGAAGTCAGGCGGGTAGGCCATGGCGTTCCAGAACAGCGCGACCCTCCCCCCGGGAGAGAGGACCTCGGCTGTTCGAGCTGCGCCGAGCACCGGGTCGACCCAGTGCCACGCCTGCCCAGCGATGACCAAGTCGAAGGTCCGCCCCGCGGGGTCCCACTCCTCGAACGTTGCAACCTCGACCTGCAGTCCCTTGCTGCGGGCCAGCTGGGCCATCCGCTCATCCGGCTCAACGCCCAGCACCCGACACCCGGCATCGACGAACGGCCGGGCGGAGATGCCGGTACCCGCCCCGACATCCAGCACCTCCCGACCGGAGGTAGCGGCAAGGATCGCTTCGACCATGGCCGCCGGGTAGCTGGGCCGGGTCCGTTCGTAGCGTTCTGCTTCGGCGCCGAAGGACTCGGCCATCTCACGGGCTAGGTGCGACTCGGCCACAGGACCCCCGCGGCCCGTCGGCGGTAAAGTGGGCATGCGCCCACTCTAGTGGGCGCATGCCCACTTGGAATGGCGAGGAGCGCTATGCCGACCGGAGTGCACCTGAGCAACCCGCAGGAGTTGTTGTTCGAGGCCGCCGAACGGGTCCTGGCCCGGGACGGCGCGAGCGGCCTGACCAGCAGGGCAGTGACCGACGAAGCCGGTGTGGCCAAGGGGGTCATGCACCGCTACTTCGCCGACTTCGACGCCTTCGTCGCCGAGCTCATCCTCGACCGTGCCGCCCGGCTCGCTGAAGTAGCCGCCGGTCTCCGGCAGCAGTCCGGCGTCGGATCGATCCTGAACAACCTCGCCGACGCTGTCCCTGCGATGTTCAGCCCGTTGACCGTCGCAGAGCTAGCCCTCGTCGTCACCCGTGACGGGCTGGGCGCCCGCCTCCGCGACGCCGGGGCGGTGCGTCTCCCCCTGATCGCCGAGGCGACCTCAACCATCGCCGGATACCTCGCCGCCGAGCAGGACCTTGGTCGGATCGCCGCAAGCGCTGACCCCGCCACCCTCGCTCCCACGCTCGTCGGGGCCCTGCACCTCCTCTACACCGGGCAGGACCATCAGCCCTCCAACAACGCCCTCCGCCAGGTCATCCACACCGTCCTGGCTGGCGCAGTCGGGCAGCCGCCCACCAACCGCAAGCCAAGCTCGCACCAGCAGGGACGCCAACCGCGCACCCCACACGGACCATAACCTGCCTAGCGACCATTACCCGCACATCTCACTCGCCTGTCCAAGCACGGGAATCCGGTCATCAACCAAGGCTTCCCGCGCCGGATGAGATACACGACGGATACAGATGGATCACCAGCGCATTAGGCCATAGCCGCCCCTGCCGCCTCGCGGCGATGGCGTCGCGGCGAAGCGCAGGACATCGCCCCGGAGCCGGCGGTACGGGACGGTTCTGGGTCGAACGTGGCTCGGCCTTATGGGATAGGGCGCTTCCGACTGCCGTGGTTATCGATCGCGAGGTCGTGTGGTGAGGCCTGTCCAGCGCGGATGTTGTGAACGACCGATGAATCTCCCCTCGCCGCGTCGTCTTTGAGGTACAAACGAGTACATGGAGGCAGATCCAATGGCAGGTCATTCCGCCGTACCCGACATGCGGCTGGAGCTCGTACCGGTTCCCGTGTCAGATGTGGACCGGGCTAAGACGTTCTACGAGCAGGCTGGTTTCGGGAATGTGCACGACACCCAGGTCACCGAGACGATGCGGGTCGTGCAGCTCACCCCGCCCGGGTCGAGTTGCGCCATCGTCTTTGGCACCGGCATGGGCCCGATCACGGACATGGTCCCGGGCTCGGTCAAAGGGCTCCATCTCGTCGTGCACGACATGGCAGCCACGCGGGACGCACTGACGAAGCGCGGCATCGGTCTAAGCGATGTCGAGGATATGGGCGGCGTCCTCTACTCGTACTTCAGCGATCCAGACGGCAACATGTGGGCGCTTCAACAGTGGCCTGTTGGATATCGGCCGTAGTCGGCGGCACTTAAGAGTCAGGCCGCCCGCCCTGTCGCCGCCATTAAACATGAAGACAAGATCGACAGGAGGCCTGTCATGGGTCGAGTGGTGGTCATGAATCACGTGACCTTGGATGGAGTGATGCAGAGTCCGGGCCGCCCAGACGACGACACTCGAGGCGGCTTCAGTCACGGGGGTTGGGCCAACCGTTCTACGTCTGCGGGCGATGCTGCCGGAGCGGCGATGGGCGAGCGGATGACAGCCGGAGGAGGGCTCGCGGGATGGCTCTTCGGCCGGCGCAGCTACGAGGACATACTCACCCACTGGAACGCCGAAGGCGGGCCGTTCAAAGACGCGCTGAACAATACGCCCAAGTACGTGGCGTCGACCACGCTTGACGAACCGCTGCCCTGGCCAAACTCGACGCTGCTGAAAGGCGATGCAGCCGACACCGTCGCCGCCCTCAAGACACACACCGACGGAGTCTTGGCCATCATGGGTAGCGGAGTGCTCATCGGCTCGTTGATGGCAGCGGAGCTGATCGACGAGTACCTGCTGATGATCCATCCGCTCGTACTCGGCACCGGGCGTCGCCTGTTCGACGCCGACGTTGAGGTGCCACTGCGCCTTGTCCACAGTCAGACCACCGAGACGGGCGTCGTGATAGCAAGCTACGAGCCGTCGAGCAATTGAAGACCGTTCCTAGCCATCTAGGTATCGTCGGCTGACAACAGAGCCGGCGGTCCAGATATCCCCCACCGTCCCGGCGTTATGCCGCAATCACGCCGCCAGATATTGGGGCACCTCACATGAACG
Organism: Actinomycetes bacterium; assembly: GCA_021788115.1. GTDB lineage: Bacteria > Actinomycetota > Acidimicrobiia > Acidimicrobiales > Palsa-688 > JAJYLA01. The sequence continues at coordinate 193 of JAJYLA010000206.1, read as the reverse complement.
GTATGGGGTAGCTCATTACGCCGGACCGGGCGCGAGAGCCTCGACGGAGATCCACTTCCAGTATCTGAACGTATGCGCGTGGGCTTGATGTGATGAAGGAGCGCAGCGCTGCTCCTGCGTGACGGACTCGGTTGGTGCGACCGGGGCTGGGCGCCGAGCAAGGAGAAGCGTGGTGGCCGCGAACGTCGTGCAG
>JAJYLA010000069.1 GCA_021788115.1 Actinomycetes bacterium | reverse complement strand
CTGGGCGATCTGCGGGAAGGCGACCTTCGAGTCCGACGCCAAGACGATCTGGGCCCTCTGGCGCAGGGCGAACACCTTCGACTGACGCGAGACCCTCCGCAGTCGTGTCGCCTCATCAGGGCTGAGATCTCGCACGAACACCCACGGGGGCCGAGCCACCTGACCTCCTCAAAAGATCCAGGCTCCACCCGGCCAACATCCTCGCAGACCACGAACCACACCCGTGGAACTACCAGCGCAAAGTTCCGGGCCGCCCCACTAGTAGGGCGCTCCGGCGTCGCGCGACTCGTAGAGGGCGTCGAGCTCCTCGACGCTCATGAGCACCGTGCGGGCCTTCGAACCCTCCGACGGCCCGACGACGCCGCGCTGCTCGAGGAGGTCCATGAGCCGCCCGGCGCGGGCGAAGCCGATCCGCAGCTTGCGCTGCAGCATCGACGTGGACCCAAGCTGGGAGCGCACCACGTGCTCGCGGGCCTGCTCGAGCAGCTCGTCGTCGCCCTCGCTCCCCCCGGCGAGGCCGGGTGCGGGGCCGGGGTCGTCCCCCTCGACGCCCTCGACGTAGCGCGGCTCGGACTGGCGCCGCCAGTGCGCCACCACCTTGCGCACCTCCTCCTCGGTGACCCAGGCCCCCTGGATGCGGCGCGCCACGCTCGACGACGCCATCAGGAGGAGCATGTCGCCCTGGCCGATGAGCCTCTCGGCGCCGGGCTGGTCGAGGATGACCCGGCTGTCCGCCAGCGACGACACCGCGAAGGCCAGGCGGGAGGGGATGTTGGCCTTGATGACGCCCGTGATCACGTCGACCGACGGCCGCTGGGTGGCGATGACCAGGTGGATCCCGACCGCCCGTGCCATCTGGGCGATGCGGCAGATCGACTCCTCCACGTCTCGGGCCGCCACCATCATCAGGTCGTTGAGCTCGTCGACGACGACGAGGACGAAGGGGAGCCGTTCGTAGCTGCGGGGCTCCTCGCCGAGGCCTGGTGGCGTCTGGAGCTCGCCGCGGTCGTAGGCGGCGTTGTAGCCGGTGATGTCCCGGACGCCCACCTCGGCGAGGAGGTCGTAGCGGCGCTCCATCTCGTGCACAGCCCACGACAGGGCGTTGGCGGCCTTCTTCGGGTTGGTCACGACGCTCGTGAGGAGGTGGGGCAGCCCGTTGTACTGGCCGAGCTCGACGCGCTTGGGGTCGACCAGGATGAGCCGGACCTGGTCGGGGGTGGCCCGCAGGAGCACGGACGCGATGACCGAGTTGATGCACGAGGACTTCCCCGCGCCGGTCGCACCCGCGATGAGGATGTGCGGCATCGTGGCCAGGTTGGCGAGGACCGGGCGGCCGGCGATGTCGCGGCCGAGGGCCACCTCGAGCGGATGCGTGGCCGCGTGCGCCTCGGCGGAGCTCAGGATGTCGCCGAGCGAGACGATCTGACGTTGCCGGTTGGGGACCTCGACGCCGATCGCCGAGCGCCCCGGGATGGGGGCGAGGACCCGCACGTCCGCGGCGGCCATCGCGTAGGCGATGTCCCTCTGGAGGTTGGTGACCTTGGCGACCTTCACGCCGGCTCCGAGCTCCAGCTCGTAGCGGGTCACGGTCGGCCCGACGGTCATGCCCACCAGCCGTGTCTCGACGCCGTGGGCGGCCAGGGCGTCCTCGAGGGTGTGGCCGAGGTCCTCGACGGCGCGGCGGTCGATCTCGGCGGTCCTGCCCCGCTTGAGCAGCGCCACCGGCGGCAGCCGCCACGCCCCCGCCTGGGACGCGGGGCCGAGGGGGATCGACAGTTGCTCCCCGTCCGCGCCGGGGTACGCCGCCACACGCAGCGGGACCGCCGGCCGCGCCGATCCCTCCGGTGCGGGCGCCTCCGCCGCCGGCCCGTCGGGCGACCCGGCGGCTTTTCTTCCCCCGCCTCCGGCGCCGTTCCCGCCGCCCGCCTCCTCCACCCCGCCACCGGCCGCCGCCCCGCCCGGCAGGATTCCCTCCGCCTCGCCGTGCCCGCCGGCGGCACCGTCGGGCCCGACGTCGGGCACGCCACGGCGCGGCCTCCCCGCGGAGGGGTGGCGGCCCGCGGCGGCCCGACGGCGTGACGAGCCCACGACGGCGGCGGCGCGCCGCCCGAGCTCCCCGGCCGCCCGGCCGGCGGCTGCGAGCACCCCGACCAGGGCGTGTGCGGCGTCGCGTGCCGGCATGCCGGTCAGGAGCAGGGCGGCGACGGCGGCGACGGCGGCGAGGACCAGGGCGGCCCCCCAGCCGCCGAGACCCGCCCGCAGCGGCACAGCCGTGGCCGCCCCGACGAGGCCGCCGGAGTGGCGCAGGCGCGGCAGGCTCTCGGACCAGTGCTCGGGACCCTGGACCTGGTCCACCAGCCCGGCCGCCGCCGCGAGCAGGAGGACGCCGCCGGCAGCGACGCGGGCGGGCGGCCGGGCGGTGCCGTCGTCCGCCGGTATCGACCCTCCCGCCGCTGGGGCCGGCCCGCGGCGGGACCGCGCCGGGCCGGAACCCCGGTGCACGCCGGTGCGGGCCCTCTCGTGACCGCGGACCATGACCCACCCGACGGCGGCCAGCGCCGGGGGCAGGAGCAGGCGCGCCCAGCCGAGCCCGTCGGCGGCCCCGCCGGCCACCGCTCGGCCGACCGGTCCCGCGAGGTCGCTGTAGATGCCCAGCGCGCACAGCACCGCCAGGACCAGCAGCGCCATTCCCCACAGGTCGTCGGACTGCCGCCCCAGCACTCGGCGAAGGGTGCCGACGTGCGCCGGGACCCGGGCGGCACCCGAGCGGGACCGGGGGGTCCTCGGCCTCGTGGCACCACCCCTGCGGGTCCGGCGGCGGGTCACAGTAGCCACAACACTTGGCAATCGTAACAGTAGCCACTGCCGTCACAGGGGACGGTGACCCCTCCCGCCGGAAGGGGAGCCTCTAGACCTCCATGATCACCGGGACGATCATCGGCCGTCGCCGGGTGCGCTCCGACACGAAGCGCCCGAGCGCCGAGCGGGCCCGCCGGCGGAGTCCCTCGAAGTCGACCACCCCCGAGTCCGCCGCGCTTTCCATCTCCGCGAGGACCGCCTGGCGGGCCTCGTCGAGCAGCTCCTCGGCCTCGGGCGCATACACCCAGCCGCGGGTGATGATCTCCGGGCCGGTGAGGACCTCGCCCGACTTGGCGTCGACGGTCACCACGACGACCACCACTCCCTCCTCCGCCAGCACCTTCCGGTCGCGCAGCACGCCGCTTCCCACGTCCCCGACGATCCCGTCGACGTAGAGGTAGCCGGCCGGCACCTCCCCGGCGAAGTCGATACCCCCCTCGCCGAGCTCGACGACATCGCCGTCCTCGGCGAGCAGGACCCGGTCTGCCCCGACCCCCATCTCGAGGGCGAGGCGGGCGTGGTGGGAGAGGTGACGGAACTCCCCGTGGACCGGGATGAAGCAGTCCGGGCGCGTGAGCGACAGGAGGGTCCTCAGCTCCTCCCGCTTGGCGTGCCCGCTCACGTGGACCTCGGCGAGGCCGGAGTGCACGACCTCGGCGCCCATGCGGGACAGGCCGTCGATGACCTTGCCGACGTTGGACTCGTTGCCCGGGATGGCGTGGGACGACAGCACGACGAGGTCTCCGTCGTTGACCGAGATCCACTTGTTGTCGCCGGCGGCCATCAGCGCCAGCGCCGACATGGGCTCGCCCTGGGAGCCGGTCGAGACCACGCACACGCGGCGCGGGTCGATGTCTCCGATGTTCTCGATGTCCACGAGGCGGTCATCGGGGATGTGGAGCAGCCCCATGGACCGCGCGAGGGCCACGTTTTTTCCCATCGAACGCCCGAGCGTCGCCAGGGCCCGGCCGTTCGCGAGCGCCGCGTCCGCGATCTCCTGGATGCGATGGATGTGGCTCGCGAAGCAGGCCGCGATGATGCGCTTGTCGGGGTGGGCCGCGAAGAGATCCAACAGAACCCGGCCCACGATCCGCTCGCTCCTCGTGTGGCCTTCCTCCTCGGCGTTGGTCGAGTCGGAGAGCAGGAGCCGGATCCCCGGCCCGCTGGCGATCGCCCCGATCCGCGCCAGGTCCGTGGAGCGGCCGTCGATCGGCGTCAGGTCGATCTTGAAGTCGCCCGAGTGCAGGATCACGCCCTGGGGGGTGTAGAAGGCGGTGGCGAAACCGTGGGGCACCGAGTGGGTGACCGGGATGAACTCGACGTCGAAGGGGCCGATACGCCGGCGCTCGCCGTCGGCCACCGGGACCATCCGGGCCCGGTCCAGCAGCCCCACCTCTTCGATACGCCCCCTCGCGAGCCCGAGGCTCAGCGCCGAGCCGTAAATCGTGAGCGACATCTCCCGCAGCAGGAAGCTCAGCGCGCCGGCGTGGTCCTCGTGGCCGTGGGTGACGATGCAGCCCTCGACCCGGTCGGCGTTCTCGCGGAGGTAGGTGAAGTCGGGCAGCACCAGGTCGATGCCCGGCATCTCGACGTCGGGGAACATGAGCCCGCAGTCCAGGATCATGATGCGCCCGGCGACCTCGATGCACGCGCAGTTGCGCCCGATCTCCCCCAGGCCGCCGAGAAAGACGACCCTGACGGTGTCGTCAGCCATGCAGCCGGGCGTGCACCTGGCGGGCCCGGTCCTCCAGCCCGGCGGGCGGGGGCCCCATCGGCAGGCGGCACTCGCCTCCGGGCAGGCCGAGCACCCGGAGCATCGACTTGGTCGGCACGGGATTCGGCGCGTCGTCGCTCGACTGGAACCGGTGGGAGGGGACCAGCCGGGCGTTGAGTGCCCGGGCGTGGTCGACGTCGCCCTTGACGAAGGCGGCGATCATCTCGCTCACCACCTCCCCGGCCCAGTGCGACTCCACCGAGATCACGCCGGCGGCCCCGACGGCGAGGAGGGGAAGCGTGTCCCCGTCGTTGCCGCTGTAGAGGTCGAAGCCGGCGGGAGCCTCGGCGAGGAGCGCCGCGGTATCCGCGGGGTTGCCGGTGGCGTCCTTGACGCCGGCGATGGTCCCGTCGCGCGCCAGGCGCAGGATCACCTCGGGGGCCACCTTGCGACCGGTCCGCACCGGGATGTCGTAGACGAGCACGGGGAGGCCGGCCGCGGCGTCCGCGACGGCGCGCACGTGCGCCTCGATGCCGGCCTGCGAGGGACGGTTGTAGTACGGCGTGACGGCCAGGATGCCGGCGGCGCCGGCGGCCCGGGCGGCGCGGGTCAACTCGACGGAGTGGGCGGTGTCCGCCGTGCTCGTGCCGGCCACCACGGGAACCGTCACAGCGGAGACCACCGCCTCCCAGAGGGTGATCTTCTCCTGGTCCGACAGGGTCGGGCTCTCGCCGGTGGTACCCGCCAGGACGAGGAAGTCGTTGCCCCGGTCGCACAGCCACCGGGCCAGCGTGACCGCCCCCCCGACGTCGAGGCCCCCCCCGGCGTCGAACGGCGTGACCATGGCACAGCCGACCGCGCCAAAGCGTCCGATCGAGGTCATGAGCAGAGCCTACCGGCCTGGTGTGGCCACGCCAGCCCGCGCGCCTGCTTCCGCCACCGGCGGTAGCGGCGGGGGCCGGGGGGAAACCCCCGCCGCGGGCCGCCGGCGATCAGGCGATCTGCAGCGACTCGAACTCCTCGCCCGTGTCCGCCAGGTGTTCCAGGTCGATCACGCCGATCTCGCGGAAGCGGTCACGCAGCCACGAGTCGCCGTTGTCGAGCAATCCCAGCTTCTTGCAGTTCGGCACGATCTTCGAGAAGAGCATCTTCTGGAACAGCTGGCGCTCGGGTGAGCGGGTCACCACGGTCAGCGCCTCCTTGACCGGCACGCCGAGTCGCTCCCACACCTCCTGCTGGAGGAACCGGTCGCGCATTCTGAGGGCCGCCTCGAACGCGAACTCCTTGCGCTCCATGAGCTCGGCCGCCGACAGGCCGGCGTACATCTCCTGCAGGGACAGCACCCCGAACGCGACGTGGCGCGCCTCGTCGGACATCACGAGGCGCAGCAGCCTCTTCAGCAGCGGCTCGGTGGTCGCGTCGTGCAGGAAGCCGAAGGCGGCCAACGCCAGGCCCTCCACCATGATCTGCATGCCGAGATAGGTCATGTCCCAGCGGTTGTCGACGAGGATGTCGTCGAGCAGGAGTCCCAGGTGGGTGTTGACCGGATAGTGGCCCGACAGCTTGTCGTCGAGGTATTTGGCGAAGACCTCGACGTGGCGGGCCTCGTCCATGACCTGCGTCGACGCGTACAGCTTGGCGTCCGCCCAGGGGACCGTCTCCACGATGCGGGCGGTGCACAGCAGTGCGCCCTGTTCACCGTGGAGGAACTGCGACAGCATCCAGTTCTGGCTCTCGCACCCGAACCGCAGCCAGTCCGTGTCGCTCCAGCGCTCGAAGACGGTTCCCGTGACGTCGACGTCGAGGCCGCGGGCACCCAGGAGCTCCCGGTTGGCCGCGACCACCGCCTCCTGGTCGACCTCGGTCTCCCACGGAAGGTCGGTCTGGGCGTTCCACTGGGCGGTCTTGGCCTTCTCGTAGAGACGTTCGAGGCGCGACCGGTTGCCCTTGTCGTACACCCAGGTGAAGCGCACGTCGAAATGGCAGTCCACGGTGTGCTCCACGGCGTCGGCGTCCCGGTTGGCGACCGCCAGGATCGCCTCGAGATCGTGGACATCCTGCCGGTCCGGCGGCGCACCACCGCCGGATGGCCGTGGCGTCTCTGCGGTCACCTCCACCCCCCGCGCAACAGTGTTAACACCGATAGCTTAAGGGCGCTGTCGGGGGGCGTCAAATGCCCAGGAGGGTCTCCAGGCCGACGGTGAGGCCGGGACGGGACGCCACCTGCCGCACGGCGAGGAGCACCCCCGGCATGAACGACTGCCGGTCGTAGGAGTCGTGGCGGATGGTGAGCGTCTGGCCCAGACCGCCCAGGAGCACCTCCTGGTGGGCAACCAGGCCCCGCAGGCGTACAGCGTGGATGCGGATGCCGGCGGGACCCGACGCGCCGCGTGCGCCGGGCAAGGCTTCCACGCGCGTCGGGTCGGGCGCCCAGTCCCCCGACGCCGCGGCCATCCGCCGGGCGGTCAGCAGGGCCGTCCCCGACGGAGCGTCCGCCTTCTGGTCGTGGTGAAGTTCGACGACCTCGGCCGAGTCGAACCACGGGGCCGCCATCTCGGCGAAGCGCATCATGAGCACCGCGCCGATGGCGAAGTTCGGCGCGACGACGCAACCGAGGGGACCCGCAGCCGGGAAGGCGGCGGCCAGTTCGGCGAGCCCTCGCTCGTCGACCCCGGTGGTGCCGATCACCGCGTGGATGCCGCGGCGGGCGCACCACAGGGCGTTGGGCACGGCGGCACCGGGAGCCGTGAAGTCCACCGCCACCTCGGCGCCTCCGGCGCTCAGGGCCTCGAGCGTGGCGGCGATGGCCCGCCGCGGGCGCGTCCCGCCGGCGCCCCCGGCGCCGGCGCCGGCCGGGTCGACCGCCGCGACGAGATCCAGGTCCTGCGCCGAGTCGACGGCCGCGCAGACGGTCGATCCCATGCGCCCGGCGGCGCCGATCACCCCGACTCTCACGCCGACTCCTGCCCGTCGAAGGGCCCGACGCAGGCGACGCTGCGCGGCCGCGACAGCCACCGGCGGGCGACGTCGTTGACCTGGCCGAGCGTCAGGGCGGCCAGCCGCTCGTACACCTCGTCGAGGGTGAGGACCCGCCCGTGCACCGTCTGGCCGTGGCCGATCCGGCTCATGCGGGCCCCCGAGTCCTCGAGGCCGAGCGACATGGCGCCGCGGATGTGCCCGCGGGCAGCGTCGAGCTCCGGCTCGGTGATGCCCTCGGCGGCGACCCGCTCGAACTCCGCGTGCACCAGGTCGAGGACCTGCCCGGCGTTGGCGGGGGACGTGCCGGCGTACACGGCGAGCGCGCCCGCACCCTGGAAGCTCAGCCGGTACGCGTAGACCGAGTACGCCAGCCCGCGCTCCTCGCGGATCGACTGGAACAGACGGCTCGACATGCCGCCGCCGAGCACGTGCTCGACGATCGACATGGCGTGGCGCTCCTCGTCGTCGCGGTCGGGCGCCGGCGCCGCGACCGCCAGGTGGGCCTGCTCGGTATCACGATGCACCACCGACCGGGGAAGGCTCGGCGCCGAGGGGGAGATGCGCGCGGGGGGCCGGCCTCCCGTCCTGCCTGCGAGACGCGAGGCGATCCCGTCCACGATGCGATCGTGGTCGAGCAAGCCTGCCGCCGCGACCACGATGTTCCCAGGCTGGTAGTGCACCCCGTGGAAGTGCGCCACCTCGGCGACGGTCATCGCCGCGACGGTCGGCGGCTCGCCCAGGACCTCCCTGCCGAGGGGGTGCTCGGGGAAGAGGGCGGCGGCGAGCACGTCGTGGACGAGGTCCGACGGCTCGTCGGCGTGCATCAGGATCTCCTCGAGGATGACCTGGCGCTCCGACTCGAACTCCTCGGGTCGAAACGCCGGCGACCAGATGATGTCGGACATGATGTCCATTCCCATCTCGAGGTCCTCGGCCAGGAGCCGCATGTAGAAGGTCGTGTACTCCTTGGTGGTGAAGGCGTTCATGTCCCCGCCGACGGAGTCGACGGCCTCGGCGATGCCCCGCGCGGTGCGCGTGGCGGTCCCCTTGAACAGGAGGTGCTCGAGGAAGTGGGACGCCCCCGCCTGCTCGGGGGTTTCGTCCGCGGAGCCGGTGCCGACCCAGAAGCCGAGGCTGACGGACCGCACGTCCGGCATCGCCTCGGTCACGACAGTGAGGCCGTCGTCGAGGCGTGTGGTTCGGATCGTCACAGACGCCCTTCAGCGCTCAACTCTTCCGGCGGCGCCGGAGCGGCCGGGTATCCCGGCGCTGCCGGAGCGGCCAGCTCGGTCGAGCCGGCGCTCACGACCGGCGGCGACGGGGGTTGCGACGCGGTCCGCGGTCTGCGCCCGGCGCGCCGTGCGCCGGTGCGGCAGCGGCGGGGCCCAGCTCGCCGAACGTCGCGGCCGCCTCCGCTTCCCAGGTGTCCTCGAATGAGACGGTCTCTGCGCCCGTCGCCCCCGGCCGCCCGGCGTCACCGCGCGCCGCCCCGCCGGCGGCGGTGTCGCCGCCATTGCCTCCGCCGGTGCCCGTGAGCGACAGGGACACCTTGCCTTGCGGGTCGATGTCGTCGACGCGGACCTCGACCTCGTCCCCCAGGTCGAGTACGTCCTCGACACGGTCGATGCGCTTGCCGCGCCCGAGCTTGGAGATGTGAAGGAGCCCGTCGCGGCCGGGCAGGATGTTGACGAATGCACCGAACTTGGTGATGTTGACCACCTTGCCCGTGTAGAGCCCGCCGACCTCGGCCTTCGGCGGGTCGAGGATCATCTCGACGCGGCGGCGGGCCTCGGCGACCGCCCCGGCGTCCCGGGCACCGATGGTGACGGTGCCGACCAGGCCGTCGTCGTCCACGCTGATGTCCGTGCCGGTCTCCTGCTGCAAGGCGTTGATGACCTTGCCCTTGGGGCCGATGACCTCGCCGATCTTGTCGATCGGGATCTCGAGGCTGACGATCTTCGGGGCGGTGTCGCGCACCTCCGAGCGCGGCTGCGATATGGCGTCGGCCATCACCGCGAGGATCTGGAGCCTCGCGTCACGCGCCTGGCGCAGGGCGTCGGCGAGGACCTCGGCCGGCAGCCCGTCGATCTTGGTGTCGAGCTGGAGCGCGGTGACGAAGTCGGCGGTACCGGCCACCTTGAAGTCCATGTCCCCGAACGCGTCCTCGGCGCCGAGGATGTCGGTCAGGGTGATGTAGGTGTCGTCGACCTTGACGAGGCCCATGGCGATGCCGGCGACCGGGGCCTTGATCGGCACACCGGCGTCCATCAGCGACATGCTCGAGGCGCACACCGACGCCATCGAGGTCGAACCGTTCGAGGAGAGCACCTCCGACACGAGCCGCAGCGCGTAAGGGAACTCCTCCACCGGCGGGACCACGGGCAGCAGCGCCCGCTCGGCGAGGAGCCCGTGGCCGATCTCCCGCCGCTTCGGGCTGCCGACGCGGCCGGTCTCGCCGTTGGCGTAGGGCGGCATGTTGTAATGGTGCATGTAGCGTTTCTTCTCGTCGACGCCGATCGTGTCGAGCAGCTGGTCCATGCGCGGCATGCCGAGCGTCGTGACGTTGAGCACCTGCGTCTCGCCGCGCTGGAAGAGCCCGGAGCCGTGGGCCGTGGGGATCAGGCCCACAGCCGCCGACAGGGGCCGGATGTCGCGGGCTCCCCGGCCGTCGATGCGGACACCGCTCGTCGCGATGCGCTCGCGCACCAGCCTCTTCGTCAGGGACCGGACCGCCGCCTTGATCTCGCTCTCGCGGCCGGGAAGCTCCTCTCTGAGCTCGTCGACGACCGCCGCGGTGACCTCGGCGGTGGCGGCCTCGCGCTCGGCCTTCGAGGTGATCGTCGTGATCTTGTCGACGCGGAGCGTGGCCACCTCGGCGACCCGTGCGGCGACGTCCTCGCCGTAGTCGACCTGGCGCTCGTAGGCCATCGCCGGCCGGGCGCCCGCCTCGGCCACGAGGCGGCGCTGCAGCTCGACGCTGTCGCGGATCCAGGTCTTCGCCGACTCGAGGCCCTCGGCGATCACCTCCTCGGTCACCCTGGGTGCCCCGTTCTGGTAGAGGCCCCAGGCGGCCTCGGTGCCGCCGGCTTCGACCATCATGATGGCGACGTCGCCGTCGTCGAGCTCTCGGCCGGCGACCACCAGCTCGAAGGCGGACTCGTCGCCCTCCTGGTAGCTGGGATGGGGGATCCACTCCCCCGCCGCCGTGTAGGCGATGCGCACCGCCCCGATCGGGCCCTCGAAGGGGATCCCGGAGACCATGAGCGCGGCGCTGGCCGCGTTGATGGCCAGGACGTCGTGGGGGTTCTCGAGGTCCGCGCCGAGGACGGTCACGACCACCTGGGTCTCGTTGCGGTACCCGTGGGCGAAGCTCGGGCGCAGCGGCCGATCGATCAAGCGGGCCGTGAGGATGGCAGTGTCGGCGGGACGCCCCTCCCGCCGGAAGAACGACCCGGGGATCTTCCCCGCGGCGTACATGCGCTCCTCGACGTCGATGGTGAGCGGGAAGAAGTCGATTCCCTCGCGCAGCCACCCGGCGGCGTTGGCCGTGGCGAGCACCATGGTGTCGCCGAGCCGGCCCACCACGGCACCCTGGGACTGCTGGGCGAAGAGACCCGTTTCGAAGGCGAGGGTCTTGGAGGTCCCGGAGATCTCGGTGGAGACTCGGGTCGGGGATGTGATGGCGGCCATGCGGCACGCTCCTTTCGGTCCGGGGGTTCCCCGGTTCGGAGCGGCGGTCGGGCCAGTTCCCAGTCGAGGGTCTCCTGGCTGACCTGGGGATCCTCGACTGGCAGCTGACCACCGGTCGCCGCTCGGTTGGATACCTTGCGGTGGGGAAGGGGCACGCGGCGGGCGGAGACCGCCCGGCGCGAACGAGCGGCCCGCTCGGGCCGCTCGCAGGGCCGTTACCGGCGCAGCCCGAGCCTGCCTATCAGGTCGCGGTACCGCTCGACGTCGTTGTCACGCACGTAGTCGAGCAGCCGGCGCCTGCGGCCGATCAGCTTCATCAGGCCCCGGCGGGTATGGTGATCCCCTTTGTGGACCTTTAGGTGCTCGGTGAGGTGGGAGATTCGCTCGCTGAGGATTGCGACCTGCACCTCCGGCGAGCCGGTGTCGGTCTCGTGAGTGCGGTAGGTCGCTATCGTCGCAGCTTTGTCTGGCATTGGATGCGGGAGTTCCTTCAGACGATGGGATTGAGGATGGGGCCCGAATGCGGAGACCTGCCACCCGCGCGCCCGGCCCAGCGCCGGCCACAGAATGCCATGGTAGCAGTCCTGGAACGCCGTGAGCAGCCCGGACACCGGTAGCGGCAACGGCGCAGGCCGCCCGGGGCCGCCGCGCGACCGCCCGTCGTTGCATGTCGCGCCGGGCGTGGAGGTGCCCCTCGGAGAACTGACGTGGCGTTTCTCCGGGTCGGGCGGCCCGGGCGGCCAGCACGTCAACACCGCCAACACCCGCGCCGAGGTGATCTTCGACGCCGCGTCGTCCGCGGGCCTGCCGGGCTGGGCCCGCGACCGCATCGTGGGGCGGTATGGCCCCGTGGTCGCCGTGGCCGCGTCGGACCGGCGCTCCCAGGCCCTCAACCGTCGGCTGGCGCTCGAGCGCCTGGCGGCCCGGCTCGCCGCCGCCCTGGACGTGCCGCCGCCGCGGCGGGAGACCCGCCCGAGCGCAGCCTCACAGCGCCGGCGCCTCCAGGCGAAACGCCGGCGTTCGGAGCTGAAGCGCCAGCGGCGGGGCGGCGGCCCCGCAGAGGGCGACGGCGCCTGAGCGCGGCCGCCGCGACGGTGGGATCCGAGCCGGGGGCTAGCTCAGGTCGGGGACGCCGAGGACCTGGCGCGTCGTGGCCACGTCGAGGGTCATCTGCTCGATGAGCTCGCGGACAGAAGCGAATTTGGCCTGATCGCGCAGGTGGGCGACGAACTCCACCCGGGCGGGCTCGCCGTAGAGGTCTCCGTCGAAGTCCAGCAGGTACGCCTCGAGGAGCGACATGCCGCCGTCCTCGTAGAAGGTGGGGCGGGTGCCGATCGACAGGGCGGCGGGGTGCCGGGCGTCGGCGCCGCGGCGGTACCACCCGGCGTAGACGCCCTCGCGTGGTAGCGCGGTGTTCACCGGCAGCGAGATGTTGGCGGTCGGGATGCCGAGCAGCTGGCCCCCGCGCCGGTCGCCGGGGACCACCACGCCCCTGACCTGATGGGGACGGCCGAGCAGGGAGGCCGCCTCGCCGACGGCCCCCTTCGCCAACAGCTCCCTCACCCGCGTCGAGGAAACCGGCTGCCCGCCCGGGGAATCGGGGAAAAGACGCAGCCCCATGACGTCGAACCCCAGCTCCGCTCCCATCTCCTGGAGGAGGGAGACGTTGCCCCGCCGCTTGTGGCCGAAGTGGAAGTCATGGCCGACCACCACGGCGCGGGTGTCGAGGCAACCGACCAGAACCTCGCGGACGAAATCCTCGGGCTCCTCCGACGCCCGCTCCTGGTCGAAGTGGACCAGGAGCACGTAGTCCACGCCGGTGCCCTCGAGCAGCTCCAGCTTCAGGTCGAGGTCGGTGAGCAGGGCCGGCGCCGACTCAGGCCTCACCACCGAGGCCGGATGCTGGTCGAAGGTCACGACCGCCGACGCCACGTCCAGCTCTGCAGCCACCCTGCGCACCCGGTCGATGAGCATCCGGTGCCCGATGTGCACGCCGTCGTACGCACCGATGGTGACGGCGCACGCCCTTTTGGCGACGCACTCCCCGGGGTGGTGAAGGACCTCCATTCCCGTGCAGGTTACCGGCCGAGGGGTGCCATGCCCCCCTGAACGGGTCGCGCCCCGGGCAGCGCGGGAATCCAGCGGCGCCGTCTCGCGGGGATCAGGGCGCGAGGACCACGGCGGGCCTGGCCAGCCCGCCGGCGTGACCCTTGTACACGGCGAGCAGCTCCCCGGAGCGGTCCAGAACACACCAGGGACCGTCGCCGGCGACGCCGAGCGCGGAGCGTTCCAGGACGCGCCCGTGGGCGACCGCCGATGCCAGCGCGGCGTCGACCGTCGCCCGCTCCAACCACGGCAGCGCGGACGCCGGCGGGATGACGTCCACGGGTCCGAGCCGCCCGAGGGGTCCGGCGACCGCGTCGGTCCACGGCCCCACCGCCGTCCTCCGCAACCTCCGCAGGTACGCGCCTCCCCCGAGGGCGGCCCCCAGATCGGCGGCGAGCACCCGCACGTAGGTGCCCGAGGAGCAGTCCACCTCCACCGACAGCACCGGTCCCTCCCCGTCGGCCACCGGGGCGCCCGCGGCGAGGTCCACGGCGAAGCGGCTCACCGTCACCTCGCGCGCCGGGCGGTCGACCTCGATGCCGGCGCGGGCCAACTCGTGGAGACGCCGTCCCCCCACCTTGAGGGCGGACACCATGGGGGGCACCTGCAGGACCCGCCCGGTGAGGCTGGCGGCGGCGGCGCGAGCCTCCTCGAGGGTCACGTGCCGCTGGTCCCAGCGGCCCACCACCTCGCCGGAGGCGTCGAGGGTGGTGGTGGCCGCCCCGAGCACGACCTCGGCGGTGTAGCTCTTGTCGAGGCCGGAGGCGAACTGCATGAGCCGCGTCGCGCGCCCCAGGCCGATCACCAGGACCCCGGTGGCGTCGGGGTCCAGGGTGCCGGCGTGGCCGACCCTCTTCTGCCCGAAGAGCTTCCGGCACCGGGCCACGACGTCGTGGCTGGTCATCCCGGCGGGCTTGTCGACGACCGCGAAGCCGTCGATCACCGCTCCCCGACTTCCCCGCGGCGTTCCTCGCCGCCGGCCTCGGCTTCCCCCTCGACGTCGGGGGGCCGGGGGATCTGGCGGAGGATGTCGTCGATGCGCTGGCCGGCGGCAACGGCGGGATCGGCGGCGAAGGTCAGCTGGGGGGTGCGCTTGAGGCGGACCTGCTGGGACACCGCCGCCTGCAGGCGCACGCGGGCGCCGGCGAGAGCCTCGTCCACGCCGGCGTCGAGAGACGAGAAGAGCACCTCGGCGTGGCGGAGGTCCGGGTCGCACTCGACTCCGGTGACGGTGAGCATGCGGAGGCGCTCGTCGGTGTCGGATATCCGCTCGAGCTCGTCGGCGACGACCTCGCGCAACACCTCGTTGACGCGGGATGTCCGCGCGTAACGGCGGGGAGACCCGCCCGCGCCCCGCCGGCTGTGGCCGCGGCCATGGCCGCCACGAGACGGGGTCATTTTTCCACCCACCCCTTCACCCGCCCTCGTCGTCCAGCCATCCGCGCCGCACGGCGGTCACCTCGACGTCCGGGAAGGACCACACGAAGCGCTCGGCGGCGTCGAGCACCTCGCGGGCGTGGGCCGCAGAGCCCGAGACCACCGCCACGCCCACCGTGGCCCGCTGCCAGGTGTCCTGGTGGTCGACCTCTGCGGCCGCGACCGCGAAACGCCGGCGGACGCCCTCGACGATCGGGCGCACGGCCGCGCGCTTCTCCTTCAGCGACCGGACCGACGGCAGGTGAAGGTCGACTGCGAGGGAGGCGACGTGCATCAGTGCATCACCGTCTCGATGCTAGGTGCGCGGGATCTCCCGCTCCTCGAAGGTCTCGATGACGTCGCCCTCGCGCAGATCCTGGTTGTTGGACAGGCCGATGCCGCACTCGAAGCCCTCGTGGACCTCGCGAACGTCCTCCTTGAAGCGCTTGAGCGACGTGATGGCGCCCTTCCAGATGATCACGCCGTCGCGGAGGAACCGCACCTTCGAGCCGCGGGTGATGACGCCGCTGCGCACGTAGCAGCCCGCGATGGCGCCCACACGGGGGACCCGGAAGATCTCGCGGACCTCCGCCTCGCCGGTGATCACCTCCTCGAACTCGGGGGTGAGCATGCCGACCATGGCGCTCTCGATGTCCTCGATCAGCTTGTAGATGATCTCGTACGTGCGGATCTCCACGTCGTGCGCTTCCGCGAGGTCGCGGGCGCCGCGGTCGGGGCGGACGTTGAAGCCGAGGATCGTGGCGTTGGAGGCGGCCCCGAAGGTCACGTCGTTTTCGGTGATCCCTCCGACCGCGCGGTGGATGAACGACAGCTTGACCTCGTCGCGCTCGAGCTTGCGGAGGCTCTCGGTGACCGCCTCCAGGGAGCCCTGGGTGTCGGCCTTGAGGATAAGGTTGAGCGTCGCCGTCTCGCCGCGCTGGATCTGCTCGAAGATGTCCTCGAGCTTGGCGCCCGTCCCCGTTGCCGACGAGGTGCGCCTCTGGTCGGCGGCGCGGTAGCGCTGCTCGCGCTGCTCGGCGATGTCGCGGGCGGTGCGCGCCTTGTCCGTGACACGCAGCTCGTCGCCGGCGGACGGCACGACGTCGAAGCCGAGTACCTGGACGGGGCTGGAGGGCGTCGCCTGCTTGATGCTGTCCCCGTTGTCGTCCAGCAGCGCCTTGACCCGGCCCCACGCGGCGCCGGCGACGAGCGGGTCGGAGACGTGCAGGGTCCCGGACTGGACGATGACCGTGGCGACGGGGCCCTTGCCGGGGTCCAGGTTGGCCTCGAGGACGATGCCGCGTCCGCGCTCGTCGGGGTTCGCCCGCAGCTCTTCTATCTCGGCGACGAGCAGCACCTGCTCGAGGAGATCGTCGATGCCGAAGTTCTGGAGGGCGGAGATCTCGACGGTGATGGTGTCGCCGCCCCACGCTTCGGGCACGAGACCCCGCTCGGAGAGCTGCTGCATCACCCGGTTCGGGTCGGCGTTGGCCCGGTCGATCTTGTTGATGGCGACGATGATCGGGACATCCGCGGCCTTCGCATGGTTGATCGCCTCGACCGTCTGGGGCATGACCCCGTCGTCGGCGGCGACGACGAGGATCACGATGTCCGTCACCTCGGCGCCCCGGGCACGCATGGCCGTGAACGCCTCGTGGCCGGGCGTGTCGATGAAGGTGATCGCCTGACCGTCCTTGGTCACCTGGTAGGCGCCGATGTGCTGGGTGATGCCGCCAGCCTCTCCGGCGACGACGTTGGTCTCACGGATCCGGTCCAGCAGAAGGGTCTTGCCGTGGTCGACGTGACCCATGACCGTCACGACCGGCGGCCGGGGCTGCAGCAGCGCCTCGTCCTCGACATCGTCGTCGAAGTACTTCGCCTGCAGCTCCGCCTCCTTCTCTTCGCCGGGGTCGACGAGGCGGATGCTGGCGTTGAGCTCTGCGGCGAACAGCTCGATCATGTCGTCGGACAGGGACTGGGTGGTGGTGACCATCTCTCCCTGCTGGAAGAGGAACCGCACCACGTCGGCGCCCGACCGGTTGAGCTTGGGGCCGAGCTCCTGGGCGGTGGAGCCCCTCTCGACGATGATCTCCCCCTCGGGGACCGGAGCGCTCGAGGGGGTGTAGTGGGTGATCTCCTGAGCCTCGAGCTCCTCGACGGGGCGTCGCCGGCGCCGCGGAGGACGCCGGCCGGTGGTCCGCACACGGTTGAACGGGCCACCCCCGCGGGTGCCGGCCCCGCCTGCTCCGGCGCCGGCGGTGCGATAGGGGGATCCTCCGGGGGCGCCGCCCCGTGCGCCGCCGGCCGGGCTCGGCCGCGACGGGCGGGCACCACCGCCCGCCGGCGTGGCGCGGCCCTGGCCGGGACCGGAGGGGCGG
>JAJYLA010000205.1 GCA_021788115.1 Actinomycetes bacterium | reverse complement strand
CCCGTCCGGCGCTCTTGACACCAGGCGCTCCTTCAGAGATGACAAGCCATTCCACAGCATCAACGCCGGCTCCCGGGCTACATCCTGCATCGGCCGCATGAAGTCGGAAGGAGACCGACGGCCGAGCCCAATCGGTCCGTCCGGCACGGTGCCGGTTGATAGGAGGCCCAGAACCGGAGCCTCCCGGGACGTCAACAGGATGCGGATCTCAATCCAGGAAGGCCGGTCGTCAACCTTAGCTTGACAATCTTCCACCGACAACATACGGTTGACGTATGGCGTCCTTCCCTGCCCCGCTCGACCATCTCATCTCCTACGTTCGGTCCCTAAGACCCGATGGCGGCCCCCTCGACCACCTCTCCAATGCGGTCGTCACTGCTCAGGAACTGAACGACCAAGGCGACGCCCTCATCGGCCACTTCGTCGATCAGGCAAGAGGCTCGGGCGCTTCGTGGAGCCAGATCGGCACCGCCATGGGTGTGACCAAACAGGCAGCACAGAAGCGATTCACCGCTCGCGATGAGCCGTTGCTGCCGGAAGGAAAAGCCTTCTCGCGCTTCACCCCCCGCGCCCGCATCGCCGTCGCTGCCGCTGGACGCCTCGCTAACGCCCGCGGCGCGGCCGCCATGGAGGCCACCGACCTCGCCGCAGCGGCGATACTGGATCCCGTTGGACTCGCGGCCCGGGCGACGAGTCGACTCGATATCAGCAGCCGTCAAGTCTTCAATTCCCTCGGCGTCGGTACTCCAACCCCCGGCCCTGATCCCGACCCAACCGAACTGCGCGGGCTCCAGTACACGACCGAATGCCGGGAAGCGTTCAGGAACGCTCTCAAGACTGCCGTCCGCCTCGGTCACAACTACATTGGCACCGAGCATCTACTACTGGGCGCATTGTCCCTCGAAGGACCCGCACGCCAAACCTTCGACCGGCTCGGCCTCCGGGCCGACCTCATCGAGAGCGCGGTAGCGGTCGAGATCGCAGAGGCCATGCTCCAACAGCGGCGCCAAGCCGGCTGAACGCGCAAGATCCACACTTCCCAGAGGCCGTCCCATATCGTTCACCCGGCCTATCCCCAAAGCCCGCCGCCTCGCCGCCCCCGATCGCCGGCTCCGAGGCGACCTCGCCGGGGGGTGAACCGCCGGGTCTGTTGGAGGCTCTCGGGATGGTCGTTCTGTCTTTGGACGTCCACCGTGGGAGGGCACCGATGCGCCGGTTCGTACGCCCCCCGGTTGGGGCACTGCGCTGTTTAGACGCCCAACTCAGGCACCTGGCCATGAGCTGTCCGGGTTGCCTAGTCGAGCCCATCCGCCTCGCGGGGCGGGCAGGTAGGACGAGAAACCGTCAGCTACGAGCGCTGCGACATCTACTTGGTCCAAGGTGCCGTCAACTTCGATCACCCGAATACCGAGGCGTCTGGCCGAGGCGACTGCGTCCTCGGCAACAAGGCGGTCGCGATCCATGCGGTTTCGCACGGCTCGCTTCAGATCAGAAACGGCATGTCCGATCGTGGAGGCACGCCCCAATGTCTCGAACTGGTGGCGGCGCCACTCGTCGCTCGGGACCATGACCATCATGCGGCCTCGGTCCGGCGTCACTCGCGAGACCAGATCGCGCCGTAGCCCCCACCCTTCGGCCAGTATCGGGTGACCAGAGACGAGACCGCGAAGATCGTCTAAGGCCCATTCGAAGCGTTCCCTGAACCCTGACAGAGCTGCAACTGCCATCTCGGCGGGCGGCGTGTCGACCCAGACGGCGTCTGGTGTCGCTTCTTGCTCGCCGGTCACCGCCCGTCGGGCCACACGCCTTGCCTCGTGACCACGGGCGTCGTGGTAGTCGTAGTGATAGGCGGTGATCCCGTAGCGCCATGCGATGAGCCGGGCAACCGTCGACTTACCGGCCCATTGACCGCCGCCGATCCAAAGCGCATTGCGGACTGTCCCGAACGGATCCCAGACTTCGGTGATATCACTAGTCAAACGGGCATTGAGTGTAGTGTCAACGGCCATCTAGATCTCCCCACTGGCGGTCACGGGATGTCCTCGCGAATGGCCATGGGAAGTCCCCGCGGACGGCCACTGGGTTTCCCCAGGGACGGCCACGGGAATTCCCCGGGTCGCCTGCAACATTTCGGCTGCAAGCGCAGTCACCGGCGCACCCGACACGGAGAGCTGAGCGGAACAAGACGGGTCAGGTGCTCGCCTTGGTGGCCGGGTCGAGCCGTGGGCATCCCCTATCGTGCGACCATAAGGTCCCGCTTGCGCAGGCAGGCGATGTCCTCAATCGCCGGTTGATGGGCGCCGTGACGGACAACCTCGATCTGGTTCACGCCAGACATCGTGGAGCCCGTTAGTCAGGTGCCGGTCTCTCGCGGTCGCGAAGATGTTGGATCAGGCGCGGCAAGACTGCGAGGTCTTTTGCCCGGCCAGCGGCTTCTTTGGAGCGGATGACGTCTTCCAGGGCCGCCACGGGGACATCCACCCCCAAGAGGTGCAGGGTCACGGTAGCGCGCGCCAGGTCTGGGAAGCCGTCTGTGCCATCCGGCCGATAGGTGATGTCAACCGGCCCGTGCTTGGTCACCAAGTTCAAGAAACCCTGGATCTGTCCGAGTGTGCCCCGGTCGAAGGTCATGGCCAGCCCCTCGGGCTGTTCGGGGCCGACCCAGAGGCGGGCTTCCATCTCATTGAGCGCCATTGCGAGGCGGTCCAAGTTGTCCGCCTGCTTGGATGGGACGATGTCGGCGTCACGGGTACGTGGGGTGTTAGGGCGGTCCGCATGATTGATCAGTCGTTTGCTGTGGCGGCGAGGGTGTAGTTCCAGTCGCCGTGCCATTGGTGGGGGGTGAGGGGCAGGGCGGCCATTTCGGCGTCGGTGATCTTGGCCGCGGTGGGATACCACTCGGTGTCGGGTTCGGCTCTGATGCGCAGCCCAGTCTCGGCGGTGGTGGCGGCGATGAGCTCGATGATGGTCCGGTAGGAGGTGAGCGGCCGTCCCCGCCAGTTCATGGTGATGAAGCTGAACATGCGGTGCTCGATCCGGTTCCACTTGGACGTGCCGGGCGGGTAGTGGCACACGGTGATCTCCAGGCCGGTCTCGGCGGCCAGGCGGGCCAGGTGTGCTTTCCAGGCCCGGACCCGGTATCCGTTCGATCCGCCGGCATCGGCGGTGATCAAAAGCTCGGTGGCCTCCGGGAAGCGGGCCCGGCCCATGTTGTGCCACCACGACCGGATGGAGTTGACTGCGAACTCGGCGGTGTCCGCGGTATCGCCCACGCTGACCCAGCCCTCGTTGTTGGTCTCGTCGAAGATCCCGTATGGGATGGCCCGCCCCTGGGCGGGGTCGACGAAGTCGTGCACCAGCACCCGCTCGGGTTGTCCTTCGGGCTGGTATTCGACCCCGCCGTTGTCGTATTCGCCGACCATTTCTTTCTTTTTGGTGTCGACGCTG
>JAJYLA010000204.1 GCA_021788115.1 Actinomycetes bacterium | reverse complement strand
CCACCATGGTCGCCACCTGAGTGACCGAAGCCGAACATTGCACCCAACGGGGCGGAGTAGAGCTCGCAGGCGGCATACTTCCCGCTCCTGCAACGGGCGCATTGCCCGCACGACACCTGGAAGGGAACCAGCACCTTGTCGCCGGGCCGGGTGTTGGTCACCTGGCCGCCCACGGCGATGACTTCGGCGACCGTTTCGTGACCGACGGGGAACGGCCCGGGAAAGAGCCCTACCTTGGCCATCGGAAGGTCGAGATCACAACGAGCGACTGCCGTGGGTCGAACGAGGACGCCAGCGGGATCCGTCAGCTCCGGTTGGGGCCGATGGGTCCACTCCACTCGTCCAGCCTCGACGAACATCAACTCCTTCACAGCCGGGCACCTTACCGGAAGAACTTCCTTTGCATCCCTGTTGGCTACGGGGATGACGGGCGTGTGGGTGCCGCGAAGCCGTCCGTCCAGCACACGCGACGATCCGGTATTCGTGAACGAGAACGCCAGACAATTGGCTCTTCGCATTGCGGCGAGGTTGACATCGCCGATGGAGGGAGATGCCTCATCGGAGGTGGCTGGCGCACGCTGGCCGAGGGTTGGCAAGACATCGGATCCCGGTCCGTCACAGCGCCCGGACCCACCCGACCAACTGGCCGAGTGGGCTTTCGAGGGGGAGCGGTGACCCACCAAGGTGACCCCGAAGTTCATGAGCGAAAAGGCCACGATGAAGCTCGCCTTCGCAAGCATGATCAGAGTGTTGAGAGCGGACAGCTCATACTCCATGTAGCCGGACAGCGAAGTCCACGCTGATGGACAGGAGATCTCCATGCCGGCGGACAGCTGATGTCCGCATCATCCACCAGTGATGGCCCCCGGTGGGGCTATGTCGTGGTCTGTTCACGCCCACTACGCCCCACCGGAGGACCAATGACCAAGCATGACAGGGAGATCATGGAGATACTTGCTGCCTACGACCTGACCAACTGCGCCCACTCGGCGGCTCAGCTGGCCGGCGCCGATCCGCACACCGTGGCTCGCTACGTCGCCATCCGCGACGCCGGCGGCAGCCCGTTCGTGCGCAAGAGCCGGCCGAAGATTATCGACGCCTACCTCGAGAAGATCGAGGAGCTGGTGGAGCGCTCCGAGGGCCAGGTGCGGGCCGACGTCGTCCACTACCGGCACCTCGTGCCGATGGGCTTCGGCGGCGACGAGCGCACGACGCGCCGGGCGGTGTCCGACGCCAAGGCTCGCTACCGCGCCGGCCACCGGCGCACCTACCGTCCCTGGATAGCCGAGCCGGGCATGTGGGCCCAGTACGACTGGGGGAAGGGCCCGAGGGTCGACGGGCGCGAGACGTGCCTGTTCTGCGCCTGGCTGGCCTGGAGCCGATACCGGGTCGTCATCCCGACTTACGACAAGACGCTGCCGAGCGCCCTCTTCTGCATCGACACGATGCTGCGCCGCTTCGGCGCCGCCCCCACCTACCTGCTGACCGACAACGAGCGCACGGTGACGGTCGATCGCGTGGCCGGCCTGGCCGTGCGCCATCCCCTCATGGTGGCCGCCGGGCGCCACTACGGCCTCTCGGTCGAGACCTGTGTGGCTTATGACCCTGAGACGAAGGGCGGTTCGGAGGCGAGCGTGCGCATCGCCAAGGCCGACCTCGTCCCGACCTCGGCCAACCTGCTCGAGGACTATGGCGACTTCGCCTCGCTCGTCGTCGCCTGTGGCGCCTTCGAGGAGCACGTCAACGCCCGCCCGCACACAGAGACCCGCCGTCCTCCGACCGAGATGCTGGCAGCCGAGCGGGCCCATCTCCACCCCGTCCCGGCTGAACCCTTCTTGACGGCTCTGGGCGAAGTGCGCACCGTGCGCGACGACCAGACGATCCGCTTCGGCTCGGTGCGCTACTCGCTCCCGAAGGCTTGGGTGGGCCATCAGGTCTTCTGCCGAGCCTACGGCGAGGAGCTGGTCGTCGTCGGGCGCCGGGACGGCGAGCTCAGCGAGATCAGGCGCCACCGGCTGTCCACGCCGGGCCATCCGGTCGTGCTCGACGAGGACTACCCCGACTACCCGCCCGGGGGCGGTCCGAAGATCCGCGAGCTACTGCCGAAAGACGAGAACGAGGCCGCCTTCTTGGCCCTCGGCGACGGGGCCGAGCGCTGGCTGCGTGAGGCTTGTGCCACCGGTATCTCCCGCATCCGCTCGAAGATGGCACAAGCCCTCGAGCTCGCCGCTCTCGTCGGCTCCGAGCGGGTCGACCGGGCTCTTGGGATGGCCGCCTTCGCCGGGCGCTTCAGCGACGGCGACCTCGCCTCGATCCTCGAGCACCTCGAGCAGGCCGGGGCGACCGGCGAGCTCGTGCGGGCCGAAGAGTCCTATTTCGTGCAGCCGGGTACGTCGGCCTGGGAGGAGTTCGGACGATGACCGTGAAGACCCCCGCCCCGCCCGAACTGCCGGCTGAGCTGACCGCCCTGCTGCGCCGGATGAGGCTTCCCTACCTGCGCCGGGCGGCACCCGAGGTCTGCGCCACGGCACGGGCCCAGCGCTGGGATCCGGCCGAGTTGCTGCGGGTGCTCCTCGTCGAGGAGGTAGCCGGGCGGGACCAGGCGACCCGCGCCCAGCGCCGTCGCTCGGCCGGCATGCCGGCCGGCAAGACCTTCGAGTCCTGGCGGGAGGACAAGTCGTCCATCCCAGTCGCCACCCAGACGGCGCTGCGCTCTCTCGAATGGGTCAGCCGGGCGGAGAACCTCGCCATCTGCGGGCCGTCCGGCACCGGCAAGAGCCACTTCGCCGAAGCCCTCGCCAACGCCGTCATCGACGCCGGGATGAGGGTCAGCTGGTTCTCACTCGAGAGCCTGACGGCCACCTTGTCACGAGCCAAGGTCGACGCCTCGGTGCAAAAGGTGGTGACACGCATCTGCCGGGCGGAGGTGATCGCCGTCGACGACATCGGCATGCTGCCAGCCGGGGCGGAGGCGGCCGAGGCCTTCTACCGAGTGGTCGACGCCGCCTACGAGCGACGCAGCCTCATCGTCACCTCCAACATCCATCCCTCCGGCTTCGACACGATCATGCCGAAGTCGATCGCCACGGCCGCCGTCGACAGGCTGCTTCACCACGCCCACCTCGTCGCCACAGAAGGCCCGTCGGTACGTCTCGAAGAAGCCATGGCGGGCGCCGGCGTTGTCGCCCTCACTTCGCAGTGAGGACGTCAGCTGTCCGCCCACATGGAATCCTGCTGTCCGCCAGCTTGGAGGAAACCTGTCCGTCGGCGTGGAGTTCCTGATGTCCATTGACAAGTGTCTGAACCCTGGTGCCTCTCAACGGAATCGAGCGCCATCAGCTCGAGCTCCTTCGAGCCGAGCTCAGTCTCGCTCTACTACCAACCGAAGATCAGGCAAGGAGAAGAAGGGGAGGAGCTGAGCGTGTCGCAGCGTGGAGTGTTCTGCGTCTGACTTCGGCGCGGAAGGTCCACCGCGAAACGAACCAACACTG
>JAJYLA010000068.1 GCA_021788115.1 Actinomycetes bacterium | reverse complement strand
CCACCCCCGCCGGCGCCACCCCCGCCGGCGCCACCCCCGCCGGCGCCGGCGCCCCCCGGCTCCCGGTCGAAGAGACGGTGTGCGGCTTCCTCCGCCCGCCGGGCGACTTCGCGGATCGGGAGGCGCAGGATGCGTGCGACGCGAGCCGCGTCGTCGTGCTCGGCCTTGATGCGGCGCGGTCCACGCTTGACGCGGATGGCGTAGCCGTCGACGTCGACCTCGGCGAGCTCGCGGGCCGCTGGCCAGCGCTTCCAGCCCTGGGCGCGCACCCCCAGGGTGCCGGTCTCGTCGGCGAGCAGCCGGCGCAGGGGCCCCACGGCAGCCGGCTCGCACAACACGCTCACCACGTGCGCCGGACGCCCCTTCTTCCCGGTCACGGGGGTCACCCAGGCCTCGAGGGCGCCGGCGGCCATCAGGGCGGTGACGGTGGCACCGAGTATCTCGCCGGTCACGTCGTCGACGTTGGCCTCGAGCACGACGACGGGCTGGCCGTGCTCCTCCGCCGGCCCGGACTTCTCGACGGCCGTGCCGATCACGACCTGCAGCGCGTTCGGCAGGCCGTCGAGCTCCCGCGAGCCGGCGCCGAAGCCCGTGCACGCGATCTCGAGCGACGGCAGGGGTCCCCACCCGGTGCACAGGCTCGCCAGCAGCGCGGCTCCGGTGGGGGTGGTGAGCTCGTAGGGGATCGACGTGCCGTACGTCGGGGCTCCCCTCAGCAGCTCTACCACCGCCGGCGCCGGCACGGGCAGGCTGCCGTGGGCGCTGTGCGCCATCCCGGTCCCCTGGGCGACGGCGCTGGCCAGCACCTGGTCGACGCCGAGGATCTCCAGGGCGAGGCACGTGCCGACCACGTCGATGACGGCGTCGGTGCTGCCCACCTCGTGGAAGTGCACCTGCGACACGGGCCGGCGGTGCAGCTTCCCTTCCACCTCGGCCAGGCGGGCGAACGCCGCCAGCGACCGCTCCCGCACCCGCTCGGGCAGGCACGCCTCGGTGATGATCCCCGAGATGTGGCCATACGTGCGCACCACCTGCGTCTCGCGCACCCGGACCCGCACCTGGGTGCAGGCCAGCCCGGCGCGCATCACCGGCTCGGCCTCCAGGAACCAGCCGCCGACTGGAAGCGTCCCCAGCTCCCGCTCGATCGTCGAGAGGTCCGCGCCCGCGTCGACCAGGCTTCCCAGGGCCATGTCGCCGGCGATGCCGGCGAAGCAGTGCCACCACGCGAGGGTGGTCACCGGGGCCGGGTCCCTGCGAGGCCCCGACGGGGGGCCGGGGCGGCGGCGCGCCGGCCGAGGAGGCGGGCGACGGCGTGCGCGGCGCCGAATCCGTTGTCGACGCCGACGACCACCAGGCCCGCAGCGCACGAGGAGAGCATCGCCAGGAGGGCGGTCACCCCTTCGAGCGACGAGCCGTACCCGACGCTCGTCGGCACCGCCACCACCGGCGCTGCGGTCAACCCGCCGACGAGGCTGGCGAGCGCCCCCTCCATGCCGGCGACCACCACCACGGCGTCCGCCGCCTGCAGGGCCTCGACGTGGGTGAACAGCCGGTGCACCCCCGCGACCCCCACGTCGGCGACCAGCCGGGCGGCAAAGCCGAAGGCCGCCAGGGTCGCCGTGCACTCCCCCGCGACGGGAAGGTCGGCGGTGCCGGCGGTGACGACCACCACGGCCTCGTCGCGTGGCGCCGCCGGCCGCCAGACCACCGTCGACCCGGTCACCACCGCGCCCGGGCAGGCCTCCACCGTCGCGGCGACCTGCTCGGCGGTGGCCCGGCTGAGGACCACCGGGCCTCCCCCCTCGCCGGCGCCGTCGCCGTCGAGGAGCTCGCCGACGATGCCGGCGCACTGGGCGGGTGTTTTTCCCGGTGCGTACACGGCCTCGGGCAGCCCCTGACGGAGGGCACGGTGGTGGTCGACCGTCGCGTACCCGAGCTCGGCGTACGGCAGGCGGCGCAGGCGGCGCACGACCTCGTCGGCGTCCACCTCCCCGGCGGCGAAACGGTCGAGGAGGGTGCGCAGGGCGGACTCGTCCATAAGGGCTCTATCCTGCCCCCGCATGACCGGTGCCGTCTCGCCATTCGCCACGATCGGGTTCCTCGGGCCTCCCGGGACCTTCACCGAGGAGGCCCTGCGCAGCGAGCCGGGGCTCGCCGGCGCCGACCTGCGGCCGCTGCCGTCATTCGTCCACGTGCTTTCCGCGGTGAGCGAAGGCGGGGCGGACTACGGCTTCGTGGCGCTCGAGAACTCCATCGAGGGGACCGTGTCGATCACCCTCGACCAGCTGGTCTTCGACAGGGACCTCATCATCGTCGGCGAGACCGTGCTGCCCGTGACCCAGAACCTCATCGGCCCCGCCGGCCTGCGGGTGGACGAGGTGAAGAGGGTGGTGTCCTTCCCGCACGCCAGCGGCCAGTGCCGGGGGTGGCTGGCGGACAACGTCCCCGACGTCGAGCTGGTCGCCTCCACCTCCACCGCGGCGGCTGTGCACGAGGTCGCCGACGCGGGGGCGCCGGGCACCGCGGCGATCGGCACGGCGCTCGCCGCCCGCCTCTACGGTCTCGAGGTGCTGGCGGCGGGGATCGAGGACCACACGGCCAACTCGACGCGCTTCGTTCTCGTCGCCCCCCACGACGCGGGCATCCCCGCGCCGACGGGGCACGACAAGACCAGCGTGGTGTGCTTCCAGGCGGCGGACCGGCCGGGCAGCCTGCACGGGATCCTCGGCCAGTTCTCGGCCCGCGACCTCAACCTGGTGAAGCTGGAATCCCGCCCGACCAAGGAGGGGCTCGGCGAGTACTGCTTCATCATCGACTTCGAGGGCCACATCGCCGACGCCGTGGTCGCCGACTGCCTGCGCGAGCTGCACGCCGGCCTGCGGGCGCTGAAGTTCCTCGGCTCCTACCCCGCCGCCGGCGAGCACGGCCCGGCCCGGCGGAGCCAGGCCGACCGGGCCTGGAAGTCCGCCGACCGCTGGATCCACGAGTTGCGCTCCCGCGTGCAAGCGCCCGGGCAGAGCTGACCGACCGGAGAGGCCCCATGGACACCACTGTCACCGACCACCTGCTGTCGACCACCCGCGCCGTGCGCAAGCGGCTGGACCTCGACCGGCCGGTGGAGCCGTCGGTCATCCTCGAATGCGTGCGCCTCGCCATGCAGGCACCGACGGGCAGCAACCGCCAGGGCTGGCGCTGGGTCGTCGTCACCGACCCCGCCAAACGCGCCGAGCTGGCGCGGCTCTACGCGGAGGGCGGCGCCGAGTACCTGCGCAGCGCCGCCGAGCGGACCTCCGACCTCCAGACGCGGCGGGTCCACGACAGCGCCCTGTACCTGACGGAGGTGCTGGGGCGGGTGCCCGTGCACGTCGTTGCCTGCGTGGAGGGGCGCGCCGACGGCACCACCAACGCCCGCGCCGCCTCCCTGTACGCCTCGATCATCCCCGCAACGTGGAGCTTCATGCTGGCGCTGCGCAGCCGGGGGCTCGGATCGGTGTGGACCACGCTCCATCTCAGCCGGGAAAAGGAGGCCGCCGCGCTCCTCGGCATCCCCGACACGGTCACCCAGGTGGCGCTGCTGCCCGTCGCCTACACCACCGGAGGGGACTTCCACCCCGCCTCACGCCCTCCGGCGGAGACGGTCACCTACTGGGACTCCTGGGGGGCGACCCTGTAGTCTCACGCCGTCTGGAGGGATGGCAGAGCGGCCGAATGCGAGGCTCTTGAAAAGCCTTGGGAGGCGACTCCCCGGGGGTTCGAATCCCTCTCCCTCCGCCGCTTTTTCCGATTTGAGATCGGGCGACGGGCATAATACGGCCCTAAATCGTTACGGGCGGCGGGTTCACGGGACGAAGCGGGACGCCCGGAGCGCTGCTGCCGAGTTGGTCGCGGAGGTCCAGCGCGGCAGTCACCGGCAGAAGGGCCGGGCCGCCACACCGTCTCAGAGCTCCTCGACCGGTGGGATGGTGCACATCGGTGGCCAGGGGCGTGCTGCCGCCACCTACAGCCGGCTCGCCAAGTCGGGTCTCGGTCTGCTCGGCATCCGCAAGAGCCACGCCATCCTTTCCGCCGCCTTCACCCAGGCCGCCAGGTGGGGTTGGATCGACCGGAACCCGGTGGATCAGGCGTCACCGCCGCCGGCCCGAGCACCCGAGATCCGACCTCCGACACCAGAGCAGCTCCAGAGCCTCCTGGCGGCCTGCATGGAGACCCATCCGGAGGCCGGCACCGGAGCCCGGACGAGGTGAGCTGTGTGGCCTGCGCTGGAGCGATGTGGACCTCGACGTGGCCACCCTGACGATCGCCCGGTCCATTTCCGGCGCCGGCCAGGTGATAGCCGCCTGATGCTTGACATCACCGGAAACCCGTCCCTGTATACCACTGCCATATGTCCCACCACGGGCTGAGGTCTAGCTGTGAGGGGTGACGCGGCGCCCGGATCACGACCAGTGTTGCCGGGCGCGGCGGCGATCGGCTTGATCGCCTTGGCGGTCCCGATCTCCTCCTCGCTTACCGCGAGGCACTGTGGCACTCTGACCTCCGTGCGTGCCGTGGAGATCGTTTTCGCCGTCGGGTGGGCGGCCTTCTGGTTGTACTGGCTCGTGGCCGCGTTCTCTATGAAGAGGGGCCGGGTCCCATGGTCACGAGAACTGCGGATCAGGGCCCTGATCGTTGTCATTGTCGTGATCTTGGGCCGCTTCGGAGTCTTGCGGGGCCACGGCCTCAACACGGATCCGTGGCGCGCGGCCCTCGGGCTCGCTCTCTTCGTGTCCGGGTTGGGATTCGCCATCTGGGCCCGCGTGCACATTGGGCGTAACTGGGGAACCCCGATGACGCAGAAAGACGAGCCGGAACTGGTGACCAGCGGTCCTTACCACCTGGTCCGCCACCCGATCTACTCGGGCATCCTGGTTGCCGGTGTCGGTAGCGCGATAGCGCTGAGCTGGCTATGGCTAATGGCAGTCGGCCTAGCCGGGGTCTACCTCCTCTACAGCGCAACCGTCGAGGAGCGTCACCTCACCGAGCAGTTCCCGGGCAGCTACCCGGCGTACAAGCGCTCCACCAAGATGCTGTTGCCGTTCATCTTCTGAGCATGTCAGCAGGCTGGGATGGCCTATCCCATACCGCTCACCGAAAGCGTCCCACATCCCGACCACTACGTGCCCTCCAACGCCGCCGGCCTGGTGCACGCGCCGTCTGGCCGGATCGTTCAGAGCACCTGCACGCGGAGTGCTGCTACGACGCTCGGGTCGGTGACGATCTCGATTTCGGCGATGGCGGTGGCGACGATGCGGAAGGCGAACACGGCACGAGGTCGCCCTCCGGGAGCCCACACAGCCCCGGGCGAGCCGTCGATGAGGGCGAGCTGGGCCGCCTGTGCCCGCCCGACGAGAGCGTTGGCCACGGCTCGGCCGCCGCGTACCTCGGGCGCTAGCAGAGGCGCTCCCTTTGCCCGGTTGGCAGTCGCCGCTTTCACCGCCGCGCGATCTGCCCGCAGAACGGCGTCGGGGTCGAGCAGGGCGACCAGGGCCTCGAAATCCCCTCTGCGAGACGCCGCCAGGAACGCTTCGACGACCTCCTGCTGGCGGCGCCGGTCACCGGCGGGAGTTTCGTCGCTGCCTTGGACGCGCCGTCGGGCCCGGCTGGCCAACTGGCGGGTGGCGGCGGGAGAGCGGTCGACGATCGGCGCGATGTCTTCGAATGGCACCGCGAACAAGTCGTGCAACACGAAGGCGAGACGCTCCGATGGGCTGAGCGCCTCAAGTACCAGGAGGAGCGCGGGTCCCATCGCGTCGGCGAGGATCACCTCTTCTTCTGGGCTCGCCGGTTCGGGCTCGGGCCCGTTGCGCTCTTCGAAGGGCTCTTCGAGGTGGGCTCGGCGTGAGCGGAGCACCCCGAGGCACACCCGCGACAGCACCGTGGTAAGCCACCCGCCCAGGTTGTCGATGCTCTCAGGATCCGAACGACTCAGCCGTATCCAGGTCTCTTGCACCGCGTCCTCCGCCTCGGTAAAAGATCCGAGCATGCGGTAGGCCACCGACTGCAACCTCGGGCGGTTGGCTTCGAACTGGGAGGCGAGATCCTCGTCCATCTGACCAGATTGACGCGCCTGGCGGTCAGAGTGTGACAACAGCCCACCGAGGGCAGGAGGTGGCCGTCGCGGAAGCGGTCACATATCGGCTTCCTGGGGCGTCAGAGAGGGCATGACAGCAAGAATCAGCAACCCAGCCACCCTGCTCCCAGAGTCCATGTCGGGAATCCAGTCCATCATCAAGGCCGCTCACAGCGCCGGCGTGCCCCGCTCCACCATGGAGCTCGTCCACCTGCGGGCCAGCCAAATCAACAATTGCAGCCCGTGCGTCTACAGCGGCGCCATCAGCGCCAAGAAGGCCGGCGAGAGCGACGAGCGGCTCTTTGCGGTGGCCGCCTGGCGCGAGACTGACCTGTTCAGCGACGCCGAGAGAGCGGCGCTGAACCTGGCCGAGTCGATGACCCGCCTCGCCGACCGGTCCGACGCCGTCCCCGACGACGTGTGGACCCACGCCGCGAAGCACTTCGACGACAAGCAGCTGGCCGCGCTGGTCCTGTGGGTCGCCACGACCAACCTGTTCAACCGGATCAACACCGCGACCCGCCAGCCTGCCGGGACCGTCTGGTAACCCAGGCCCGACATCAGGAACGACACCTCTCTACCTGAAAGGAAAGCAGGGCAGATGAAGACGATGACCTGCCACGATCTGGGCGGCCCATGCGAGCTCGCTCATCATGGAGATACCGCGGACGAGATCATCAAGGCTCAGGACCGGCACCTACGGGAGATGGTCGCCGGTGGTGACCGCACGCACGCCAGCGCCCTAGACGACATGAAAGGAAGATGGCGCCATCCCATAGCGAACATGGCCTGGTACAAGGCAACCAAACGCGAGTTCGCCGCGCGTCCCGAAGACCAAACAGATGTCGACGCAGGATGAGAGAACCCTCACCAGCATCAATGACCTCATGTTCCGAACAAGAAACCGTGATACCTGCCATAACCCGTCTGATCTGATACGGACCGGCCATTTGATCCACCCCGCTTCGACCCCGGCCTCTCAACCGGACCCGGGAGCTTCACTACCGGGGACCCTGGCGTCTCCCCGGACCGGACTCGCACCGGCAGGCCAACAAGAGCTTGCGTCCGGCCTATGTCATGACCCCTCCTTCGGGCCCAAGCACCCAGCCGGACTACTGGACGCACGTGTTTCGAGGCTTAGGTCGCAGGCGCCGCGGTCCCCTCGAGAGAGGGATCAGCCGTCGCGTTCGAGGACCTTTATGAGGTTGGAGATCCGCTCGAGCAGCTGGGGGCTCGGGTAACGCTCCTTTGACACGGCGTCAATCAGGGTCCGGACGTACTCCTCCGCGCTCTCTCGGTCGGGGCATGCCTTCTCCAGTCGGTCCATCATCATCGGGCTGGCGTACCGGAACGACCCGACTCGTTCCATCAGGATGTCGAAGTAGGCCTGGCGCAGTTCGGATGTCGGCATGCTCACTCCTTCCCCGAATTTCGTCGTCGAGGTGTCGTCACGGTCGTCCGGCGGAGGACCCGCTGGCGCGGGGCCTCGAGGTGCCCGAGCGTCTGGCCGCTCCGGAGCCGTTGCGGCTCCTCGAGCCATTGTTCGCACCGGCGCTCTTGCGGGAGGGGACCGTGCTCTTCCGGGCAACGGGGGTGCTCTTCCCGGCCGAGGACGAGGCGCCCCTGGACGCCGACGAGGAGGGCTTGACCGCGGTCGAGGATCGCTTGGCTGCGGTCGAGGGCCGCTTGGCTGCGGTCGAGGGCCGCTTGGCTGCCGCGGCGCGTGTGCCCCCCGCCTTCGACGGCCCCGACGCCGCCGCGGGGGCCCCGGCCGGGTCCGAACCGGACGCCGGCCTCCGGCTCACGGCCGCACCCCGGCCGTTTCCCGCACCCCGGCCGTTTCCCGCACCCGGGCCGGCGCCCGCACCCGGGCCGGCGCCCGAGCCCCGGCCGGCGCCCGAACTGCGGCTCCCGCCCGATCCCTGTCCGGACGAGCCCGAGAGCTCCCGCAGCGTCCCGGCCAGCTCGGCTGCGAATGACACCGCCGACACGACGGCGGCCGCCTTGCGGGCCAGCTTCATCATCTGCCGCCGCCGGCCCCGCCGGCGCCGGCCGCCCAGGACCCGGTGGAGTGGGTCCGGTACCGAGATGTGCGGGACCGCGCCGAAGCGGCGGTCCGACCGCCCGGTGTGTAAACGGTGACCCAGGCTGGCGACCAGGGCGGTCGGCATGGCGGTCGCCCGTGATGCGTTGTCGTTCATTGGAAGGTGCCTTTCTTGCATGCCCCACCTCACAGAAGGTCTCCGAGCGGGCCCAGGTGGAGGTTGAGGTCTTCGTCCTGCAGGGCGAAATGGTTCTTGAGCTCCTCCATCTTCTCGGCCAGGCGCATCAGCGCCGTGCCGAGGTCCTCCTCCTGATCGGCGGTCAGGGTGCCGGCTTCCAGCCGGCGGATGGCTTGCCGCTCCATCAGCTGGCGGACCAGCTCGACGATCGTCAGGATCAGCTGTACCAGGCCCCTTTCGACCCGGTCGGGGTCGGCCTCGATCCGTCGCCCGGATCGAGCCGCCCCCCGATCCGGCGGCGTCCCGGCACGACCGGTGGCCCACAGGAGCCGGGCCCTCTCCTCAGGCACGGGCCACCTCCCTCTCAGGGGGGGCCGAGCCCGTCGGCGCTGCCTGCGTCACAAAGCTGTACGGGGCCCACGGGCCGGTGAGAGACACATCCCGGAGACCCCTTCTCCCGGTCAAAGTGTGGGCCAGCAGCAGGCGGAAGCCGCCCACTTCCGTCCGCTCTACCAGGTACGAGGCCTTGATATCACACGGCCGGTGCGCCGCCACCACCGCGGCCGCGCAATGGGACGCCAGCGTGTGGTGCAAATCCGCTAGCAGCAAGGACTCCTGCTCGTCGCGCAGCATCCTCAGGTACGAGCGCCCCGTGCCGTTGGAGCGGCGGATCTGCGACGTGCTCGCCCTTGCGCGCAGCGCCAGCTCGACATGGCCCTTCAGCCGGTCGAGGAGCTCGCGCTCGGCCTCGGCCACGGTCGGCACCACGGTCCCGTACCGGAAAGGGACGACCGTGCTGACCTCCATCATTTGTCGGACCAGCACGTCGTGGTCGAGCAGGGCCTGGCCGTCCGTGGGCAGATCGGTCGACTCACACCGCCGCCCGATGCAGGAGACCCGGCGCGTACGTATCAGCTCGAGGTCCGGTCCGGACTGTGAACGGCACGCGCCGAGGGCGGCCTCCGGCTGGTCGACAACGCAGTAGAGCTGGATCACCGGAAACCCAGCCCCTCCCCCAGATCGAGCTCCATGGCCTTCTCCACCGTGGCAAGAAGGGCCCGGAGGCTGAGGTATACGAGGTCCACTCCTGCGACGGAGATCACGATGTCCCCGCAGATCGTGACGCCCTTGTCCAGCAGCCGATCAGCCAGATCGAGGAGGGTGACCTCCTGCCCGTAGTGCTCCGGATACAACGCCTCGTCGAGGACCGTCATTCCGGAACCTCGTCCAAGGCCACGTCACAGAAGTGATACGGAGGCCACGGACCGGTCAGCTCACCGGCGAGCCGGAGAGAGTCGGCTGACTCGGAGAGCTTCGCTTCCGCCGCGGCACGAAACTCGGTCTCCGATCCGGAGGACACCAGGTACGAAGCCCGAAGGACGACGCTCTGCTTCCCCGCCGAAGCTCCGCCGGGGCGATGGACGACCGCGTCGGTGGACACGTCCGTGAGGGCCTTGTGGATGGCCGCAGCGACGCGAGCGAGCGCCTCGGCCTGCTCCCCAGCGGCGATGCGCTCTTCCCGCCGGCGGGACAGGTAGTCCCTTCCGGCCGGCGACCCGGCCTGAGTAGCAGGGACCGGGCTGCAATCGTCGACCGTGACGAGTAGGCCCCACTCGCGGTGACCCTGGAGGCGCGTGAGAACGGCGGCCAAGTCTGATTCGCGCTCGCGAAGCATCTCCTTCAGGGGGTCGAGATCCGGGTACAGGACTCCGAAGCGCAGCGGTAGAACGGCGCCCCGGTCGAGCATCTCCTCGAGGACCCATTCGTGCTTGTGCGCTCGCGGTGCGAGCATCTCCAGATCGACTTCGCCGGCCGGGTCAATGCCCCATTGGGTGGTGTCCGTGATGGGGCTGACGACCGCCGCCAGGGACCCGGAGGCCAGGACCTCGACGGGAGCCCCGTCGATGCCGGCTGTTGCGTCCAGCGACCGGGCCGCACTCTCCCACGTGAGCCCGTAGACGTACCAGCCCGAGAGGGAAACCGGATCGGCCGCCCCGGCTATCGGGATCACGCGCCCGGGTTCCTCGCCGGCGGTGCGAGCTGCGATCGGTCCTGAGCCCCCGGACGCCAGGAGACGTTCCATCTCCTCGACCATGGCGGCGGTCAGCCGGGCCCGTACGGAGTCGGCCGCGTCACGGCGACTGTCGTCCAGGACCCGTTCGATCAGCTCGGCCGCGGCATCGCGAGCCACACTGCGCAGCGCCCGCTCGAGCAGGCTCTCGCCACTCACTTCTTGGACCCCTGCCGGGAGTCGGTGAGCTGCGCCAGCGCCGCTTCGATTCTCTCGAGGCGGGATTCCATCCCTTTCGAGCGGTCGGCTCCTTGGCCGAGAGCGGCCTGCTGGTCGCGCCGCCCGGAGAGCCACGGATCGGATTCCCACCAGTTGACTCCGATCTCCTTCGCCTTGTCGACGGATGCGATCAGGAGCCGCAGCTTGATGGTGAGCAGTTCGATGTCCACCAGGTTGATGGTTATGTCGCCGGCAATGACGATTCCCTTGTCCAGTATGCGCTCGAGCAACTCGGCCAGGCTGGTGGAGTCCGACCTGCCCTCGAGGGACGGCCTGCCGCTGTAGCGGAGCGGCGACTGCTCCACGGTCATCAGGCGTCGACCTCCGAGGTCTGGTTACGGCAATAGCGCCGGGTGCGCTCATACTCGATCACTGATCCGTCGTCGTCCACGACTGTCTCGTAAGTCCCGAGCACGCTCGTCGAGTCCGGAACCCGTTCGAGCTCCACGACCTCGAGGCATAGCGTCCAGCCGCCGTCGCCACGCCGCACCGACGTCACCGAGTCGACCTCGCGGCCCGTG
Organism: Actinomycetes bacterium; assembly: GCA_021788115.1. Lineage (GTDB taxonomy): Bacteria > Actinomycetota > Acidimicrobiia > Acidimicrobiales > Palsa-688 > JAJYLA01. Next base: position 6,323 of record JAJYLA010000068.1, on the reverse strand, counting down.
AACTGCTCCAGCTCCCGGCAGGCGGTGCCGATCACGTCGGCCAGCCGCCTGACACCTTGACCGTTGTTGCGTGCGGGTGTCACCGCGCCTCCTCGATGGCCTCGAGCCAGTCGAGCAGCTCGTTCTCTGCTTCGAGGTACTCCTCCTCAGTGATCTGCCCTCGGTCCACGCTGGCCTGCAGATAGGCCAGCTCCTCGATGACCGCCTGGGCATCGAACATCTGCCGCTCTGCCTGGTCCTGAAGCTGGCGGGCGACCCCCACCACGCCCTGAATGGGTGCCAGCGGAAAGAGGGCCAGCGCCTTGAAGAGGCCCATCACGCCGCTCCCGCCGATACGGCACTGAAGTCCCAGGGCGGCAGAGGGCCGACGAGCTCGAGCTCCATGCGACCCCTCTGGTCGGCCGCGATCTTCTCCAGGGTCGCGTCGAGGTCGGGGACCCGTACCCTCTCGACCAGCAGCGCGGCATAGAAGGGGACGTCGTCGGACGAGCGGGAGATCATCCGGGTGCCGGCGTCGATCCGACCGAGGTGGGACTCGCTCTGCCGGATGACGTTGATCGACTCCCACGCCGCGACATGAGGTGACAGGGCGCCGAGCACCGCGGCCGCGTCCCGCTGACACAGCCGTTCCAATCCGGCCGCCACCAGCTCGCCCAGTCGGATTTGGTCGCCCGGGCGGGCCGACCGACCGGCAGCCCGCACTCTCTCCCTGAGGCGGGCAATGATCCCACTACCCTCGACCACCTCACGAAGTGCGACCTCCGGCAGGTAGCGGCCCTTGAGCCGGAACTCGTCCTTACCCTCGAACTCGGCGAGCATTCTCTCGAACCGGGGCCGCCCGGGTTCGAGCAGCTCTTCCCGGACCGAACGCCGGTCCCGCATCACGGTGCCGAAGCGCACCGGTAGCACAGGACTGCGCCCGTGGGCCTCGCTGACCACGCCCTGATGGGCGGAGAGGTTGGCCCGCGACGGTCGCACCCGCTCCGTACGCACCGCGCTGGCCAGCGCGGCGACGGTATCCAGGCGAATCGGCTCGATCTCCCGGCCGTCGATGCCCGGGCCCGCCGGCAGGCCGGTGGCGCTGGCCGGCACGATGGCATACACGTACTGCATGGCATCGGGTTCGAAGGCAGCGCACACAGCCGCTACCCCCGGTTGCGACGGGATCCGACGGCTTCCTTGACCGCCTCCATGCCGCCCTCCATGGCCCCCTCCACCTCGCCACTCGCGCCCGACTCCATCATGTCGTGGCCGAGGCCCTCAATGCCCTGGGTCTCTGTCTGGGCCAGGTCCAGCCGTTTGACCGCCTCCGCGTAGTGCAGGTAGGTGTCGACGCTGGCCACGACGATGCGGGCGTCGATCGTAAGAACCTCGATGCCGAGTGCTGCGACACGGACATAGGCGTCGATGACCAGACCCTTGTCGAGGATCAGGTCCAGGACATCGGCCAGGCTGCTCGGCCTCGGCGCGCGGGAGATGCCGCTCGACGACGCGACCATCAGTCGACCCGCCCCCTCTCACGTGCCGCGGACGCCAAGGTTCGGATCCGGCCGCCTTGGCGGGCGCTGGAGGGCTCCTCCGTCCGCTTCTGATTTCGCCGCGGCTGACTGCGGTCTACGGCCGCCTCCTGCTCCTCGTGGGGCTCGGCGCGCCGGCTCTCCTCCTCCTCGCCGACCTCCTCCTCGCCGTCGCCATGGTCCTCCTCCACGCCGTCGTCCTCCTCGCCGTCCTCCTCCTGGCCGTCCTCCTCCTCCTCGGAAGGGGAGGAGGAGACCCGCGACGGTCCATTGGACGACGACATCGCGGCCTTCGCCCGCTCCACGACCACCTCCAGGATGCGGCGGCTGTTCTCCGGGCTGAACACCTCTGACGCCCGGTCGGCCAGCCGGCTCACCACCGGCACCTCCCGCGCCCGCTCCGCCAGTTCCGTCATCTGCTCGTAGCGCTTCTCACCGGCCCTGGCGCCGAGGACGTATCCGACCGCGAAACCGACCGAGAACTTCTTGAACACCCGTCCTCCTCCCGTTTGCGATTACTTGCGGCCGAGCTGCTGACTTCGGGCGATGGCATACGCCGCACTGGCACCGACCAGCCCGTAGGCGGCCCTCGCCGCCGTGGATCGGCCGAGCGCGGCACGGATGGCGTCGAAGTTGGCCGCCCCCACGAGGCCCCAATTCAGAGCACCCAGCGCCAGTACCGCACCGGCCACCCGGTCGACCGCGTTCATCTGGTCCATGACACCGGACCTGCGCGGCCTGACCTTGCCGGTCACACCTGCGATGCTCATGAGTTCCACTTCCCTTTCTCGCCCAGCCGGCGGGTCAGGCTGCGGCCTCTTCCCTCTTCGCGGCCGTCCTCGCTGCCATCTTCTTGCCCGTCCTTCCCACGGGCCGGGGAGCGGCTCGAGGCCCGGTCGCCACGCTCCTGTGAGTGGCCCTGACCGGGCCGGTCCCGGGAGGCCAGAGAGCTCCGGCCATCCGGGGACCGGCCATCCGGGGACCGGCCGTCGGAGGACGGCTCATCTCCGAATACGCCGGTCAGGCCCTGGGTTTCGGTCTGGGTCAGATCCAGCCTGTTTACGGCATCCGCGTAGTGCAAGTACGTGTCGACGCTGGCGATCACTATGCGGGCGTCGATCGTGAGCAGCTCGATGCCGACGGCCGAGACCCGGACGTATGCATCGATCACCAAACCCTTGTCGAGGATCAGGTCCAGGACGTCGGCCAGGCTGCTCGGTCGGGGAGCCCGCGAGATAGTGCTTCCGCTCGTGGTCATGGTCACTTGGCCGCCTCCCTCGACCGGTTGGCCCTGGCGCCGCCGGCTTTACCCTGGCCCGTGGCTCCGTTGCTGTTGGTCCTGCGGCCGCCGGCCGTGGAGCGGCTTCCGCCCGACCCTTGGACCCGACGGGTTCCACCGGTCGCCGAGGACCGGCGGCTCGTCCCGGTGGGTAGGCCTCTGCCAGTGGCAGACCGAGCGTCGCGCCGATCTGCCGAGTTCTCCCCGATGGTGCCCCTCCATGCACCGGTCTCCTCACCTCGCAGGTCCAGGAAGTGTTTGAACAGGCGCAAATCCCGGCGGACTCGCCGCCGCTGCACCCGCAGCTTGTTGGCGACCGTCTCCAGCGGGCCGTGCGGGACGTAGTGCATCTGGATCATGACCCGGGTGAGATCCTCGTCGAGCGAATGGAAGGTGACCACACCGCGGTGCTCAGGGCCGCTCTCGCTGCGCCAGGCGATCCGCTCATCGGGAACCTGCTCAATGATCTTGGCCTTCCACCGTCTCTTGACCGGACCGATCTTGCTGATCCACTCGGTGCGGTCGTGCCTCATCTGGTCCACCGCATCGACGCCTTTGACGATGGAGGGAAACATCTCCATCTGTGTCCACTGGTTGTACGCCACGGACCGGGGCACCGAAACCTCGGTGTGCTCCTCGATCAGGTGGGCGAGCTTGGGTGTCGTCTCGCCGCCGCCCTGGTGATCCTTTCCGATGTGGGTGACCGCGCCCACCATGCCGGCGGCCTTCCCCACCGTCGATGAGTGCGAGGAGACCGCCTCCTTGATGTCCCCGGCCGCCCCGAGGGCGTCACCGGCCTTGCCGACCAGGTCCCGGCCGCGACCCGCGATCTCCCGGCCGCGGCCCGCCGCCTTGAGTCCCCGCTGTGCCACCGGGACGGCGGCGAACACGGTCGCGCCCAGAGCCCCGAACCGGGCCAGGTCGACCAGGGGCACGGACTTCTTGGCCCGGCCCACCGGGATTCCCATGATCTTCCTGCGCCGGCGCGCCATGACTAGCTCTCCTCCTCGCCGTGGCTCTTTTTGTCGCCACCTCCGTCATCGGGCTGGTCGTAACCGGCGACACCCCTCAGCTCGACGTAGTTCTTGAACAGCCGCAGGTCCCGGCGCACCCGCCGACGCTGCATCCGCAAGAAGCTGCCGATCGTCTCGAGCCCTCCGCTCGGCTTGTACTCGATCTCCACCATCACGTGGGTGAGCCGGTCGTCCAGGCGGTGGAAGCTTGTTGTCCCCATGGCCTGTAACGGCCCTTTGGAAACCCAGTTGACACGCCGGCCTGGTTCCACCCCGGTCACCTGGGCGGTCCAACGCCGATCGGACGGTCCGATCTTGGCTCTGACCGTGACCTCTCTCCGACCGGGGGCCTGGCTCCCGTTCTTCGTCCGACCCTTGGCCTTCCCGCCCCTCTCGGCCGACTCGTTCTTGAACACCCGCGACCACTTCTCGTATTGCGTCCACTGATCGAACGCGTCCTCCGCGGGCACGCCGACGTCGATGTGCTCGGTGATTACATGCCTGCTCTTGACGAGCTGCGGTTCGCGTTTGGCCTGCAACCGCACGGACGAATCTCGGTTCGCGCTCTCCTCGCCGCGGGGAGGGGCGCTTTGCTGACGATCGCGGACACCAAGTGCCATGGTTTTGCTTCACCGCCTTGTGATACCGGTGACGAGAAGATCACCAGAGAGCGCGTATCTGCTCCTGAGCCAAGTATTTGGAATTGGCGCTTACTCGTATGATGAAGTGATACCGCGGTGCTCCGCTGTCGAAACATCGGCGGTCGGGGCAAACACGGACGTCACTCTGGTCGCTCCCGATTGAGGGGAATGTCCGAAATCGGATGGCGCTTCGCTGCCACTCAGCGTTCCGGTCTGTCGACGCCGCCTGTCGGTGGCAAGCAACAATCGTCGCCAAAGACACCACGCCTCCAGCATTCGGCCTCCAGGGCCGCTCCGGTTTGACCTACCGATGACGGGGTAGCGGAACAGAGGTGCCACAACGGCGAACCGCAGTGAGTCCGGGCCGCCCCTTTCCACCCCGGCCGTGTCCCCGAGTTCCGCGGCTCGACCCTGTTGGTAGGCATGAAAAGGGCGCGTGAGCAGGGAGAACGCCGGGGACCGTTGAAGGCGTGTAGTGCCTACGCGCTGGTGGGGGTGTGCCTGGCCCGGCTGGGGCCAGGGCGAGGAACCGCTTGGGTTCGTCGACCCCGGGGGCCTTGAAGATGGCGGCCTGACCGGGTGTGGTCTCGGTGAGCTGGAGCACTTGGCCGGCGGGGCCGACGAACAGACCCAGGTGCATGCGGTCGAGCTACACGAGGCCGATCGGTGGATCGAGGTTTAGCTGAAGAGCGGAACGCCGACCGGGTCTGGGGCTCTGCCGTGGCGGGCGAGGTAGTCGATGGCGTCGTCGCCTTGTTGGGCGGCGGTGCGCAGCACGCTCATGATGGTGCCCTGCGTGGCTGCTCCTCGCCAGGTTCGGTTGCCACCCCACACCTTGCGGTTGACCACGGCCGGGCCGATGGCTTGCTCGCCTCGCCAGTTGGTGGCCTCGACGCCGGGGTGGGTCAAGAAGGTGACGATGGCGTGGCGCTCGCCGTAGAGGTGCTTGACGAGCTTGCGGTTCTCGTCGTGGGGATGTGCCTGCTCGTAGAGCAGTTCGATCATCTCCACCACGTGTTCGGCCATCGCCGCCCGTTCTTCAGCTTCGGCGTCTCTGGCGTCAAGAGCGTCACAGAGGAGGTCCTTCACCCGGCGGGGGGTCCCTCGGGCCCAGTCGGGCAGATCGGTGGCCATCTCCGAAGCCCGTCGCAGGAGATGAGCTACGCAGCTTTGGTGGGTGGCGGCGGTGTAGCTGCGATAGGGGCCCCAGCCGTCACGGATGATCACCCCGTCGTAGTCGTCGCGAACCAGGTCGCAGGCTTGGTCGAACCCGCGGCCGGGGGCGACGTTGTAGGCGGTGGCATCTCCGGTGGCGGCCACCCACAGCCAGCAAGAGAATCCCTCGACCCGCCAGCGCCGGTCTCATCCATCGTCACCGTCGGCGATGCGTTCACCCGCTCGATGATGGCCTTCTGGACCGGCACCAAGGCGGTGCCCATGGATTGCGATGCCTGACATATCGCTCCGGCGGTCACCTCGATGCCGAGCCGGCCGAGCAGCACGGCGCATTTGGCGAACGACAGGCCGAGCCCGTAGTGCAGCCACGCCACCCACCCCTTGGCCACTGGCCCTATCTGCGATCCGGCCGCGCCGAGCGCGTCGGACGTCTGCTCGGGATGGCGGCCCCGAACTCTTCTCCCGCAGCGGGGCATCCACTTCCCGGTCGATGTTCGCGGGGGCCATGCGAGGACCGTGAGGGCCGTGTCCCCGTCCGCGCTTGCGGCCCGGACGCTTCGGCTCATCCGCTGGCTCGCCCTTGGAGAACGGCGCCGCCTGACGTTTCCCCGAACGCCGCGACTCCTCGAGGAGCTTCTCCAACTCCACGATCCGGGCGTCACGGGCCGCCAGCGCGCCGATCAGCTCCTCGATCCGC
>JAJYLA010000203.1 GCA_021788115.1 Actinomycetes bacterium | reverse complement strand
TCGGGCATTCCAGCACCGACGTCACCCGCCGCTATGCCCGCCAGACGCCGGATGCCCTGGGCGCCCGCGCGGCCGAGGCCCTCGCCCGGGCCGGCCTCACGGGCGGGTGAGGGGAGGAGGGGCCGGACCCAGGAGCGCGGACCGATGAGGTCGGAGGCTCGAATGGCATTGCCCCGCGACCACCGAGCTTCCGGTCACGATGCGCCTCGCCGAGCCGCCCGAGCCCTGCGACTGCCTCGAAAGCGCATGACGAGACGGTCGTCCCGCCCTGTCGAGCGCGCCATCGACCGCGAGGTGGGCGTCGTCGCGGCGGTCCTCCTCGCCGGGTCGGAGAAGGCCGCCGCCCACCGGCTCGGTCTGGCGCACTCGACGGTGAAGCACCACCTGGCCAACGCGCGGTCCAAGGTGGGGGCCGAGACGACGGCGCAGCTCGTGTGGATCCTCGGTCCGCGCCTGCCGGCGCCCGGGGGCACGGTTCAGATGGACCACTAACCGTGGGAACCGATCGCGGCGTTCGCCCGTCCGAGTAGTGTTGCCTCGGCCGCGGCTCGGCTCATCGCAAGGGATGACATGGCTCGTACCCGGATCCTTGCTCTGCTCATCGCCTCGCTCCTTGGCGCCTGCTCCTCGCCGTCTGCCGGCGCCACCGCCCCGGCGTCTCCAGCCGTCTCGCCCCTGCCGTCGGCGGCCGGATTCCCGACGGTCGTCGCCGGCCTGCCGGTGATCAGCGTTGCCAGAGCAGACGAGCTGCTGCGGTCGAGCAAGCTCGACGGTCGGGCCGTCGCGGTGGCCGGCTACTTCGACCAGTTCACTCCCTCCTGCCCGTACCCGGGGCGGTATGTCGGCCCGCTTGAGGGCTGGTGCCGGTTCGTGGCCTTCACGGACACGCGCGCCACGGCGCAGCTCTGCCAGCCGGAGGGCTCGAATGGGATGAGCTGCGGCCAGCCGTCCGGGACGAGCCTGTCGCCCTTCTTCATGACCGAGACGAGCGGGGATCCCTGGTCGCTGCTGACGGGCGGCGCAACCGGCGAGCCGGCCGCCCTCGTGGTGATCGGGCACGCCGGCGACGCCCGGCAGTGGCAGTGCACCGCGGCGACCCAGACCGTCTGCGCGAGTGCCTTTGTCGTCGACCGGATCGCGTGGGCAAACGGCCACGATGTTCCGCCCGTGGCCCCCCAGGTCGGCAGCGTTCAGACCGGCAAGGCGATCACGCCCACGATGACCCTCTCCCAGGTGGCGGGCGCCACGGGGGTCGGCGACAACCTGTTGACGGCGGCAGCCATCCGGGCCGGCGACCTTGCCTCCGTCGACCCGCGCTGGAACCTCGCCGGCGACAACGTCGTGTGGCTGGTGCGGTCGCTCGGCGCCGCGGCGGGGTCGGGCGCGGGCGAGACGCGGCCCGAGACCGTGTGGCTGGTGGACGACGCCACCGGGAGGGTGGTCGACAGCCATCCCCTGAAGCTGGCCGCGGACTACCGGCCGGCACGCCTGTGGCAGATGGCCACCGTGCACGGAGCCGACTGCTGCGCAGGCGACGTCCTCGCCTTCTACCGCGTAACGGCCGCCGACGGCACAGTCGTCCGCGACGGCATGGTGCCCGGCGACGCGTCGGGCCAGGGCAACTCGACGACCTTCGGCGGGGGCTTCATGTCCTGGCCGCTCGTCCTGCCGGCCGGCGACTACTCGGTCACGGCCTGGCTCGCCGCGTTCAGCGGCGGTGTCGCGGGCGCGCCACGAGGCCAGTGCTCCACGAGCGTCACCCTCCGGCCGCTCGACGACGTCGCGCTCAACGCGGACTTCCCGGCCAACAAAGCGTGCACCTTCGGTGCCGCGCCGTCGCCATCACCCGGTTCGTAGGCGACCCGCCGGGCGCGCCACCGACCGTGAGGTCGGCGTGGTCGCGGTCTTCCTCGTGGCCGGGTCGGACAGGGTGCTGCCCACCGGCTCGGCCTGGCGCACTCGACGGTGAAGCACCACCTTGCCAACGCGCGGTCCAAGGTGGGGGCGGCGACGACGGCGCAGCTGGTGTGGATCCTGGCGGAGCGGTTGCCGGCACCTGAGGGATCCCCTACGCGTTCACCTGACGTCGTCCCGTGAAGACCAGCATCAGGAGAGCGATCGCGCTCCCGAACAGCGCCAACGCGACGATCGTGAAGTTGAGGGCCTCCTCGCGGACCGGTGCCACGCCCAGCGCGATGGCGATCGGGGAGAGAAAGACACGATCACTGAGGGCACCCAGACGGCGAGACGGCGTCGCTCGCGCCGCCGCTCCGCACGGCGATGAGGGCCCCGAACCCAACGAACACGCCGGCGATCCCGGCCAGCTCCATAAACAGATCGGCGTCCTGCATGCCCCGGGCCCCTCCGCACTCCGTGATCGGGGTCAGGATGGGCGCGAACACTCGGGCCGTCGAGCGGCGGACGACCACAAGGCGTCCCTGCTGGCGTACCTCCCGCGCACCGAAGGGGAGCGTCCGGTGGCGAGCCCGGACGCCTGTCCCTGCGCTGGCACGTGGGCTCGACGTTCGTCAGGGTACCGGTATACGAGTACGCGCTCGGCCTCGCCGCCCGAGCACGTCGCGGCGTCCGCCCGGCTCAGGGTCGCCGCGGTCGCCCAGGCAGTGCCCCCCGAGCGCGGTCCAGGGTGGGCGCCGACCCGACGGCGCAGCTCGTGTGGATCCTGGCGCCGCGGCTGCCCGAGCCCGAGGCCAAGGCCCGAACTGGCGAGCGGCGCGCGCCAGAGAGCGCGGCCGACCAGGGGGAGGAGGTCGGTCACATCCCGGGGCGCAGCGCCAGGCTCAGCAACCCGCACAGCCAGGATTCGTAGTCCTTGGGCGGCCAACCCCGGTCGACGACGAGGTGCCGGTAGTTCTCGACGCTGGTCAGCGCGCACACCCCGTCGGCCCCGCTCTGCAGGTTGGCCTGCCCGACGCCCGTCACCACGATGGTGTGGTCTGGCGCAATCCCGGGAGAGCCCGCGAACTAGGGGTACGCGATAGCTGCGCCGGAGGCAGCGACGGTCGTGCCCATGGAGCCGCCGGACGTGACCGTCGGGAGCCCCGCAGGCGCGTCGACGGCGGCACCAGCGGCCGGGAGGGCGGGCGCCGCCGAGGGCGTCGTGGCGGTTGCGCGGCCCGGCTGGCCCACACCGACGAGGAGCCCGGCCGCGAGGCCGAGGGCGATCCCCAGACCAAGGAACCGTGACGTGGTGGACATGGCGACTGCTCCTGTGTGGTCGGAGGCTTGGGTGCCTGCGCCCGGGAGACGTGCCTCTCGTCCTGCCGGTTCCGGCGGAACGCCCGCCGGTCCACCGCCCGCCGCCGAGGTGGGGCGCCGCGCGCCGCTGATCGATCATGCTGCCGTTCCCCATGAGCGCACGCCGGCGGGCGGGAGAATGCGCGCAGCGGAGCCGTGGCGCTCGCGGGGCGGCGGGAGCCGCGGCGGCGCGGGAGGAGACGCATGATCGTGCGCAGGTCGGCCGAGGCGTGGGGCATCCTCGTCCTCGCGGTGCTGCT
>JAJYLA010000004.1 GCA_021788115.1 Actinomycetes bacterium | reverse complement strand
GATGCAAGAAAGGAGCCAGACCGAGCCCAATCCCACTACCGAAGACGGGTCCGTCGCCGCCTGACGCGAAATCCCATCCACAACTCTTGACGATTGCTCTGCCAAGACCACTCCACGCCTCTTACTCGAAACCTCGACATGATGGATGAGGGTTTGAGTGGGACGCTTGCCCGCCCGGCGCTAGGCGAGTTGCAAGGTGTTGCCGTCGCGGCGGATGGAGATTGCGACGGTCACCTGTCCGGTGAGTCCGTTGATGCTGAGCTGCCCGCTTGCGCTCGTTGTTATGGCCTCACCGGAGGCGAACGCGCGGCTCAGCTGGATGGGCTTTGTCGAGGCGGACCACCGCGATGGGATGCCATTGGGTGTGGAGGCTCTGAGCGAGCTGCGGCTGCGTCTTGCCAGCGATCTTGATGGTCGTGAGCTTGACGCGGACTGTGGCGTGGGTGACCTCGTTGTGTGAGATGACAGCGGCGCCGCTGACGCCGTGACCGCGTCCCACGACGTCGTCGTGGATGAAGAACAGGACGGTCTCTTGGAGGCGGAATCCCGCCACCGAACCTGCTCCTACGTCCCAAACGCCTTGCGATGGGCCGACCGGAGCGGCCGCCGGTGTGGTGGCGTAGCGCGAGTGGGCTCGGGACGGTTTGCAGTTCCGTGACCAGTGCGATCGCGACGATGAGGAGGATGAGGACGCCGACGACACCGCCTGCGATCCGGCGGCCCCAGCGGTGCCTCGGTGACCGACCAGACGAGCGCCGGAGGCGCTTGTAGCGGCGCGTCTTGGCGGTCATGCGGCATCCGTGACGGGGCGGTCGCGTAGCCAGACCGTTTCTTTCGGTCGAAGAAACGGTTGGGGCTCATCCCATAGTACTGTAGTCGAAGGTTGAAACATGGAGTCTCAATACTTTAGGAGGTGATGCGTTGGCTCAGGACGTGCAGGCGCCGACAGGTCTTGCTCGCAGACGGCCGCGGCTCTCGGAGGAAGAGACGGCGGACCGGATGCTGCACGCCGCAGTGGCGATGTTGGGTCGCGATGGGCTGACGGTGGGCCTGGACCACATCAGCTTGGAGGAGGTGATCCGGGAGGCGGGCGTGGCGCGTAGCGCCGTGTACCGGCGGTGGCCGTACAAGGATCTGTTTTTCCGCGATGTCGTGATCGAGCTGGCCAGGACCGCTGTGCCAGGAATCTTCGACCAGGAGGTTCGGCTGTTACGGCAGGTGGTGGCCGAGCGCGAGGCGTGGCTGGAGACTTCTGAGTTGCGGGCCGGTTTGGTCGCCGAGCTAGTTCGCCAGCTGGCTCTGCTCGACTTCGAAGTGCTCTACGAGTCGCCGGCGTGGCGGACGTATCTCGCCTTGAACGCCGCGTTTGTGGGTATCGCCGACGGTGAGGCGCGCGAGCAGGTCCGGGCCGCGTTGGCCGAGTCAGAGCGGGCTCACATAGCCGGCGTGGCGGCGGCCTGGGAGTTGCTGGCCGGCTTGTTCGGCTTCCGGCTTCGCCCGAGCGACGAGACGAGCTTCGAGACGTTGGCGCGACTGTTGGACGCAAGCCTGCGGGGCCTGGTGCTCGGGGCGCTGTCGGACCCGAGCGTCGTGACCCGACGTGTGCGGGCCAGGCCGCTCGGTGCTGTCGAGGAGGCCGATTGGTCGTTGCCGGCGCTGAGCTTCGCCAACATCGCGTGGGGCCTGTTGGAGCCCGATCCTGCTGTCGTGTGGGAGGAGGAGCGGGTCGCCAGCGTCCGCGACACGGTACGCGCCCTGGGGGATGACGACGGATGAGCCCGCGGCTGCGCTCCCGGTGCGGCAGGTATTGCCGGCCAGCTGACCAGCGGTATGCGCGATTGGGTGCGGGGGTGATCTGATGGCCGTCCCCGCGATCCGCATCGATGGCCTGACCAAGCGCTACGGCACGTCCACCGCGCTGTGCGACCTGGACCTGGAGGTTGAGCCTGGGGAGGTGGTCGGCTATCTGGGGCCCAACGGCGCGGGCAAGACGACCACGATCCGCCTACTGCTCGGGCTTGGAAGGCCGACCGCAGGGCGGGCGGAGATCTTTGGCCTGGACTGCCAGCGTCAGGCGGTGGCGGCGCACCGCCGGCTGGCCTACGTTCCGGCGGAGGCGAGCCTGTGGCCGTCGCTGACCGGGGATGAGACCTTGCATCTGCTGGGCCGGGTGCAGGGCCAGGTCGACCTCGGTTACCGCGCGGAGCTGATCGGCCGGTTCGCGCTCGACCCGACGAAGAAGGTTCGTGCTTACTCGAAGGGCAACCGGCAGAAGCTGCTGCTCATCGCGGCATTGATGAGCAGGCCGGAGCTGCTTGTCCTCGACGAGCCGACGGGCGGACTGGACCCGCTGATGGAGCAGGCGTTTCGCCACAGTGTCGGTGAGGCACGAGACCGCGGCCAGACGGTGTTCTTGTCCTCGCATATTCTTAGCGAGGTCGAGGCGCTATGCGACCGGGTGGCGATCCTGCGCGACGGGCGGCTGGCGGAGATCGGGACGCTGGCCCAGCTGCGGCACCTGTCGGCCCTGACCGTCGAGGCGACGTTTGACGGGGTGCCGCCTGACCTGACCGGCGTGCCCGGCGTTACGCGAGCGATCGTGGACGGCTGCCACGTGCATCTGCAACTGCAAGGGCCGATCGCGCCGCTGATCGAGGCGCTGGCCGGCACCGGGCTGAGGGGCCTGCTCAGCCGCGAGCCCTCCTTGGAGGAGCTGTTCCTGGCCCACTACGGAGCCGCTGATGACGAACTCACCCGAGATCATGTGCCGGTAGGTGTGAGCGACGGGGACGGTGATCGACCGTGACGAGTGGTGTAGATGCTTCACGGCCACGCGACGTCACGCCGGCCGGCCGGCATCCGGCGACGGTGCTCGCCACGCTGGTCGCGCGACGAGCGGTCCGCTCGGGTGCGCTGTGGGGCTTGGTGTTCGCCGTGTTCATCGTCGTCCAAACGTCGGCGTATACCTCGCAGTACACGACTCGGGCGGCACGCGCCGGCCTGGCCCGCGCCTACGGGACCAACCTCGGGCTCAACGCCCTGCTCGGCCAGGCCAGGGCGATCAACACCGTCTCCGGCTGGGCCGAGTGGCGGTTCATTGGCATCCTCACGATCCTCGGGTCGGTGTGGGGGCTGCTCACCGCGACCCGGCTGCTGCGCGGCGAGGAGGAAGCAGGACGCCTCGACCTGCTCCTAGTCGGCCAGACCACCCGCGGGCGCGCCGCCATCCAGGCAACCGCCGGCCTCGGCGCCGGCCTGCTGGCGATGTTCGTCATGGTGGCGGCGGGGACGATTATCGCCGGTAGCCGCGCCTCGGTCGGACTCAGCCCTGGACACTGCCTCGCCCTGTCGGCCGCCTTGACGTCGGGCGCAGCGATCTTCCTTGCGGTCGGTGCCCTGGTCAGCCAGCTGGCGAGCACCCGCCGCCGCGCCGCCGGCATCGCAGGCGCCCTGCTCGGGGTGGCATACGCCATTCGGATGGTGGCCGACACCAACGCCAGCGTCCACCGGCTGATCTGGCTCAGCCCTCTCGGATGGATCGAAGAGTCTCACCCGCTCACCGGCCACAACCTCTCGCCACTGCTCCTCGTCCTCGTCCTGACCATGACCACCGCCGTCGCGGCGTGCTGGTTGGCGCGCCGGCGCGATGTCGGGGCCGCTGTCCTCGCCGACCCGGACGCATCCGCTCCGCATGATCGGCTGCTCGGCGACCCGATCGGCCTGGCTGTCCGACTGATGCGATCGACCGTCGCGGCCTGGCTGCTCGCCGTGGCCGCGTTCGCTGTCCTGATCGGAACGACGGCCGAGTCCGCGGCGTCGGACAGAAGCGGGTCAAGCGGGATCGAACAGTCGCTCAGCCGGCTCGGCGGCCACGGGTCACCCGTCGCCGACTACCTGGGGCTCACGATCCTGGTCGTCGCCTTGATCGTCGCGCTGATCGCCGCGAGCCAGGTCACCGCGATCTGCGGCGAGGAGGCCGACGGGCACCTGGAGGCACTGCTGGTTCGCCCCCTGCGTCGGACGTCGTGGTTCGCCGGCCGGGCCGCGCTCTCGATCCTCGTGCTCGCCGTCGCCGGGGTCGTCGGCGGGATCGGGACGTGGGCCGGCGCAGCCACCCAGCACGCGCCCGTCGGCTTCGGCACGCTGATCGCCGCCGGCCTGAACGTCGTCCCACCCGCACTCCTTCTGTTCGGCGTCGGCGCCCTCACATACGGACTGCGGCCCCGAGTGACAACCCGAGTCGTCTACGGCTACCTCGCCTGGTCATCCCTGATCGAGCTAGCAGGCGGGCTCGTCAAGGTGAGCCACTGGCTCCTGGACACGTCCGTCTTCTTCCATATGACGCCAGCACCCGCCACCAAACCCGACTGGACGGCGGCGGCCGTCCTGGCGGGCCTCGGGATAGCCGGCACCGTCCTCGGGGGGCTCTGCTTTGACCACCGCGACCTCCAAAACGCATGACCAAGCCAAACGCACCTCAGCCCGGCAACAGACACACAGCCGGCGCGGAGCTCCTGATCGTCTCCGAAAGCCCGAGGGCCTGACCCGAGACGTTGCCGTGGCGGTCGACGGCCCGGAAGGCGGGGCCGGAGTCGATGGCGGCCTCGGCCAGCCAGTGCTGGAGCGCGGTGACCGGGCAGGTGGTCTTGTCCCGACCCCGGGGGATGGCGACCTGGCGTCCTTGGCCCTCCTGGTCGGTCTTAGAGGTCCGCAGGGTGATGACCAGGCCTTCGGGCCGGTCTTGGAGGTCCTCGACGGCCACGGCGGCAAGCTCGGAGCGGCGGAGGGCTCCGGCGAAACCCACCAGGAGGAGAGCCTTGCCCCGTAGTCCCAGCCGGTCGGCGGGCAGGTGGGCGACCATGCGGCGTATCTCGCCGATGGTGGCCGGTGCGGTCTCCCGCTGGGCCACCTTGAGTTCCCGCCGGATGCCCTTCATGACTTCCCGCACGGCAGGGCTGGACGTGGGGGTGTCGAGACCCTGGCGGCGATGCATCACCGAGATGGAGGCCAGCCTGCGGGTGATGGTGGCGGGACTATGCGTCCTGGCCGGGTCGGTCAGGTAAAGAACCACCGTCTCGGGCAGGGCGGGCAGGCTCTCCATGCCGCGCTCGGTCGCCCAGACGGTGAAGTGGTTGAAGTCGTTGAGGTATGCCCATTCGGTGGACGCGGCCCGGTTGGCGTTGGCGAAGGCGACGGCCTGGCGAGCAGCATCTGATGGTGCATGGTGGCACTCTCCTTTCACGGGTGGTTCGCGTTGGGAGCGAGTTGTGGCGGGCGAAGCCGGCCGAGTGTGAGATCCCGTGATGTCACGCCCGCTACGTCACGTCTCGCCGCAGCGTCGTGCGGACAGTGATCACGTGGAGCACCGCTGCGACGCCGAGCACCAGCGCTGCCGCTGCGGCAAAGGGGAGCGGGCTTCCGCCCGATACGCCGTGGGCGGGACCGAAGGCTGCCCCTCCGAGCTTGATGCCGGCCAACGTCGTCGCCGCGGTGTAGGGAAGGTAGGGGCGAACCGAGGTGAAGAGACCGCCGATGATCGACTCGATGACGAGCGCCCACACGAAGACGCCGATCACGCCCGCCAGCTGGGATCGGAGCAACGAGCCGATCCCGACCCCCATTGCCCCGAAGAGCGCCGCACCCACGACGGCCCCGGCTATGTGGGCTACGAGAGTGCCGCTGCCGAGGGCCACGTGGTATCCGTGTCCGGCCACGAAGATGAGCCCGACCCCGGTCGCGATCAGGGCGGAGACAAGACCGAAGATCACCCCTGCCCCGGCCGCGGCCATCCCCTTGGCGACGAGCACCCGCCGTCGGTCCGGAGTGCCGAGGTAGGTGAGCGTGGCGGTGTAGTGGCGGAACTCGCCGCTGGAGACGATCACCCCCAACACGGCGGCGAAGATCATCGACCAGCCAGTCACGGTCGTCACCGTCCCGAGCCCCGACGCGGTGAAGAGGGGGGCGACGCCGTTCTTGCCGTTGCCGGCGCGTGATGCCTCGAGGGAGGCGAACAAGGCGGTCAGCGCGGCCGAAGTGGCCAGCAGGCCGAATCCCGTGCGCATGGTGCGCAGCTTGAGCCATTCGATGCGGACCAGGCGGATCATCGTGCGTTCTCCTTGGCGGGTGCGACGGCGGTCAGCTGGATGAAGACCTCCTCCAGGCCAACTCCGTCGGTGGTGATCTCGAAGATCGGTATGGCCTGCTCGGCGGCGAGGAGTCCGACCTGCTCGGCGCTGGCCCCGGTCACCTCGACCCGGTCGGGCGCTACGAGCACGGCCGTTGCTGCTTTGGCGGCGAGGACGCTTTGGAGCCGCTCGGCCATCGGCGTTCGGATACGTACCTTGTCCTGGGCCCGGGTCGTCAGCTCGTCCAGGGTGGACTGGACGACGAGGTGGCCGGAGTTCAAGATCACCACGCTGTCGACGGTCTGGGCGACCTCGGCCAGGATGTGGCTGGAGACCAGGACGGTGCGCCCTTCGCCCGCCAGCCCACGAAGCAGGTCTCGCAACCAGCGGACACCCTCGGGGTCGAGGCCGTTTGCTGGCTCGTCAAGGATCAGGATCTCGGGGTCGCACAGCAGCGCCGTGGCGAGCCCGAGGCGCTGGCGCATCCCAAAGGAGAACTCGCCCACCCGCCGGCCCGCGGCGCTGGTGAGACCGACGAGGTCGAGAACCTCGTCGACCCGGGTGGACGGCACCTGCCCGGCCAGGGCCTGGATCCGCAGGTGGTTGCGGGCCGTGCGTCCCGGATAGGCGCTGGAGGCTTCGAGCACCGCACCCACCCGATGCAGCGGATCCGGCAGCTCCTCGTAGGGGCGACCGCAGATGGTCGCGGAGCCTTCGGTTGGCTCCACGAGACCCAAAAGCATTCGCAGGGTGGTGGTCTTGCCGGCCCCGTTGGGGCCCAGGAAGCCGACCACCGTGCCAGCGTCGACCTCGAAGCTGAGATGGTCGACGGCGGTGAGCGCTCCGAAACGCTTGGTGAGGTCGTGGACTTCGATCACTGCCATTGGCGGTCTCTTCTCCTCCAGCGGGTCTGGGGTGTTGCCTAGAGGCATGGTCGGCGCAGGGTTCGGCCGTGTCGTCAGCGGGGAGCCGAATTCGCCGTCAGCGTGGGGCCGAGATCGAGCCGGCAACGGGTAGTCCCTGGTGGTACGGGAGCGAGCGGGACTACCGCGGGCGGTGTACGCCATGATCAGCCTGCTGACGATGCGCTCGGCGCCCACCGGGCGTACCGTCCAAGACGGTGAAAGCGATATCCGCCCAGGCTGAGGCCCTTCGGGCACGCCCAGAGGCCCGACGGTGGATGGTCGACGGCGCCGTGGCCGTAGCAGTCGCGGCAGCCCAGGTGGGGCTGGTCTTTGCCCAGGTCGCCCACCAGGGTGGTGTGGTGACTCCGGGCGAGGTCGTGCTCCTCGCCGCCGGAGGCCTGGTGCTCGCCGCTCGGCGGTGGTGGCCGGTGGCCGTCATGGTCGCCACCTACGGCCTCACCGTGTCCTTCCAGGCGACCCAGCACTTCGGCAGGCGTGGAGGCGCGGCGTGGCTGGCAGTCATCGTGGCGTTCGCCACGGCGATCTACCTGCGCCGCCGGGTTGCCGCCCTCGTATTCTTAGTCGTCTGCTACGTGGTGTCGCTGTGGGGTCCCGCGGCGATCGGAGTGGGTCACGCCCCCTCTGCCGTCTTGGCCCTGAGCTTGGGTGCCGGACTGGCCGCGCTCCTTGTCGGCGCCGAGCTGGTCCGGCTGCGACGCCAACGGTCCTTGGCCCTCGCCCAGGGGCGACGAGAGGAGGCGCTGCGCGAGGCGAGCGAAGAACGCTTGCGGATCGCTCGGGATCTCCACGACATCGTCGCCCACAACATCTCGGTCATCAACGTGCAGGCCAACACCGCCCTCCACCTCAGGGACCGACAGCCCGAACGAGCCCGGGCTGCGCTCAGCACCATCAACGAGGTGAGCAAGCAGGCCCTCGTCGAGCTGCGCTCGGTGCTGGGGGTGCTGCGCGACGTCGACCAAGAGGCGCCGCGTGCACCGGCGCCTGGCCTGGCCCAGCTCGGCGGCCTGCTGGAGCGCAGCCGGGCGGCCGGCTTGGCGGTCGAGGTCGCCGAGGAAGGTGAGCGACGCCGGCTCCCGGCCGATGTGGACATCACCGCCTACCGAATCGTGCAGGAGTCCCTCACCAACAGCACCCGCCACTCGGGTGGCGGCCGGGCGACTTTGCGCCTCACCTATGGCCAGACCGATATCGTCGTCGAGGTGGACGACGACGGCCCTGCCGTCCGTGCCGGCCGGACCAACGGGACCGGCAAGGGCATCACCGGGATGACTGAGCGGGCCGAAGCCGTCGGCGGGACCCTGCAGGCC
This sequence comes from Actinomycetes bacterium, assembly GCA_021788115.1. GTDB lineage: Bacteria > Actinomycetota > Acidimicrobiia > Acidimicrobiales > Palsa-688 > JAJYLA01. The sequence goes on along the minus strand of JAJYLA010000004.1, from coordinate 66,749 downwards.
GGACCCCGCCCAGGCGGTGGGTTCTCGGTGCGGGCCCGGCTGCCCCTCAACGGACGAACCCGTTGATCCGGGTGGCACTGGCCGATGACCAGGCCCTGGTGCGCGCCGGCTTCGTGGCCCTGCTCGACGCCGAAGACGACATCGAGGTGGTGGGCGAAGCCGCCGACGGCGAAGAAGCCGTCCGCTTGGCCCGGCGCACCCGGCCCGACGTCATGCTCATGGACATCCGCATGCCCGGACTCGACGGCATCGGAGCCACCAAGCAGATCGCCGCCGACCCCGCTCTGGCATCAGTGCACGTGGTCATCTTGACCACCTTCGAGCTCGACGAGTACATCTTCGAAGGCCTCCGCGCCGGCGCCGCCGGCTTCCTCGTCAAAGACACCGACGCGCCCGAGCTTCTCCGTGCCGTCCGGGTGGTCGCCGCTGGAGACGCACTCCTATCTCCCACCATCACCCGACGGTTGATCGCCGAGTTCGCCACGCGCAGCCGGGCCACCCGCCGCACCCCCGCCGCCGACACCCTGACCGCCCGGGAGCGAGAGGTCGTGACCCTGATCGCGGCGGGGCTGTCCAACGAGGAGATCGCCGACAAGCTCTACATGAGCGTCTCCACCGCCAAGACGCACGCTACCCGGGCGATGACCAAGCTCGGCGCCCGGGATCGGAGCCAACTCGTTGTCTTCGCCTACGAGTCCGGCCTGGTCCGGCCCGGATGGGTTGAGTGAGTTCCTTGGCGTCAATGTCGTGACCAGGGCTCGCCCTGCTGCCATAGACATGACCCAGTGCCCCAGGTGGGGATGCTGTCGTACGCGAGCGCGCTCGTGGGGGCATTGCGCACTCCGGTTGGGTCCATACTCGGGCCTTGCACCTCGTGGCACGCGAGGTCACGCCGCGGATGCTGGCCGCCAGCGGCGGCCGCATCGTCAACATCTCGGCAAGCAAATCAACCATGCACCGAGCCGGATTCGTCCCCTACGGGCCGTCCGTGCCGGCAGCGAGTCACTGTCCCGGATCATGGCCGCGGACCTGCGAGACACCGGCGTCACCATCAACCTACTGCTGCGGAGGGCGCCACCTCAGCGGCATGCTGCCCGTGGACGATGTCCCGACGGGCCAGGAATTTCTGGATGCAGCCGTGATGGCCCCACCCATCGTCTGGTTGGCGTCCGATGACTCCGAGGGAGTGCATGCCGCCGTGCCGACAGGTCGCCGGCCGACGATCCGCTCCACGTCGTCGAGCTCCCTGAGCAACGACGCCAAGCTCCTGACGGAACCCCCGACGCCGACCGCGAGCACGACGAACATCACAGCCGTCTCGCAACTGGTGGTCGTCTCTGTCCGACCGTTGCGGGTGTGGCGACCCGTCACCGCTTTGGGCCTCAGCCGCTGCGGGGATCAGGGTGACTTGGGAGCCGGGAGGAAGACGTCGCCATGGCGTCCCGGCTGGCGTCTACGTGCACAGGGACAGTCGTATCACGCCGGGAAGCACGGGGTCCAGCTCAGTCCCTAGCACCTCGAACGCCGTCACCGGATGCCACGGGGTCAGGTCGCCGGCGGCCGGATCGGTCACCGCGGCCCAGATGTAGTAGCGCCCACGTGGCAGCGGGAGCGACCGAATCGTGCAAGCGGCGATGGTGGTGCCCTCGTCCAGCAGCATCTCACGATGAATCGGACATGGGCCATCAAGACCGAGGGTGATGGCGCTTCGGACCAAGGCCACGAGGCGAAGGCCAGGGTCATCAGCGCCGCGGCCACCCAGGAGATTGACCCGCTGTTGGAGACCCTGGCCGATCATGCCCGGTGGCTGGGGCGGGCCAGCACCATCCGCCGAGGCGGCTGGAGCAAGGGGGAAGTCCAGGTCCCAACCAGGACAACTCCAAGGGGACGGCCGCACTCCGGACGTCCGCCGGCGCAGATGACAAGAACCGCGGTCAGTAGTGCCCTCGCCGCCCTGCGGGAGCTGCTCCCGCGGCCGAGTGGGTGCGCTGTCAATGGTGGACGGCGAATGCTCACGCAGGACGGATCGCCGTGTGCGCGGCGGTCGTGGTGGTTGGCGTGGGACTGCTCGGGGGAGTTACGGCTCGCCGAGCAGGCCCCGTAGGGCGTTGGTGTATTTCTTGAAGGCGAGCCGGCCGGTACCGGTGAGCGCGATCTGGGTCCGTGAGCTTCTTCCGTTGCCGGTTGTCTCGCTTTGGACATAGCCGGCGTCTTCGAGCTTGCGCAGGTGGGTGATCAGGTTGCCGGGCGTGAGCTCGAGCATGTCCTGCAGCCGCGTGAACGAGAGTGCGTTTCCCTCCGCCAGGGCGGCCAGCGTGGCCACGATCCGCAGCCTGACGGGCGCGTGGATGACCGGGTCGAGCTCTTGGCTGCCCATCCCGACCTAGGCCGCCGGGGGCTGGGCGAAGCCTGCCGGCCGGGTGCCGGTCATGGCGGCGTAGCCGGCGACGGCGACGAACAGGCCGATCCCGGCTGCCAGCCATGCTCCACTTGGTCCTACGAACGCAGCGACGACACCGCCCGTGACGGCGGCCGAGGCGGCGACGAGCTGCGGCCGGTCGGCTTTGCTGGCGGCTATGCCGACCATGGTCGTGCCGACGATGATCAGCGGGGCGGCGGCCGGGATGATCCCGTAGACGATCGCGTTGCTGGCCCCGGCGTGCTTGAGCGCCCCTTGGAGTACCGGGCTGCCCAGGTATGACACCAGCACGGCTATCCCCTCCATCTGCTGCTGGCGTACCGAAGGCCCGGTGATTCCCGCTGTGGCGCGCCGGTAGACCCTGACCGACAGCGCGATCGAGATGGCCACCACGGCGTAGACGAGCCCGATCACCCCGAGGCTCGGGCCCTTGTAGGGATGTTGAGAGCGTGTCGAGACCCAGAGCCCGCCGTAGCCGACGAGGACCACCAGCCCCATGAACGCCGTGATCCATGGGGGGCGGAGGCTGAACTGCCGTCGGGCGTCGCGCTCTGTCTTGTCCAGCAGACTCGCCGCTTCGAGGGGATCGAGCGCGGTGGGGTCGTCGTCTCTGCCCTCGTCGACCATGTGGTTCTCCTTTCCGAAGCTTTGTACTGCAAAGTCAACTACGCTTTGCACAGCAAAGTCAAGAGGCGATCTTCCCGGCGCCGGATGAACCGTGGTCCTCGGTCCGCCGGGTCGAACATCACATCCCCGCCATCGCGGCCCGCTCGTGGCGGCGGGCGCGCAAGCAGAACCGGTCGAGTAGCTCTGCGACCTCGGCCTGGTCGAGGTCGCCTGCGAAGACAGCCCGAAGGGCCTCTTTGAGGTGTAGGCCCGCCATCCGGGCGCCGGGGTGGCATTCGTCGACGTTCCTGGCCACTCCGAAACCGCCGGGATTCTGGCCGGCGTGCTCCCCAGCGGCTGACCAGTACGAACACCGGCCGGCGGCTCTAGAACATCAGGGCCGCGTTGACGCTGCCGCCGTTGACCGATCCTCCGAGCAGCGGAGTAACAGCGCCGGTGCGCGGGTCGAACCAGTCGAGGAAACCGACCTCCTGGTTTCCGAACCCCGTGAGTGATGTCGGCGCACCGAATATGGCCAGACGGTTCCCGAAGCCGCCCAACGACAAGACATCCTCGAACCTCCATCGGTCCGGCACCGTGACAGGCTCGGACGTGCCGTGAGCCCCCAGCCTGAGCAGACTGAACAGGCAGGTGTCCATGTGGCAGCTTCCCGCGCTGCTGTAGACGCCGGTCGGCAGCCGCCACGCGTCATGGCCGGGACCCAGCAGGCTCGGAGCTTGACCGTCGCTGGGGACCAGCCACAAGGAGGGCTCGGCTGAGGAGCCGCACACCGCCAGGATCTCATCGGAGCTCCACCAGCGCAGCGTGGTGCACAGGCCAGAGGCAGGGATCGGCAGGAACCGGAGCAGCCGGCCGTCGTTGCCGACCAGCGCGATGCCCGCGCTGGCGGTGTCGAAAGCAAGTTCGGTTCCGTCGGGGGAGTACGACCCGCCGCGTATGGCGCCCGAGAGGTCGTATGAGGTTGGGAAGGTGAACTGGACGTCCCCGGTCAAGCCGAGCCGCCGTGCGGGGATGTCGTTGCCGGCGGAGCTGAAGATCGCCAGCCCGTCGGGCTTGGTGAATGTGGGGAACTTGCCCGTGGGCGGCAGCGGGAACGATGTCGTCGACCCGGTGGCGAGGTCGAGCACGGTCAACTCGAAGTCAGCGCCGCCCCCGAAGCGAGCCTGGAACAGGGTCCGCTTGCCGTCCCCCGACCAAGCGACGATGCCACCGTTCGGCAGCGACGTCCCGCTAGCCAAGGCGTAGCGGCCTCCCAGGGGATCGATGAGGAACAGCACGGTCCCAGACGGGTTAGCCGTAGTGATGTCGGCCGACTGCTTGGGCGCGGTTGGCGTCCATTCAGCCAGCAGCCACCCAGGGCCGACCAGTGACCAGGGCACATCCGCGCGCTGACCAACCTGACCGGCCGGCAGGATCTGCGGCGAGGCGGTCGTACTCGAACTAGACGGCACGGCGGCAGCGCTCGTCGGTGCACCGCTCGATGGCGGCCCGGCAGTGCGGTGCGGGGTCGAGGCACAACTGGCGAGCACCATGCCAAGCGCTGCCACCACGACGCCCGACAGGCGCCGACCGAATGCACGGCCGCCGATCTTCCCGCGATACGACTCGCCCGCGATCTCAGCTACGCCACCGCTGTCGCGGCGCTCGCCAACCTCTGCACCACGAAACCGTTGTTGCAGCCTCACGAGGGCAGCCTGCCGCGACCAGAGACCGGCCGCCAGAGACCAACGACCACTTCTTGATCTCCCCGGGCGAGCGTCAGGAAGGGAAAACGGATCGTTCGGATACTCCCCCGCCCGACGCTCCGTGCCCCGTGCCGTTCAGCGGGAGGCGCCGGGTCAGTGGAGGCAGAGGCAGAACGGGTGCCCCGCCGGGCCGGCGTAGAACCGCCAGTTGGCGTCTTGTCCGAGCTGCCGGCCGGACCGGCTTGGGCCGGTCAGTACGATCCCGTCTCGTTCTGATGCTCGGACGCCCGCGGCCCAAAGGGCGAGGCGTCCAGCCAGGCCCCGGCCTTGATGCCCTGCTTCGCGATGGCAGCGTTGACGCGCCGCTGGATCCGGACGCGGAGATCGTTCGCCTGCATGTGCTTGAGGGCGAGGCTCGACGCGTCGCGGTTGTACAGCGCCGCCCGGCGCCGGGCGTCGGCGAAGTGCTCCACCGCGCCCACAGCCGTCGACGGGTCGCTCAAGGCGCTGGAGACCGCGCGGGCGGCAGCAAGGGCGTCGGGGATGCCCGAGTTCAGCCCGCGCGCCCCGAAAGGGGCGAAGAGGTGGGCGGCCTCCCCGACGAGAAGCACCCGGCGCTGCCGGTCGGTGAAGTCGGCAGCCACCACCTGGCGGAAGCGGTACGTCGAGACCCAGGTGACACGATCGCCGTATCCCTCCGGCAGCACCACCCCGATCCACCGCTTCACGCCTTCGGTGTCGTTGAAACGCTCCGGGTCGTCGTCCACCCGCAGCTGGAGATCGGCGCGGACTCCCCCGGCGAAGGGGACCAGCAGGACGTTGCGCCTCTGCACGGCCGGATGATGGTAGTAGTAGACGCGCTCGGGAGCGGGCGGCCGTTCGGGGTCGGCTGCCACGTCGACGATGACGAACGCGTTGTCGATGCGCGGTCCTTCCAGCTCCACCCCGACGCCGTCGCGGACGGCGGAGCGGGCACCGTCCGCGCCGATCACGTAGCGGGCCCGCCACTCGCGGCCGCCGGCGGTGCCGAGGACGACCTCGTCGCCGGAGACCGCGACCGAGGTGATCTCCTGGTTCCAGGCGAGCTCGACCCCGGCGCGCTTGCAGGCGTCGAGAAGGATCGCCTCGATCCTGACCTGGGAGAGGTTCGTCGAATGCGGGAGCTGCAGCGGGTCGGGGGGAGGGTAGGTCTGGGTATAGACGAGGTCCCGGCCCCAGTAGGTCCGCTTCGTGGTCCAGACCAGGCCGTTTCGGGCCACCTCCCAGCCGAGCCCCTCCCTGATCGACTCGAGGTGGCGCAGGGACTCCCCGTGGATGAAGGTCGCCCGGCTGCCTGGCCGCTGGCGGACCTCGGCCTCCCCCTCGAGGACCAGGGCGGGCAGCCCCGCAGCCCGCAGGGCCAGCGCAGCACTCAGACCTACAGGGCCGGCCCCCACGACCAGCACCGGGTGTGTCACCATAACCTCGCTGTCTGTCATACCGTCGCGAGGAGCGCCTCGCCCCTAAGAAGCATCGTGGACGTGTAGCACTGAGCCAGCGGTGCGAGCGCTGGGTCGACCTCCGCGATTATCTGACGGACGCGTTTCTCTGCCAGTGGGGCGAGTCCGTCAAACGCCTCCGCGAACATCTTTCTTGCCACCGACCGTGGCCAGTCTGCTGGCATGAGCTCTGACGGTAGATCCGGGTCCAGCCCGGGAAACCGACGGTACATATCCATCAACGAGGTCCTCGCCACCAACGCTTCGGCAGGGGTCATGTCTCCGAGTCTAAGGAACTCTAATAGCTGATCGCAATCGACCAGAAACTCTTCGTATAACGCGCGCAGCTCTGCCAGGTTCCATGCCACGATGGGCGACCGTAAACCAACGTCGTTGGCGAAGTTCGTGGCTATGAAGACCGTAGCCTTCGTGATGTTCAGTTCGGCCAATACTTGCTGTGAAGAGTCAGGGTCCGCCTTTGGCGACACCCACATACCGTCGTACAATGGTGCGAACCCGAGCCAGCGAAGGCGGGCGCGCAGGAGGTAGCGGATACCGCGCTGGTCCTCGGGAAGCGAAAACGCAACAATGGACCACCGACCGTCCCAGGCCTCCTCTGTTCCGAAGGCCATGATCCTCTCCGAGCCACGCAGCACCCGTTCCGCAGCCGCGAGCGTTAGCCCGTAGAAGCTACGCCGGCCCCGTCGACTCGAGTCCAGCACCCCCCTCCTGCTCAACCGGCTCAACGCCGACCGGGCGCCCGCGCTGCTCACGCCGAACTCGCCCATGAGCCGTACGAGAACGGTGGACGGGAGGAGCTCCCGTCGGGTGAGCCAGTAATCTCCGAGCAACGTCACCAACAGATGCTGGGGTGAGCTTCCCTCTTGTAATCGGGGCAGGATGATCTCATCCTGGGGCGCCCGAGAGTTGGAGGCGAAGCTCATGGGGTCAGCCTGAGGCGTAGAGCAGTCGTTGACGGATCCGTGCCTCGCCAGACGGCTGCCGGGGCAGGCGCCGCCGGGGCGAGAGTGCGGGTCGTGCTGCACGGGTTCGCAAAAGTGCCTACGCCAGAACGCCGCCGTTGAAGGCGGCGTTCTGCCTGGCGCATAGCGGAAGCCTGCCTAACTCGGTAACGTGGCGAACTGGCTCTTCTCCCAGGCGGTCGGCTGAAAGGCCCCGTTTTCCACGACGATTACTGCGACGTCGTCCGGAGTCAGGCCGCTGTGGTCCGATGGGGTGTAGTTGTACTTGCCGTCGGGAGTAAGCAACGACAGGTGGTTGAGCGCGGCTTGGATGGCCGAGTGGGAAAAGCCGGGGGCTGCTTCCTTGAGGGCAGCGAACACGATCTCTGCGCCACTATAGGCATCGGCTGCGAACTCGGAGGGCTCCCCTCCGTACTTCGCGGCGAAGGGCCCCGCGAGCATGCCGATCTCGCTCTTGATGGGCGAGGGCGGCAGTGCAGAGGCAATGACGCCCAACGCAGCGGTCATCACCACCCCGTTTGCGGCGGAGCCGGCGGGCTGCGTGTACAGAGTCGTGGCGTCGGATGTCGTCATCACCAGCTTCATCCTGGTGGCGAGCCCTGCCGCGGCGAACGTCTTGGTCAGGATCACCGATGCCGGACCCGTCGACCACACGAGGAACGCCTGGGCGCGCGAGGCACCCACGTGAGAGACGATCGTCGAGAAGTTGGTCGTCGATGTCTGGAAGACCTCCGTGTCGACCACGCTCACCCCGTATCCCTTCGCTTCATTGAGGGTGCTGTGGTAACCGTTCGTTGTGTAAATGTCGGTGTTGTCGTACCCGACCGCGATCCTCGTGATCCCTTTCGCGTGGAACCACTGCATGAGCCGGGTCGTGTAGGTGGGCGTGGTCGCAGGCACCAAGAACACGTACGGCTCGACTGGATTGACCGTCTGATCCACGGGCGAGAGAGATATGTAAGGCATTCCCGCCTCCTCCGCCTTGGGTGCGACGGCTCGGGCGGAGTCGGACACCGACGACCCGAGGATGGCCGTCACGCCCTGTCCCAACAATGCCTGGAAGTCGATGACCGACTGTGTCGGCTCCGTCTTGTCGTCCTTGATGATCAGGTCCACCTTGTGCCCGTCGATACCACCCGACTGGTTGATCTGGCTCACAGCGATGTCCGCCCCCTGTTCGTCGCCCTGTCCCAGAGGCGCGAAGGCTCCCGTGAGGGGGGCGATCAGGCCCACTTTGATCGGGGCGCTGCTGGAGCCAGCCGAGGGCGAGGAGGTCGTGGCCTGAGCGGCCTTGTTGCCCGAACCGCTGCTGCACGCCGCGGCTGCGGTGACGAGCGCCACCACCGCGGCCAGCCCTGCTCCTGCTCTGCTGTGCATTTTCTTACTGCCTCCTTGTCTGTTCGGGGGACGGCGTGCCGTCAGCCCTGGTTGTCTTGGGACGAGTCGACCGAAGGAGAGACCTGAGCGAGGCGATGGGGGGCGCGATCTGCCGGCTCATCGGGTCCTCTCTGCCCCCAGGGCGGCGTGCCCACAGCCGCCGGAGGCCCGGCAGAACGCCGGCGGGAAGGAACATCACGATCACGACCAGAATCAGGCCGTACGCGGCGTACGAGAGGAGGGTCGGCATGTACTGGGGCATGCCGTGCAAGGTGCCCACCTGGTTGAGCACCTGCATGAGAACGCTGATCCCGGCGGCACCGAAGAGGGCCCCCCAAACCGACCCGAGGCCGAAGATGACGACCATCACGACCAGTTCCACCGATAGCTCGACGGGGAAAGATCCCGGTGAGGCGTACCCGATGAAAAAGACGTAGATACCGCCGGCAACACCGGCATATGCCGCGGAGAGAGCGAACACCGCGAGCTTGTAACGCACCACGGGGACTCCGACCGACTCGGCGGCCGCCTCGCTCGTCGCCAGAGCCCGGAGAGCACGCCCTGGACGGGAGCGGATGAGGTTGAGGGTGACCACCATGACGACCACCGTGAGTCCCCACGTCAACCAGGCATAGCCCAGCGACGAGGAAAGCGTCGCCTTGCCAATGCCAAGACCGGGAACAGCGGTGAAGCCGAGCCCTCCCCCGAGGAAGGGCGTGTTCGTGATCACCGACAGGACGATCAGCTGGAACGCCAGGGTGGCGAAGGCGAGGTGGTGCCCCCGAAGCCGGAGTATGGGCACCCCGACCACCGCAGCCACGGCCGCCGCGAGCAGTGGGGCCAGGACGAGCGCGACCACCGTGGAGAGACCGTGCAGCGACAACACCGCCGCGGTGTAGGCGCCGATTGCGAAGAAGACGGCCTGACCCAAGGAGACCTGTCCGGCGAGCCCCATGAGAAGGGAGAGCCCGATGGCCGTCACTGCGTACAGCCCGAGGAGAATGTAGACGGTGAGGTTCGCTGACGAGAGCCACAGGGGCAGGAGGAAGCTTGCCGCCGCGAGAAGAAGGATCATGCTCCCCCGGGCGGCGCGAGCCGGAGAGATCCGGGTGCCTCGGCCCTCGAGACCGCCGGCAGTCGCCTGCCCCCTGTACTCCACTCCTCGACGAACAGAAGATGCCGGCCTCACGCCAACTCCACCCGCCTTCGGGCCTGCCACAGCATGAGCAGCAACATGCCGCCCAGAGCCACCACCGTCTCGTAGGAAGCCTGGACGTAGCCCCCGACCAAGGACTCGGCGACTCCGAGGACGAGCCCTCCGACGAGGGCCATCTCGAAGCTGCGCAGACCCCCGAAAATCGCGGCCGCAAAACCGCTGATTGCCAGGTCTATGTCGGAGTTGAAGGAGAGTGGCTGAATGGGTATCAGAAGGACTCCGGCGAACCCTCCCAGCAAACCTCCCAAAGCAAAGGACAGGAGACCCATCCGCCGCACGCTGATACCGACAACCTCCGCAGCGAAGCGATTGCTGGCGCACGCTGTCATACCCTTGCCTAGGTAGGTGCGGGTAAAGAAGACACCCAGACCCAGCAACACCAGGAGGGCGACGCCGATCACCAGAAGGTATTGGCGCAAGAGATGCGCCCCAGCCAAGACGAAGTCCCCCTGAAGGCCCGAAAAGGAGATCGGCTGGTCGCCCCAGATGGCTATTTCTCCGGCATAGGCAGTCACCGCGAGCCCGAGCGTTATCACGAGCGACGCGAGAGGAGAGGTGTGTTTCCTGCCTATCGCGGCGCCGCCGAAAGCCAGGCCCAAGGCCCCCGCCGCGAGCACCCCGAGCGCTTCGGCCACACCCTGTGGGGCTCCAGCCGACGTGAGACCCGAGTAGGCCACGAAGCCGGCCACCACGGCAAACGTTCCCTGAGCGAAGTTGATGACTTCGGTGACTCGAAAGATGGCTACAAATCCGCTACCCACAAGCGCGAATCCGCAACCGATGGCAACGCCTGAGATCAGGTATTCGACCAGGGCGCTCACGCCGAGCCGTCCCTTCTAGCCGATTCGGAGCTGTCCCCTTCGCGGCTTCGCACCTTGGAAGGAGTGCTTCCAACGCCCAGGTAGGCACGACGGACCTGCTCACTACGCTCTAGCTCGGCCGAGCTGCCCGACGCCACGATGTGGCCGTTCTCCAGGACGTAGGCGCGAGAACACAGGTCGAACGCCAAACGCGCGTTCTGCTCGATCAGAAGGAGCGCCAGTCCGTGTCGTTGGTGCAGCGACGCAAGGTGATCCGCCAGATCGGAAACGACGATGGGCGCCAATCCGAGGGACAGCTCGTCGACCATCAGAATCTCGGGATCGGCCATGAGAGCCCGGCCAACCGCCACCATCTGCTGTTGACCCCCCGAAAGCGTACCGGCCCTTCTCCGCGCAAGCCCTGCCAAACCAGGCAGGACTTCATAGATCCGCTTCGGGTTTCGATCACGGCCCCGCCATGCGCCGAGTGAGAGATTGTCCTCCACCGAAAGGTCGTAGAAAAGGTGCCGCCCTTCGGGAACGTACGCCAATCGGCCTTCAACGGCGATCGTGCCGCTCGCTGGCCGGACAAGACCGGCGAGCGCCTTGACCAGGGTGGTCTTCCCGGCGCCGTTGGGGCCGACGAGAGCGACCATCTCCCCCCTTTCGACCGACAGGGTGACGCCGTCGACGGCGGTTACCGACCCCAACCGGACCACGAGGTCAGTGGCGCTGAGCACGGCCTCTGCCCTCGCCGATGTAAGCAGCGATCACCGCGGGGTCCTGCGTGACCTCGTCCGGCGGTCCTTCGGCAATCACCCTGCCCAGGTCGAGCACGGTCACCGTGTCCGCCAGACCGGAGACGAAGCCGACATCGTGCTCTATGAGCATCATGGTCAGCCCCTCGGCTTTCAGCTGTTCGAGCAGCCCCGCGAGGCTCTCCTTCTCCTCGGCCCGAAGCCCGGACGCCGGCTCGTCCAGGAGAAGCAACGCGGGTTTGCTGCACAGGACGCGCGCCACCTGAAGAGAGCGTTGCTGGCCGAGGGGCAGAGACTCCGCTTCAGTGGCAGCCCATGGGGTCATCCCCACCCGCTCGAGGGCTTCCTCGGCCTTGGACCGAATTTCACGCTCCTCTTTCCTGTGCCGGGGAAGCCGCAGCGCCGCCTCAAAAAAGCCGTGCCTGGACCAGACATGCGCCCCCATCATGACGTTTTCCAGCACGGTCATTCCCGCGAAGAGCCTGGCGGTCTGGAACACGATGGAGATGCGCAGCCTCGCCCTTTCATGTGGAGCGAGGTGCTCGATTCGCTTCCCCCCGTAGCTGATTGTTCCCCGGTTCGGCGTGAGGTGCCCGGAGATCAGATTGAACAGCGTCGACTTTCCCGCTCCGTTGGCTCCGATCACGCCCCTCATCTCTCCCCGTGCCACCGACATGGAGACCTCGGCAACGGCGAAGACACCCCCGAACGAGCGCGCCAGGTCCTCGGTCCTCAGCAGCGGGACCACGCCGGACGGCCCGACGGGACTCTCGGTCGCAGGAGGCCGAGCGGCAGGGCCCCGAGTCACGTCCTCGGGCGACACCCTCTCTTCCCCCTCATCCCACCATCCCTTCGCTCATCGGACTCCCCCTCCGAAGATGTGCGGACAGTCTTGTTATAGCATATTGACGGGCGATCGTTAACAGCACTGCCACACAATGGGCGGTTCGCGGGACGCCATCTCGAGCGCCGCATCGATGTGCCACCCCCGGCAGCGGCCCGGATGGTCACAGGGCGCGCCGCGCCGGCCACGCTGGGCGTTGCGTGGGCGCTTCGGTCGGCCTCTGTGCGGCCTCCTGTGCACGGTCCGCGTCAGGCGCGGAGGACGACGTTCGGAGGGGGTGGCTCCTGGGTGAGGAGGGCGACCTGCTGCGCCCGCCGCTCCCGCACGGCACGCTGGTTGATGTAGCCCTTGTCGGTGATCTCGCCGGCGTCGAGCTGGGGCGGCTCTGTTATGACGAGGAGGCGATCCACCCGCTGCGAGGACCCCCCGCCCTCGCCGGCCAGGTGCTGGAGGGCCGCGGCGAGCTCGGAGCGCAGGGACTCGTCGGGGGCACCGTCGGGCCCGCAGCGCTGGAGCTGATCGGGGTGCAGCCATGCCAGCGCGGCGAGGTAGTCGCCGCCCTCGCCGCAGATGACTGCGTCGGTGAGCAGCCCCTGCGCGGCGGAGAGAAGCCGGGGGCGGAGCGTGCCGACGCTGACGAAGGTGCCGGTGGCGAGCTTGAAGTCCTCGGCGATCCGGCCTTCGAACACCAGACCCGCGGAGGGGTTGTCGGGATCGGCGAGAGCGACCGCATCACCGGTGCAGAAGAAGCCCTCTTCGTCGAACGCGGCATCGGTGAGGTCCGGGCGCCGGTAGTAGCCGGGCGTGATGCTGGCTCCCTTCACGCGCACCTCGGTCTTCTGCCCGATGCGCACGAGCGCGAGCTCGAGGCCGGGAAGGGGCACGCCCAGGCACGAGCTGTTGGACACCTCGAAGTGCGCCGAGGTGGCTGCTGGAGCGGTCTCGGTCAACCCCCACGACGTGGTCATCCGCATCTGCGAGCCGTGCTGCGCCGCGAGCTTCTCGATGCGGTCCCACAGCTGCTGGGGGAGCGCCGCTGCGGCGAAGAACGCCAGCCGCAGCCGGTCAAGGAAGGCGCGTGCCGCCGCAGGGTCGTTCTCGAGAAGCGGCACCAGAGCCGCGTAGCCGGCGGGCACGTTGAAATACAGCGTGGGGTGGACGTCGGCGAGGTTGCGAAGCGTCCGCCCGATCAGCGACGGCGACGGGCGGCCGTCGTCGACCCACAGGGTGCCGCCGTTGACGAGCACCATGTTGAGGTTGTGGTTGCCTCCGAAGGTGTGGCTCCAAGGCAGCCAGTCCAGGAGCACGGGCGGCTCGGCCTCGAGAAACGGCCAAACCTGGCGGATCTGCTGCTGGTTGGCCGAGAGCATGCCGTGGCTGTTGATGACCCCCTTGGGAGTGCCGGTCGAGCCGGACGTGAACAGGATCTTCGCCACGTCCTCACGGCGCAGGGCCTGGCAGCGCCGGTCGATCTCCGCGGAGGGCTCGCCGGCCATGTCCTCCAGGCGGAGCGAACCGGGGATGTCGCCGGATCGGCTCAGCACCGTCCGGCCCTGCCCCACCGCGGCGGCCGCCGGCGCGTACGAGGCGTCCTCGGCGACGACCAGACCAGGATCGACGATGCCGGCCATCGCCCGCAGCGTGCCGTGATCGGCGCTCTGCAGCGAGTAGGCGACGCTCGTGGGAACGACCGGAGCCCCGACCGTCATCGCTGCGAGGGTGACCAGCAGGTGCAGGCGGCCGGGGCCCGAGAGGATCATGACCGGGCCGTCAGCCAGCCCCCGGTCGAGAAGGCCCTGGGCCAGCCGGTCGACCTCTACGCGCGCCTCCCCCCAGGTCAGGTGGGACCAGCGGCCGTCGCTCCCGCGCTCGGCCAGCAGCAGGCGCTCAGGGTGCGCGGCGCCGTGGGCCCTGAAATCGTGCACCACGCTGACAGAGTGCGATCGCAGGGGCTCCGTGGACCGCAGGATCACACGTCCGTAGCCGCGCCGCTCGACGGCTATCCGCGGCGGCGCGAACGTCGGGACTGCCACCGTCTCCTCCCGCGAGCGTTGCGGCCCCTCCATCAGTCGGTCACCTCGACGACCATCGCCGCGCCCGTGTCCCCCGCGGCGCAGCCGGTGAACAGGCCGAGCCCGCCGCCTCGCAGCCGCAACGTCTCGATCAGCTCCGCGATCGAGCGAAGCCCCGTCGGACCCTGAGGATGGCCGAATACCAGGCTGCAGCCGTAGACGTTCATGTCCTCGGCCTTGACGCCCGTCTCGCGGGTGAACCAGGCGTCGTTGACCGCGAACGGGTTGTGCGTCGTGATCGCCTGGACGTCGTCGATCGACAGACCGGCCGCTCGCAGCGCCGACATCGCCGCGGGAACCGGTGCCTGGGGCATCCGGCCCTTGGCGACCCGTGCGAAGCCGCTGGCGAGGATGCGCACCACGCCGCCTCCCGACAGGCGTCGAGCATCCGCGGTGGTGGTGACCACGGCGCCGGCGCAGCCGTCGGCGGGATGCGTCTGGGTCGCAAAGGTGTGCAGGCCGCCGGGCGCTGCGGGCGGCAGGGCGGCGATCGTGTCGCGCTGCTTCGGACGGATCCCCTCGTCGGCGTCGACGATCAGGGCGCCCTTGCGCAGGCGGATCTCGACGGGCACCTGGTAGCGGCGCTGAAACGCCCTGTCCTCGGCCAGCCCCGCCTGGTACTGCTCCCAGCGCAGCGCGGCGAGGTCGTCGAGCTCCTCGCGGCTCACACCCATCTCCGCCGCCGCCGCCTCCGCGGTCGCCAGCATCGACTCTCCGGCCCAGGGGTCGCGCGCGAAGTTGTCCAGCAGCCAGTGCTCGCTTATCGGCGCACCACCCTGCCGGCCGGGCGCCGGCCACAACAGGGTCGGGCCGTTGGACACCCGGTCGGCTGCCACGACGAGCTGCGTGCCCCCGCCCGCCTCGACCGCCCCCGCCGCCACGTGCAGCGACGCCACGCTCGTCGCGCACGCCTGGCTGACCATCGGCCCGGACACGCCGGTGGCTCCCAGCCGGGCGGCCAGGGTCGGCGCGCCGTAGAAGATCTCGGCCTGAGGCACCGTCCAGCCGAACACCACCCCCTCCAGGCTGCCCACGTCGGCGCCGCGATCCGACAGGGCACGGGAGGTGACGGCCACCGCGACGTCCAGGGTGGGTACCTCGGACAGGCTGCCCTGCCACCGGGCGAACGGCGACGACCATGCCCACCCGAGCGGAATGGCGACATCCTCGTACCGCATCGCAACCCCCAGGGATCGACGTGAGAGGCCATTCTCCCATCCGGCCTCCCACCCGTCAAGGTGGACGATCGCCTAATACAATGGACGGCATGGAGGACTTGACGACCGTGGGCCGCAACGCCCGGCGCATCCGCCAGGAACGCCGTCTCAGCCTCGGCCAGGTCGCCAAGGACGCCGGAGTCGCCAAGCAGACCCTCGCCAACGTGGAGAACGGCACGGGCAACCCCACCGTCCAGACGCTTCTGGCCATCGCCCGCGCCCTCGGCGTCGGCGTCAACTGGCTCGTCGCCGAATGGGGCAGCCCCGTGCTGGTCCAGCGGCATGCCAACGCCCGATGGGACCAGGCACCGGCCGGGCGGCACCGCAGCCTCGACCAGATCTACGGGTCGGGACAGGTGACCACCGCCGTTCTCGAGCTCGCCCGCAGCCACCGCAAACCCGATCCGCCCCTGCCCCCCGGCACCCTGCTGCACGCCTACGTCATCTCGGGCAGCGTCGTCGCCGGACCGGCGAACGACCCCCGGGCACTCGACGCCGGCGACTTCATCCGGTTCCCGGCAGACGTCCCGTACCTCCTGCACGCGGAAAGCCACGCCGTGGTCCACCTCGTCACCACCATCCCCCAGGTCCAGCAGTACTACGCGGAGGCGACGGTCGAAGGCCTCGAGGCGTGACGCCTAGAGGGTGCAGCCGCCCGGCTCGGCCGGGTCACCGAGCGCGCTCGTCGCCCCACAGCAGGATCTGGAGCCGGGATGTGAGGTTCCAGCCTCGGTCGAGCACGGATCCGGCGAGGGCGCGCATGTCCCTGAGCAGGGCGTCGGTCGTCGTGCCCTCGGGCATGACCCACACGGGGGTCAGGTGGAACTCCTCGACGAGGCCGGCGATCTCGTCGAGATCCGCGGCGTTCGTCGCCACGAACTTGAAGACCGCCTTCCCGGTGCCGCAGAGGGCCTGCAGCGCTACGGGGTTCAGCCGCCGCTGGGCGCCGACCTCGCTGCTGGCGAGCTTGGGCGACACGTTGAAACGGTCGACGAGACCGGCGGTGACGGCGGAGGGAACGACGGTGCCGTTGGTCTCGACCTCAGTGGCCCAGCGGCGAGCGGCGATCAGGCGGAGCAGCGGCTCGAGCGCCGCTTGCTGCAGCAGCGGCTCCCCGCCGGTGATCACGATCCTCTCGACGCCCATCTCGTCCAGCCGGCGGAGCACCTCGCCCGCAGAGACCCACGAGACTTCGCCGGCCCGGTCGTACCTCTTCCAATCCCAGGTATAGGCGGTGTCGCACCAGGCGCAGTCGAGGTTGCACCGTGCCAGACGGACGAACCCCGCCCGCCGGCCGGCCGTCGGTCCCTCCCCCTGAAAGGTGGGTCCGAAGATCTCCGAGACGAGAAGCTGCGCCGTCACCGCTGCGTCGTGCCGGGCCGGTACTCGGCCCACGTCCGCGGGGTCTCGCTCACGCGCACGGCCCACAGGCAGGCCGCGACCTCCGGGGGCAGGAGCTCCTTGGAGCGCTCGTAGAGCCAGGCGGCGAGGGCCTCAGCGGAGGCCGGGCCGGGCAGGACGTCGTTCAGATGGCGATGGTCGAGGGTCCGGCGGACGTAGTCGAACACGACGTCGAACTCGTGGTAGTCGTGCACGAATCCGGCCTCGTCGAGCCCACCGGCGGCGGCGACGAGCTCGACCTCGTAGTTGTGCCCGTGGAGCCGGGCGCAGGGGTGGCCCGCGGGGACGCCGGTGATGATGTGCGAGGCGGAAAAGGCGAGCCGCTTGCCGATCACGAACACGGGCGAATGTCCTCGTACACGGTCGGATCGGCGACCCCGGCTTCGGCGAAGGCCTCCTTGCGCTCCACGCAGGTCCCGCAGCGGCCGCAGTGGTGCTCGCCGCCTTCGTAGCAGGACCACGTGCGGGCGAACGGGACGCCGAGGGCATGCCCGGCCCGGACGATCCCCGACTTGGCGACGCCCAGGAACGGGCTGAGCACCCGGAAATCGTCGCCGCCGAGGCCCTGGTTGCCGATTCGGACGGCCTGCTCGTACGCCGCGATGAACTCGGGGCGACAGTCCGGATAGATCGCATGATCGCCCGCGTGCACTGCGGACGCGATCGCCTGTGCCGACTGTGCGATCGCCACCGCCGCCGCCAGGGAGAGCAGGATGGCGTTGCGGTTGGGGACGACTGTCACCCGCATCGACCGGCTCGTGTAGTGACCGTGCGGGACGCGCACCCTCTCGTCGGTCAGGGCCGAGCCGGTGAGCAGCTTCCCGAGGCCCTCGACGTGCACGACGTGATGCGGCGAGGCCAGCTCCACCGCCAGCGCCGCGGCCGCGTCGATCTCCCGGCGGTGGCGCTGCCCGTAGTCGACGGAAAGCAGCACGAGGTCCCACCCTTCGGCGCGCAAGTGGTAGGCGAGCACCGTGCTGTCGAGCCCACCCGAGAACGCAGCGACGCAACGGGGCACGTCACGTCACCCCCCTCGCGGGCGGCGGCGTTCCGAGCTCCGCCCACGCCTCGGTGACGATCCCTCCCCGGACGTGCTGGGTCACCACGACCCTCACCCCGTCAGACTCCGTGGCCCGCATGACCTCGGCCGCGATCTCGCCGGCCAGCGCCTCGGCGAAGATGCCCCGATCTCGAAAAGACCACAGGAAGTGCTTGAGCGACTTCGACTCCACGCAGCGCTCGGCCGGCCGGTAGTCGATGACGACCGTCGAGACGTCCGGCTGGCCGGTCACCGGGCACATCGAGGTCACCTCGTCGCTGACGAACCGCACCCGCACGCAGTGTTCCGGAGCCGGGAAGCACTCGACGTGATCCACCGGCCCCGGCACGTCGTGGCCGAGGACCGACAGGCCGCCTGCGGCGCCCACCGTTGAGGCCTGGGAACGCTTCGCCACGTGCGCGAGCCTACCTGCGGGCGCCGCGGCCTCCCCATCGGCGAAGAGGGCAGCCCCTCCGATCAGATCGGGCCGTCGAGCACGCCTGGCGCAGACAGGGAGGACGTCGCCCTTGCTCAGAAGCGGGTGATCTCGCCGGCAGGACCCATCACGATCGCCGGCGAGTCCCCGGGATCGAGCCACCGGAGCAGCCGATCGAGATCCTGCAGGGGGACACTCACGCATCCCGCGGTCGGACCGCCCGTCGAGGCGTGCACGAAGATGGCGGAGCCGGCGCCCGCGACGACGGGATCGGTGTTGTAGTCGACGACAGCGAAGCTCGGGTACGCTGCCGTCTCCGTCCACAGCGCCTCGCTGCCCCCGCCGAACGGTGGCGTCTGGCCGCACTGCCAGTGCTGGAAGGTGTTGTACTCGGCCGAGCGCGGATCCTCATCCCACCAGTCGCCGCACACGAGGTCGTGGTAGGCGTAGCGAACCCCCGGGTCGGGAGCGTTGCCGTACATCACCGGCCCGATCCCGTAGATCCCCACCGGCGTCGTCCCGTCTCCTTCGCGCTTGTGGCCGGAGAAACCGCCGTATCCGATGTAGCCGCTCCAGGGGCCGCCGGCCGGGGTCCAGCACCGCCCGCTGCGCTGCCACAGCTCCACGGTGGCGACCGTCGTGTCCGCCGCGGGAGACTCCACGGTGATCACCTGCCGCGCCGACCCCGTGGAAGCCAGGCCGGCGGCCAGCGAGGCCGCGCAGGCGACCGTCGTCGGCGTCGCTGCGACGCCGGTGGTCGAGGTGGTCGGGCGGGGCGCGGACGTCCCGCTCGTAGCCGGGGCCGCCGGGAGGACCGCGCCTCGAGCAGCCGTCGAGGTCGTCGTGGTCGTGGCGGTCACGGACGTGGCGGTGGACGCCGGGGCCTCGGTCGGGGGCGGCGGTGCCGGTGTCGTCGCGGGCAGCGAGACGGTGGGGGCGGCCCCGTGGCGGACCGCCGACGGACCGCACGACGCCAGCGCGCCCAGCACGAAGAACATCGCTGGGAGAACGGCGAACCCCCGGAGCTGTCGCCTACGGTCGTAGGTCGGTCCGTCATGTCGCAGGGTCACTCGCCGTCTCCACGCTCTCGCCTCCGTTCACGTAACAGGTCGGCGATTCCCGCCTCCCTCCTCGCGGTCGCGCTCGTCCTGAACGCCTGCACGGCCGGCGACGCCAAGGATAAGAGCCTTTCCGTGGTCCCCTCGACGCAGCCCGCGCCCGCCTCGACGCAACCCACGCCGGCGACGTCCGGGACCACCACCACCTCGACCGGCGAGGTCGCGACGACCACCCGCGCGCCCGGGCCCGCAACGACAGCCCCCGGCGTGGCGCCCTTCTCCGCGGTGGCAGCGCCCGTCACCGCGGCCGATGTGCCCTACACGTGGCGCCCCGGCTGCCCGGTCGCGCCGTCTCAACTCCGGATGCTGCACCTGAGCTACTGGGGCTTCGACTCCCGCCCGCACACGGGCTCGATCGTGGTCAACGCGACCGTGACGCACGCGGTGGTCACCATTTTCCGAACCCTGTACGACTCGAGGTTCCCCCTCGCCGAAATGGTGCCCGAGGACGCCTACCGCGGCGACGACAACGCCGCCGCGGCCGCCGACGACACCTCGGGGTTCAACTGCCGCTATGCCGTCGCCCCGGGGGCGCCGCAGTGGTCGGTGCACGCCTACGGAGAAGCCATCGACGTCAACGACGTCCAGAACCCGTACGTCGACGGGAGCACCATCATCCCCCCTGCCGGCAGCGCGTACCTCGACCGCAACGACGTCCGGCCGGGCATGGCGGTGGCCGCCGGCGAGCTCGTCCGGGCCTTCGCATCGTCGGGCTGGTACTGGGGCGGCCGCTGGACCCCCACCCCCGACTACCAGCATTTCTCGACGACCGGCGGGTGACCACCGCCGGGGCGGCCCCATCCTGCGCCGGCGGGTAGGTCCGTCGTCGCACGGGATGTCCGTATATGATCCCAACACCGCGACTACGCCCAAAGGGGGGATCACCGTGAGCCTTCATGGGGATGCGTCCAGCCCGCCCGTACCAGGGGCACCACCGGTAGTTCGTGAGCATCGGCGCAGGCACCCGATCGCCTGGCTGCTGCTCCTTCCTCTGCTCGGGACGCTGATACCGGAGATCTACAACCGGACCAGCCCCTCCATAGGCGGGATGCCCTTCTTCTACTGGTACGAGCTGGCCTGGATCCCCGTCAGCGTCGCGTGCACCCTTGCGGTGTACCTCGCCACGAGGGAGCGGTGATGACCCCGAAGTTCGACGGGCTCGAGTTCGGCATCGTCGCCGCCTTCTTCGTCCTCATCACCATCATCGGCTTCGCCGCCGCCCGCTGGAGGCGGGGGACCACCCTGGCCAGCCTGGACGAGTGGGGTCTCGGCGGCCGCAGGTTCGGCACGTGGGTCACGTGGTTCCTCGTGGGCGGCGACCTGTACACCGCCTACACGTTCGTGGCCGTCCCGGCCTTGATGTTCGGGGTCGGCGCCGTCGGCTTCTTCGCCGTGCCCTACACGATCGTCGTCTATCCGATCGTGCTGTTCGCGGCTGCGCGCCTGTGGTCCGTCGCCCACCGGCACGGGTACGCCACCGCCGCCGACTTCGTGCGGGGCCGGCACGGCTCGGCCGTGCTCGGCTTCCTCGTCGCCCTCACCGGGGTCGTCGCGACGATGCCCTACATCGCGCTGCAACTCGCCGGCATCAAGGCGATCGTCGAGTCGGTGGGCATCGGCGGCGACTGGCCTCTGTGGGTGGCCTTCCTGGTGCTCGCCGCCTACACCTTCTCGTCGGGCCTGCGCGCCCCGGCTCTGATCGCGTTCATCAAAGACGCGCTGATCTACATCGTGGTGATCGTGGCCGTCATCTACATCCCGTACAAGCTGGGCGGGTACGACCACATCTTCCACGCCGCGAACGCCGCCCTGGCCAAGAAGAAGACGGGCGCGATCACCCTCAAAGGTTTTCAATACCTGGGGTACTCGACCCTCGCCCTGGGCTCCGCACTCGCCCTGTTCCTCTATCCCCATGCCGTGACCGGCGTGCTCGCAGCGAAGAGCCGGAACACCGTCAGGAAGAACATGGCGCTGCTGCCCGCCTACTCGCTGATGCTCGGGTTCCTCGCCCTGCTCGGCTACATGGCCCTCGCCGCCCACATCAAGCCGATCGGTGGCACCGCCAAGGCCCCGGACACCAACACGGTGGTGCCCTGGCTGATGCACACCGAGTTCCCGCGCTGGTTCACGGGCGTCGCCTTCGCCGCGATTGCGATCGGCGCGCTGGTGCCCGCGGCGATCATGGCCATCGCGGCGGCCAACACCTTCACCCGGGACATCTACCGGCCCTACATCCGGCCGAACGCCAGCCATAGCGAGGAAGCGCTGGTAGGCAAGATCGTCTCCGTCGTCGTGAAGCTCGGCGCCCTCGCCATCATCGTCGGGCTCAAGCTGTCCTTCTCCCTGCAGTTCCAGCTCATCGGGGGCGTCATCATCGTGGAGATCCTGCCGGCCGTGGTTCTCGGCCTGTACACCCGCTGGTTCCACAGATGGGCGCTGGTCGGCGGCTGGCTCGCGGGGATGGGGCTGTCGATCTACATGCTCTACGTCACGAGCAGCACGACCACCAAGCACTTCGGCAACGCCTCGTTTGCCTTCTCCCAGTGGGGGTTCCACACCAAGGTGACGATCTGGACGGGGATCGTGGGACTCGTTGCGAACCTCGTGGTGTCGGCGCTGCTGACGCTCGTGTTCAGGCAGCTGCCTCGCGGCAGCGACGAGACGAGAGCGGAGGACTTCACCGTGGAGGCGCCGGCGGTGACGATGCCCGCCGCGCCGTAAGACCGGCACCATGGCGGCGGACCGGGGGACGGACCCCTTCCCGCCTCAGGAGGCCGGGAGCTTCCGGCGCCCGGACCGCCCGCCGCTCACACGCGAAGCAGTAGTCGGCGCCGCCCTCGGGGTCCTGGAGGAGGGCGGCGCCCGCGCGCTCACGATGCGTCGGGTCGCCTCCCGCCTGGGGGTGGCCGTCGCTTCGCTCTACGACCAGGTGTCGGGCAAGGAGGAGCTCGTCGACCTCGTCGTCGACCGGCTGTTCAGCGAGACCACCATCCCCGATGCGGGAACCGGCGACTGGGAGACAGCCTGCCGCCAGTGGCTGCGAGACTGCCGCAGCGTCCTCATGCGCCACCCCGGCGTGGCGGCCTTGACGTTCGGCCGTGTTCCGGCGGGACCGCACTCCCTCGCCCGCCTCGAGGCGCTGCTCCGCATCGCCCGTGCCGTGGGGCTTCCCGACCGGTTCGCCGTATACGCCGGCTACCTCTTCGGCTTCTTCCTTGCCACGTCCACCGGGCAGGAGGACCCTCGCCCCGTGCCGGCCCCGCCGGCGAGGTCGCCGGACGCCACGGCGGACGAGCGCTTCGAATGGGGCCTCGACGTCCTGATCCGCGGTCTGGCGACGTTCCTTCCGCCCGCGACAGGCGGCGCCGTCCCCCGCGCGCCCGGCACCCTGGCCGGCCCCGGCGACCCGCACTCCCGGGCCCAGGAACAACCCCCGGCCGGCGGCTGAACGGCGAAGCGATGCCTACTACTACGACTCCGCGAACCGGCCCCAGCCCCGGGGCCAGGTGAGCCAGGCTCCCGCAAGGCCCTGCCATGCGGAGCGGTCCAGCGCGAGCACGCCGTCCGCGACGGCCTGGGCAGCGTCGGCGAGCTCCTTCGTCGAGGCGGCTCTGAGCAGGAAGCCATGGACGCCCGCGTCGAGGGTGTCGGTGAGCCAGTCCGGGTCGACGCGCTCCACCACGATCAGGACCGGGATCCGCCGCGACAGCGTGGTGAGCGCCGCAAAGCCCCGCGGCTGGCTCGAGGTCTCGAGGTCGGCGTACACCACGGCCACGTCGGGGCGGAGCTCGCCGATCGTCCCGAGCGCCTCCTCGACCGAGCCGGCGACGCCGCACACCTCGATGTCTGGTTCCCAACACCGCAGTCCCGAGGCGGCGCAGGGATCGAGGCGGTCATCGCCGACGATCAGCACCCTGGTGGCGGTACGAGTACCGTTGCGGAGACCCGCTGGCCCGGTTTGCGCTGGTGAGTCTGCCAGCGACCGTGCCGGCACCGCGTCGTGCATGAACGCACTCTGCCATCGAGCCTGCCCGTCTACCAGCGTGGAGGCACGCTGCGAGCCGCCGTGATATCACCCCGGCTGCTCCCGAGATTCTACGGGTGGGCGGGCGCCCCGCTCACCCGCAGGTATCGCCGGCCGGCGAGCATCCCGCCGGCAGAGAGCAGCGCCGCCACGGCCGTGAAAAGCCAGGCGAGGGAATACGAGCCGTGGGCGACGATCAGCCCGAAGACGAGGGGCCCGACGACGCTGCCGAACCGCCCGCCGGTCTGGGTGACGCCGGTTGCCGTCGCGGGATGGTCGGCGTTGATCCGGACGACCGCGAAGTTGAACAGGCCGTTCCAGCCCCAGCCGGCGCCGAACACGACGGCGACCACCGGGAAGTACAGGTCGACGAGCCGGTGGGCGCTCACCACGGAGAGGACCGCGTAGCCAGCTGCGCCGACCGCCAGCATCGCGGCCACCACCGGAAGGTGGCCCCTGCCGCGCCGGTCCGCTCGCAGACCCGTGACGACCCGGCTCACCACGGCCGTGGCCCCACCGAAGGCGGCCAGGAACCCCGCCTCGCCCCGGCCGAGCCCCCCGGCGACCGCGGAGCTGACGAGGAAGGCCGTCAGCGCGCTCGCCGCCCCCACGCCGACCCCGAAGGCGAGGGTCAGAGCCACCAGAGGCCCCCGGCGGATCGGTGATCGGACGCGCGAGGCGCGGCCGGCGCGGCGCTCCGCCAGGGTCTGCCGGGGTCGGGGGATCAGCAGGACCGTGGCGGCCGCGAGGGCTGCGGCGGCGGCGAAGGCCCAGCGCCATCCGACCGTCAAAGCCACGGCCGGGACGGCGAGACCGCCCAGCAAGGACGCGAACGGCACGGCCGACTGCTTGAGCCCGAACGCGAGCCCGAGGCGCTCACCGGGGACCCGCCGGGTGAGCAACAGGTTGGACGCCGGCTGCATGGCGGCGCTGGCGATTCCCGCCGGCACCATGACCGCGGCCAGCGACCCGGGTGACCGGACGACGGCGGCGATGAGCAGGAGCGTCAGCGAGCTGGCGGCGCCGGCGTAGCGCATGGTGCGCAGGCCGCCGATCGCCTCGACGGCGCGGCCGAGAGCGATGGAGCTCAGGCCCGCCCCCAGGTAGTAGAGGGCGATGACGGCACCCAGCGTCCCCGCACCGAAGTGCAACGACTCACGGATCTGCACGGCGACCGCGCCGACCAGGAACACCGGCGAGGAGCAGACCACCGTCCCGGCCACGGTGGCGACCACATCCGCGCGGCCTGATGCCGGGCGGGAAGGCTGTCGCACTGCTCGACGATACCCGCCGCCAGGGCGCCCGCCCGCGAGTGGCAGGGCCCCGGCGGAGCCGGGGCGCGTCACTGCCCGCCCGCGATCCCCGCGATCCCGACGGTGCACGTGGACGCGTCGCGCCAGCCCCGTGCCATCGCGCGGGTGTCGAAGCGGACCGCGAACCGTCCCGAGGGGGTGACGGTGATCGCCCCTCCGGTACCGCCTCTCTCCGCCACGGCCGTCAGGGCGTCGATCACCGCCCGGTCGACGTCCGCGCCGCCGCGGAGGAGCCAGTCGACGCGGTGGGCGAAGCCGGCGAGCATGAACGCCTCGCCGATCCCGGTCGCCGACACGGCGACGGTGGCGTCGTCTGCCCAGGTGCCTGCACCGATGATCGGGCTGTCGCCGACGCGGCCCGGCCGTTGACCCTCGCGGCCGCCGGTGGATGTGGCCGCCGCCACGTGGCCCGCCGCGTCGACGGCGACGGCGCCCACCGTCCCCGCGCCGGAGCCGCCGGCGACGCCGCCGGCGACGCTCCCGGCCGGCCGCATGCGGGGCAGGCCCGCCGACTCGGCCAGCTGATCGGCGCCCCCTGCGGCCAGCAGCACAGGACCCCCCGTCCGATGGTCGAGAGCCGCGACGAGCCGGGCGGCGCGCACAGGGTTGGCGGCCCACGTCGCAGCACAGATCGCGCCGGCGGCGCCCGTCGCGCCGTCCATGACCGCCGCGTCGGTCTCGATCTGGCCGCGGGTGTTCCGCGCCGAGCCAGGCCCGGCATTGAACATTCCGCTGTCCTCCATGGCGGCAACCGCCTCGACGGCGGCATCGAGCGCAGTCCCGCCGCGGGCCAGCGCCTCCCACGCCACGGCGAGGGCCGCTTCCATCGCTGCGCCCAGACGCTCGGCGTCGGCGGGGCTCCGCACGTTCGAGAAGGAGCCGGCGCCGCCGTGGATGAGGAGCCCCGGGCCGGCGAGGACGCCGCTTTCGTGGGTCACGTCCGTATCGGAGGGCGCCGAATCTCCTGGTGCTGCTGATCGCGTCACGGGCGGCGACGCTATCTGCCTCAGACGCCGGCGACCACAAGCGGCGGGCGCGGCTGCCGCAGAGCCGCCGACGGCCGGCGGGTGGCCGGGCAGCGGTCGCGTCGGCGCGTCGGAGGAGAGCCGGCCGCTCAGACCCCCAGCTCGGCGCGCAGGTGTTCCACAGCCTCCCTCAGCGCGGCCACCTCGGCGCGCAGCGCTGCCGTCTCGGCGCGGAGGGCAGCGATCTCGCCGGCGGAGGCGGGAGGGCCGCCGTCGACGCCGCCCCCCGCTTCGGAAGCGGCGGGCCGCGGCGCGGAGGACGGCGCAGCCGGCGCGGAGGACGGCGCAGCCGGCGCGGCGCCGGCGCCCCGCGCCCCGTCCTCGGCCAATTCGCGGCTCGCCGGCGGCCCGGCATCCGCCGCCTCAGGGGCCGGGCCGGACATGAGCGCCTGGCACCAGCGCTCTTCCTTCTGACCCGGGCGCCGGGGGAGGCGCCGCACGAGGGGCTCTTCCCAGCCGCTCAGCCGCTGAAGCTCTGCCTCGACGGCTGCGAGCCCCTCGAACACGGCCATCCTCTCGGTGCGGGCCCGGAGCTCCGCCGCCGTCTGGGGCCCGCGCAAGAGCAGCACAGCCATCAGGGCCAGATCCCCGTTGTCGAGCCCGAGCCGCTCGTCGAGGACCTGCCGGTAGCGGATCACGCTCCGCCCGTGGGAGGGATGGACGAAGCGCACCAGGCCGGCGTCTTTGAGCCCGACGAGGGTCTGGTGCACCTCGCTGTCGCTGTAGGACACCACCGGGTCACGGTTGGTCGACTGGTTGCAGGCGAGCACCAGCGCGTTGAGCGTGAGCGGATACTGCTGCGGGGTGGCCAGCTGCTTCTCGATCAGGCTGCCGATCACCCGTCCCTCTTCGGGGCTCAGCCGCATCGCCCGATCATAGGTGGCGGCCCCACCCCGGCGGCCGGCCACAGTCGCCGCCCGCGCCCGGTGTCGGGGAGAGGTCCCGCCGGCCGCCAACGGCGGCGCCGGCGGCGGCGGGCGGGTCAGGAGCGCCGTGGAGGAGCGTTTTCTTCCCGGGCGCTGTCCCGCTCGAGTGCGAGCTCGAGTGCGAGCTCGAGGAAGGCCAGGAAGTCCGCCTGTTCCGCGATCTGCTTGGACGTGGGCTTGCCCTGGCCGTGCCCGGCGGCTGTCTCCACGCGCACCAGGATCGGGGCCGGCCCGCCCTGCGCGGCCTGCAGGGCCGCGGCGAACTTGAAGGAGTGGCCGGGCACGACCCGGTCGTCGTGGTCGCCGGTCATGAGGAGCGTGGCCGGGTACGAACGGCCCACTTCGACGTTGTGGAGCGGCGAGTAGGCCCGCAGCCACCGGTACTGCTCCGGGTCGTCGGGGTCGCCGAAGTCGCTCTTCCATGCCCAGCCGATCGTGAACTTGTGGAATCGCAGCATGTCCAGCACACCCACCTGCGCCACCGCCGCGCCGAAGAGCTCCGGGTGCTGGGTGAGGCAGGCCCCGACCAGGAGACCGCCGTTCGAGCCGCCGTTGATGGCGATGCGGCCCGGCCGCGACCAGCCGGATCCGGCGAGCCACCTGGCACACGCGCAGAAGTCGTCGAAGACCTTCTGCTTGTTGGCCAGCCGCCCCGCGTCGTGCCACTCCCGGCCGTACTCGCCGCCGCCGCGCAGGCTGGCGACGGCCAGCAGCCCCCCTCTCTCCATCCACACCGCCTGCGTCACCGAGAAGAAGGGCGAGATCGGGATGTCGAAGCCGCCGTACCCGTAGAGGATCACGGGGACCTCGCCGGCGGGCTGGACGTCGCGCCGGCGGGTGAGGAACAGGGGCACCCGGGTCCCGTCGTCCGACGTGACGAACACCTGGTCGGTCGCGAACCCGGCCGGGTCGACCGGCGCCGCGGGTTCCCGCACCAGGGCGGTCTCCTCCGACGAGAGGTGGTGGCGCCACAGCGAGCCGGAATCGGCGAAGGAGACCACCCCGAAATGGACCACGTCGCTTCCGGGTCGCCCCTCGATGCCGCCCTCGTGCTGGAAGCCGCCGGCGAGCGACGCGAACGCGGGCAGCGGAATGTCCCGCAGGTGCTCGCCGGTCAGGCTGTGCACCCGCAGGCGCGAGCACGCGTCGCGGAGGCAGTGGCACACCAGCCTCCCCCCGAAGAGGTGGGCGGACAGCAGCGTGTCGCCGGACTCGGGTATGACGTCGCGCCAGCCTTCGGGGGCCGGGTTTTCGAGGTCCGCCGCGACCACCCTCCGGCGCCCTGCACGATGGTCCGTCAGGAGGAAAAAGGTGGTGCCCTCGTTGCCGACCACCGCAGCCTCGAACTCGAAGCCTGCTGCCAGCGGGCGGAAACCCCGGCCCGGCTGCTGGAGGTCAAGCACCGACAGCCGGGTCTCGGGGAAGGTGCCCCGGCGGACCGAGATCACCAGGTAGCGGTCGTCGTCGGTGACCTCCGCGTCCGGCAGCCAGTCCGGTTCCGAGGCCACGAAAACGATCTCGTCGTCTGCCTGCGACGTCCCGAGCCGGTGGAAGGAGATCCACGGCGACCGGTTCTCCGCCGTGTACTCCTTTCCCGGGTCTGGCCGCTCCAGCGCCGCGTAGTAGTAGCCCGATCCGTCCTTGCGCCATGCCACCGAGGAGTACTTCGACCACTCGACCACGTCGGGCAGGTCGTCGCCGGTGTCGACCACGCGTACCCGCCAGGTCCTCCAATCGGAGCCCGCCGTGCTGGTCCCGTAGGCCAGGAGGCGACCGTCGTCGCTCGGTGCAAGGCTCGTCACCGCCACCGTTCCGTCCTCGGACAGAAGGTTGGCATCGAGCAGCGGGCGGCCGTCGTCGTCGGGCGCGTCCATCACGTAGAGGACCGGGTGGTCCTGGAGGCCGAGTTGCCGGGACTGGAACCACCTCCCGCCCCGCTCGAAGGGCACCCCGAACCTCGGGTAGCCCCACAGCTCCGCCAGGCGCCCCCGCAGGGTCTCGCGTGCGGGGGAGGCGGCGAGCAGGGCGTCGGTCAGGTCGTTTTCGGACCGGACCCACGCGATCGTCTCCTCGGAGTCCGGGTCTTCCAGCCACCGGTAGGGGTCGGGAACCGTCTCGCCGTGGTATTCGTCGGCGTCATCGCCGCGTCGCGCCGGCGGGTACTCCCATTCGCGCGCCACAGCCACCTCCTTCGATCCGTCGGGACCAGCCCGTGGCCCTCGACCATGGTCGCGCGGGGCCGGGGCCGGCGGGGCCGGCGGGCCGTTGCTCGGATTCGGGACCTCCCGGGTGTTTCTGGGGCGGCCGCTGGACATGAGCGGGTTCGGCCCCCTCGGGCCGCCGGCCCGCGAGGCGCACTGGCCTACACCCGGCCCGTGGGAGCGCCCCCTGGAGGACGCTCGCAGTCTCCGACTCCGGATCCGACGGCGTCGCCTCGCTGCAGGAGGTGGCCGCCGGGACCCGGCCCCGCCCCCCGATCGACCGCCTGGCTGGCATCCGGGTCCTCGAGACCGGAACGGGTGCGGCCACCTTCGCCATGCGGGCATCGCCGTGGCTGACCAGCGGGTTCGGAGCCGTCATCGGCCGATGACGACCGCCGACCTCGGCACGCCGGCCTCGGACACGGCCGACGTGCCCCCACCGACCACCTTCATCTACCAGCCCACGGAGGGACGGCGCCGGTACGTCCCAATGGTGGCCGTCGCGATCGCGGCCTTCGGGGCGTTCCTGGCGTTCATGGACTCGACCGTCGTCAACGTCGCCTTTCCCAACATCCAGGCGTCGTTCCCCCACGTCCGGTTCGGGACACTGTCCTGGGTGCTCAACGCCTACAACGTGGTCTTCGCCGGGCCCCTGGTCCTCTTCGGCCGGATCGCCGACCTCGTCGGGAGGCGGCGCGTCTTCCGGATGGGCCTCGTCACCTTCGTGGTCATGTCCGGCTTGAGCGCGGCGTCCACGTCGGTGCAGATGCTCATCGTCTTCCGGGTGCTCCAGGGCGCCGGAGCAGCCATGCTCGTGCCGGCCTCCCTCGCGATCGTCGTCCACGCGTCCCCACCGGGCCGCCGGGCGCACGCTCTCAGCCTGTCGGCTGCCGCCGGCGCGCTGGCCGCCGGCCTCGGGCCGCCGATCGGCGGCGCACTGGTGAGCGCGTCCAACTGGCGGCTGGTTTTCCTCATCAACCTCCCCCTAGGGATACTGGCCTGGGTCCTGGCGCGCCGCACAGTGCTCGAAAGCCGCGCCCCCGGTCGGCGGGTGATGCCCGACCTCCGGGGCGCCATCGCCCTCTCGGCCGCCCTCGGCGCCGTGACGCTCGCCATCGTCCAGGGCAGCAGCTGGGGTTGGGCCGGCGCCGGCACTCTCGCCGCTTTCGCGGTCGCCGCCGTCGCCACCCCGATCGGGCGGGTCGCCGACCGGGCCGGACCGCGCGCCGTCGTCGTCCCCGGCGCGCTGGTGCGGGCCGGCGCCTTTCTCTGGTACGCGACGCGCGTAGGTCACCACCCGGACTCTCTCGGCCAGTGGCTCCCCGGCCAGGTGCTGAGCGGCATCGGCGTCGGCGCCACGCTTCCCGCCGCCACCAGCGGCGGCCTGTCCGCCGTGCCGGCCGGACGCTACGCGACGGCGTCGGCCGTCAACTCCAGCGTGCGCCAGATCGGCGGCACCTTCGGGATCGCCGTCCTCACGATCCTGGTCTCCCACCCCAGCGCGGCGACCCTGCCCGATGAGCTGCGCCGCGGATGGGAGCCGGCCGGGTGGAGCTTCCTCGCCGCCGCCGCGGTCGCCCCGCTCTTCGGGCCAGGCAAGGGCACCCCCGGGTCCGAAGACGAGGTCGGGCACGCTCCGGCGCTCGCGGACGCCGACCCGGTGGTCGCGACGGCCGCTGAGCCGCAGCCCGAAAACCTGCTCTCCGACCTCCCCGAGGGGGTGCGCGAGCGGGTGCTCGCCGCGTCCGTCACCCTTCAGTACCCGCCGGCAAGACGCTCTTCCACGCCGGCGCCGGCACGGGACCCGACCTCACTTCTTGGAGTGATCCCGCGTTCTTGGAGTGAAATCACCGCCGGCAGCCGGCGAATCCACTCCAGAAATGTGAAAACACTCCAAGTAGTCGAGCGGGTAGCGCCGGCGCCGAGCTAGTGGCCGGCGGTGAACACGGACGCCGAGCTGGCGTGCGGGCAGGTGTGCGAACCCGCCGGGGCGGTGGTGGCCGTCGAGCCCGGCGTCGTGGTCGTCGCCGCCGCGCTGGAGACCGCGTCCCCGATCCCCAACCCGAGACCGGCTGTCCCTCCGAGCACTCCGAACGACACCAGAAGCTTGGCGAACCGACTGATCATGTTGGACCCTCCCCTGTTTCGGAAGCCGTGATGCTTCGGGACCATCAAGGCATACGGACATGAAGGCCACCTGTGATTCAGCTGGGAATTGGGCCTCGCCAGCCGGCCCGGGCTCGACGCCGGCGCACCCGGCGGCTGACGCCGAGCGGGGCCGCCTTACGCCGGCGAGGCCGGCGAAGCCGGCGGTGACTGTTGAGCGTCCCGCCAGCTGCTGCCCTGACCGGAGGCCGCCGGCTCCTTCGGGAGCCCGAGGACGATCTCGCCGATGATGTTGCGCTGGACCTGGGAGGTCCCGGCGTAGATGGTCCCGGCGCGGCTCATCAAGAAGGTGCTCGCCCACGAACCGCTGTCGTTCGGCGCCCCGACGGCGTCGGTCCGGAAACCCCAGGACTGGTGCCCCACCGGCGTGAGGGCGGCCATGCCGAGGATGTCCACCGCCAGGTCGGTGACGATCTTGTGGTACTCGCTCCAGTACAGCTTGAAGGCCGACTCGGCCGGCCCGGGCGCGCTGCCGGCGAGGAACTTGGTCAGGGTGCGCATCCCCAAGAAGCGCATCACCTCCACCTTCGACCAGCACGAGGCGAGCCGCTGCCGGATGAGCGGGTCGCGCGCCGCACCGGTCTCGCGTGCCAGGTCGAGCAGCCTGTCGATCTCGGCGCGGAACATGATGGGAAACGTGGCCGCCGACTCCCCCCGCTCGTAGCCGAGGAGGGTCATCGCCACGCCCCAGCCGGCGTTGACGCCGCCCACGACGTTGTCCTTCGCGGTGCGCGCGTCGGTGAAGAAGGTCTCGAAGAACTCGGACCTGCCGGTCATCATCCGGATCGGGCGGATCTCGACGCCGGGCTGGTCCATCGGGACCAGCAGGAACGTGATGCCCTTGTGCTTGGAGACCGAGGGGTCCGTGCGGGCCAGCACGAAGATCCAGTTCGCCCTGCTGGCTGCGGACGTCCAGATCTTCTGCCCGTTGATCAGCCACTCGTCGCCGTCGAGGACGGCACGGGTTCCCAGGTTGGCGAGGTCCGAGCCGGCGTTCGGCTCCGAGTAGCCCTGGCACCAGACGTGCTCGCCGGAGAGGATCCGGGGCAGGAAGTATCGCTTCTGCTCGTCGGTGCCCCAGTGCAAGAGGGTGTTGCCGACCATCTGGATACCGAACCCGTCGTTGCGCCCGCCGGTGGGCACGCCGACCTTGAACAGCTCCTCCGCGACGACGACCTGCTCCAGCGGCGACAGGCCGCCGCCGCCGTACTCGGCCGGCCACGACGGGGCGAGGAGCCCGCGGTCGTAAAGGGTCGCCCGCCACTCCGCGGTGAATCGGTCCGCCTCCTCCTCGTCGAGGGCGCCGATCCCTTTCCAGCCGGCGGGGAGCTGCTCGGCGAGAAACGCCCGGACCTTGTCCCTGTACACCTCCGCTTCGGGCGGGTAGCGAGGATCCACGGCGCCCACGTTAACGCCAGCGGGCTCCCAGCGGCCTCCCGTCGACCAGCCGGATCGCCACCCGGGCGGCGGCGAGGATCACGAAGCCGCCGGCGAGCGCCCCGACGACCCCATGCCACGACCAGCCGAGGCCGACGGCCAGCACGAACCCCGTGCCGGCGCCGGCGACCGGCAGCCCCCACCACCGGCGGCGCCGCCGGCGAAACGACCACGCGAAGATCAGCAGGCCCACCAGCCCGAAAAAGAGTGGGCCGAGCCCGAGGGCCAGGATACAGAAAAGGCCCGCAAGGCCACAGATGAGGTAAAAGATCACCCGATCCGTGAGGCTAGCGCGTGCCCGCCCGTCGGGTCATGATGGACACCGCATGGACGTCTTGGTGGTCGTCGACGGTGCATCGGTACCGGACCGCATCGCGCTGCGGGCCCGGCGGCGCATCGACGTGGTCAGCGGGCCCTTGCCGTCCGCCACGATCGCGGAGCTGCGCGCCCACATACCCCGATCGGTGGGCGTGGTCGGCGTCGCCACGGAGGAGGCGGCCGCCGGCGTCGCCGACATCGCCCGCCAGTTGCACGGCGCCGGCCTGCCCGTGACCGTTTACAGCGACCACCTGGGCGACGTGCAGTCCGGGATTGCCGTCGTGCGCACCCGCGACGAGGGCCCCCCGGTGCGGGCCGCAGACTCCCTCCTGGAACTCGTCGGCGACACCCCCCTCGTGCGCATGGACCGGATCGCGCGGGATCTTTCCGCGCAGCTGCTCGGCAAGGTGGAGTTCCTGAACCCGGGAGGGAGCATCAAGGACCGCCCGGCTTTGACCATGGTCCAGGCCGCCGAGCGTGAAGGCCTCTTGAAGCCCGGCGGCACGATCGTCGAACCGACCTCGGGCAACACCGGCGTTGCCCTGGCCATCATCGGTGCCCGCCGCGGATACCGGTGTATTTTCACCATGCCCGACAAGGTGTCGACGGAGAAGATCGCCCTGCTGCGGGCGTACGGAGCGGAGGTCGTGATGTGCCCGACAGCCGTGGATCCGTCCCATCCGGATTCGTACTACTCGGTCGCCCGCAGGCTGACCGAGAGGACGCCCGGCGCCTACATGCCCAACCAGTACGCCAACCCGCACAACGCGGAGGCGCACGAGCTGAGCACCGGCCCCGAGGTGTGGCATCAGACGTCGGGGCGGGTCACGCACCTGGTGGCGAGCATCGGCACGGGCGGCACCATCACCGGGGTCGGGCGCTACCTGAAGGCGCAGAATCCCGACGTGCAGATCATCGGGGCGGACCCGGAGGGCTCGGTGTACTCGGGGGGCCGGGGGCGCCCCTACCTGGTCGAGGGGATCGGCGAGGACTTCTGGCCCGAGACCTACGACCGGACGATCCCCGACCGGGTGGTGATGGTGTCCGATCGTGACAGCTTCCTCACCGCCCGCCGGCTGGCACGCGAGGAGGGGATCCTCGCTGGCGGCTCCTCGGGAACGACGGTGTGGGCCGCCCTCGAGGTGGGCCGCGACCTCGGCCCCGACGCGCTGATCGTGGCGCTGCTCCCCGACTCGGGGCGGAGCTACCTGTCGAAGCTGTACGACGAGGGCTGGATGGCCGACCACGGCTTCCTGCGAGCCGGTGGCGTCGTGGGCGACACGGTCGGTGAACTGCTGGAGCACAAAAAGCGCTCCGCGACAGGCACGTCCATGCCGCCGCTGGTGCACGTCCACCCGGCGGAGACGGTGCGCGCCGCGGTGGCTTTGCTGCGGGAGTACGGCGTATCTCAACTGCCGGTCGTCAAGGCGGAGCCGCCACTGTCCCTGGCGGAGGTCGTCGGGACGGTCACGGACAGGGGCCTGCTCGGACGGCTGGCGGGCGACCCGTCGGTGGTGGACGCCGCGGTGGAGTCGATCATGGACCCGCCGTTGCCCAGGGTGGGCAGTGGCGAGCCGGTCGGCCTGGCGGCGGCCCGCCTCGCCGACAGCGCGGCCGTGCTTGTCCTCGACGCCGGCCACCCGACGGGGATCGTCACCCGCAGCGACCTGCTCGACTTCCTCTCGGGGGGTATGGGGGTGCCCGGCCGGTGAACTCGAGGCGCCCCGAGGAGCCCGGCGGCTTCAAGGGCTTCGAGGGCTTCGAGACGCGTGCCATCCACGCCGGCCAGGAACCGGAGCGCTCCACGGGAGCGGTCGTCCCGGCGGTGTCGCTGGCGACGACGTTCGCCCAGGACGCCGTCGGTGTCCACCGGGGGTTCGAGTACTCCCGCAGCGGCAACCCGACCCGCTCCGCCCTCGAGGCGTGCCTCGCCTCCCTGGAAGGCGCCGCGCGGGGCCTCGCGTTCGCCAGCGGGCTCGCCGCAGAGGACGCCGTGCTGCACCTGATGCGGCCCGGGGACCACCTCGTCATCCCCACCGACGCCTACGGCGGGACGTTCCGCCTCGTGGATCGCGTGTGGGGGCCCCTCGGCGTGTCCCACACCGCCGCAGACCTGACCGGCGGCGATCCCGCCGGCGCGCTCGCGTCTGCGTGGACGCCGTCGACGCGGATGGTGTGGGTGGAAACGCCGTCGAACCCGCTGCTGTCGATCGTGGACATCGCCGCGGTGTCGGAGGCCGCCCACGAGCGAGGGGCGCTCGTGGTCGTCGACAACACGTTCGCGACGCCCTACCTCCAGCAGCCGCTTTCGCTCGGCGCCGACATGGTGGTGCATTCAACGACCAAGTACCTGGGCGGCCACAGCGACGTCGTCGGCGGCTTCGTCGCGGTCGGCGACGAATCGCTGGCGGACCGGGTCGCCTTCTATCAGAACGCCGCAGGTGCGGTGCCCGGCCCTCTCGACTGCTACCTGGTGCTGCGCGGGATCAAGACCCTGGCGGTGCGGATGGACCGCCACTGCGCGAACGCGGCCGCGGTGGCCGCGATGCTCTCCCGCCACCCCGCGGTGCGCAGGGTCTTCTACCCGGGCCTGGAGTCGCACCCCGGCCACGCCACCGCGGCGCGCCAGATGCGCGGCTTCGGGGGGATGGTGTCCTTCGTGCTCGCGGGAGGCGAGGGCGCGGCGCTGAAGGTGGCGGGGGGTACGTCGCTGTTCACCCTGGCGGAATCGCTGGGCGCGGTGGAGTCTCTCATCGAGCACCCGCACCGCATGACCCACGCCTCCGCCGCGGGATCCCCCCTGGAGGTGGACCCGGGCCTCGTGCGCCTCTCCGTCGGGCTGGAGAGCGCCGGCGACCTCCTCACCGACCTGCGCACCGCCCTCGACCGGCTCGGCTGACCTGATCGCGCAGGTCCAGGGGTTGCGCGCCGGCGCCGGGCCGGCCCATCTCCTGGCGAGGCTGGGTGACGGTCGTGAGGCTGATCTGGCCGAGAGCCGCCGGCGCGGCGTTGTCGGAGCCGACGACGGACATGTCGGCCGGGACGCGCGGATGCCGGCGTCCTCCAGGCGTTCCATGGCGCCGGCGGCGGCGGGGTCCTTGGCGGCCGCGGCCGCCGTGGGCAGGGGTCGAGGCGGAGGAGGCGCCGCGGGCGCCGCCGGCCTCGCTGAAGTCGCCGGGGACGACCAGGCGTTCGAGGCCCGCCGCGCGCATGCGTGCTCGTAGCCCCGCCGGCGGGAAGGGCCGGCCGGGTCGGCGCCTCCGTCGATGTGGGCGATCCGGCGGTGGCCGAGCGCGAGGAGATGGTTGACGGCGAGCTGTGCGCCGAACACCACGTCGGTGATCACGCTGTCCACCGCGCCGCATCGCCCGGCTCACCACGACGACGGGGGTGACCCTCGCCGTCTGGCGGATCCTGGCGGTGGACAGAAGCGGGCTGAGGAGGACGACCCCGTCGACGCGGAACTCGAGGATGGCCTCGAGGGACCCTTTCCTCGCGCGCCCGCCGGCGGCCGCCGGTTCTCTGCAGCAGCCGGTAGCCCTCCTCCTCCGCGGCGCGGCCTCGCTCTTCGGCGACACCCACATGTACGGCCCCGACGGCATCCGCTTCCACACCCGCACCAAGGTGGTCACCTCCCGCGGGCTCGACCCCGCCACCAGCTCGGTCGACCTGGGGTTCCTCCAGCACCGCTCAGCGGCCGGCCCGCACGCGGGAGCCGTCAGGGGGCAGGGTCGTGGCTGCTCAGCCCGAAGAACGCCTCGCGGATGTCGGCGCTTCGCTCGAAGTCGGCGACGGTGCCTTCGAAGCGTGTGCGGCCGCCTTCGATCACGTAGGCACGGTCGGCGAGGCCGAGGAATGTCACGTTCTGCTCCGCCAGCAAGAGGGTCACCGACGAGTGGGCCCGCACCCCCTGGAGCAGGTCGACCAGCTCGTTGACGAACAGCGGCGACAGCCCCGAGGACGGCTCGTCCATGACCAGCAGCCGCGGCTCGCGCACCAGCGCCCGGGCGACGCCGAGGATCTTGCGCTGGCCTCCCGACAGGGCGCCGGCGGGTTCCCTGCGCCGGGGCCGGAGCTGGGGGAACATCTCCCAGGTGCGCTCGAGGCTCGCCGCGACAACGGGGCGGGCGAGGCCGTAGCCGCCCAGGCGGAGGTTGTCCTCGATGCTCAGGTCGGGGAACACCCCGGTCTCGCTCATGAACGACATGCCCCTCTGCACACGCTGGTCGGCCCGGAGGTGATCGACCCTCTCGCCGAGGAAGCGGATCTCACCCGAGCGCAGCGGCAGCAGCCCCACCACGGTGCGGAGCAGCGTCGTCTTCCCGGCGCCGTTGGCGCCGAGCAGCACCACCGCCTCGTCGTCGGCGACGCTCAGGTCGATCCCCCACAGGACCTGCATCTCGCCGTAGCCTGAGGTGACGGCGGTCGCTTCGAGGGACACGGTTCGACTCCTTGCCCTACTTGCCGAGGAACACTTCGATGACCCGCGGATCGGCCACGGCGTCGCGGAGCGATCCGACGAAGAGGGGGCGGCCCGCGTCGAGGACCACGACGGATGCGACGACCGCCTCGAGGAAGCCGAGAAGGTGCTCGACGACGACGAGAGCCACCCCCATCGCGGAGAGCCCGCGCAGCAGCTCGCCGACGTGCTCGAGCTCGGCCGGGCTGAGGCCGGCGCCGAGCTCGTCGACGAGCAGCACCTCCGGTCCGGTGGCGATGGCGCGGGCGAGGTCGAGCCGCTTCTGCTGGCCGGTCGTGAGACCCGACGCCGGCCTCGACGCGAACTTCTCGAGGCCGACGAACCCGAGCGGGTCCACGTCGAGGTGCCGGGAGGGGCGGCCGTGACGGCGCGCCACGGCGACGTTCTCCTCGGCGGTGAGGGGGCCGAGCGGCCTCGGGATCTGGAACGTGCGGTTCATGCCCCGCCGGCACACCCGGTGAGGGGCCAGCCCGGTGATCTCCTCCCCCCGCAGCAGCACCCGGCCGCGGGTGGCGGCGTGCACCCCGGACATGACGTTGATGAGGGTCGTCTTGCCCGACCCGTTGGGGCCCACCAGGCCGAGAGCCTGACCCGGCTGGAGGCTCAGGCTCACCCCGTCGAGGGCCGTGAACGCCCCGAACTCCTTGGTCACCTCCCGGACCTCGAGGACGGGCGTCGCGCCCGCCGGCGGCGGCGCGGCGGCGCCCGGGGCCGGCGCGGCTTCAGGCACGACGGTGCACCCTTCCTCCCGTGCGCTCCCACAGGCTGCGGGCTGCACGGGCGACGCTCGCCAGGCCGCCCGGGAGGAACAGCATGAGAATGACGATCAAAAGGCCGTAGGCGAACTGGAAGTACTGGGGGGAGGAGACCCCGATGTACTCGTACAGCGAGTACAGGATGATCCCCCCGAAGACCGGGCCGAGCACGCTGCCGACCCCGCCGAAGAGGGCGAAGACGATGGCGAACACGCTGATGTTGATGGCGAACACCGTTTCGGGATAGAAGACCGACGTCACCCAGGCGGAGATCCCGCCTGCCAGCCCGGCGAGCACCGCCGACGCCAGCCAGGCGATGCCCCGGGCGCGCGCCACGTTGATGCCGGCGACCGAGGCCGTGAGCGGGTCGGCGCGCACGGCACGCAGCGACAGGCCGAACGCCGAGTTGCGCAGGTACACGACCACCGCCGTCGCCACGGCGAGCAGGATCGCCGCGTACAGGTAGGCGAGGTTGGGGTTGAAGACCCTCGAGAGGTCCACCCCGTAGGGGCCCTTGGTGAACGACGTCAGCGACGGGTTGGCGATCACCAGGTACACGGCCTGGGACGCCGCGAGGCTGGCGAGGGCGAAGTACGCGCCCGTCAGGCGCAGCAGCGGCAGCAGCACCACCGCCATCGCCGTCGACACCACCGCGCCGATCAGGACCGCGACGGTGCCGCCGGTGTGCAGGTGGATCACCGCCATGGACGTGCCGTAGGCGCCGGCGCCGAAGAAGCCGACGTAACCGAACGGCAGGTAGCCGGTGAAGCCGTAGATGACGTTGACGCCCTGAGCGAGGACCAGGTAGACGACCAGGTTCAGGAGCAGCAGCTGATTGTTGTAGACGTGGGGCGTCAGGTAGAGCAGGACAGGGATGACCACGACGTAGGCGGCCCACGCCGCCCAGCGCCTCGCCCCCGGCCGGGTCCCGGGTGCCGGCGTGGCCGCGCCGGCCGTGGTGGCCGCCCCGGTCCCGGCGACGGCCGGGCTAGGCACTGCGCACCCTCCTGCCGAGGATGCCCGTGGGCCGCACGAGCAGCACAACGAGCATCAGCAGGTACGGAACGATGTCCGCCCACGACGGGGAGTACGTCTTGGTGAAAGTGAAGACCAGCCCGTACAGCAGGCCCCCCACGACGGTGCCGATCGGGTTGCCGAGAGAGCCGATGACCACCACGGTGAACGCCGTCAACACGAGCTCGCTGCCGGTGCTGGGGTTGACCCCGCCGAGCATGAAGATGGTGAGCGCCCCGGAGGCGGCCGCGAAGGCGACGCCGATGCCGAAGGCGAGGGCAGCGACGCGCCGGGTGTTGATGCCCGCTGCCGCCGCCTCCTCCCTGCTGGCCATCACCGCCCGGGTCGCCATGCCGAGGCGTGACCGGTACAGGTAGACGAACAGCACGACGAGGGCGGGGATCGACAGCAGCCCGCACACCACCCAGGTGGCCGGGACGTGCTCGCCCAGGATGTTGATCGGCCCGCCGAAGGTGGTGGGGCTCAGCGACGCCTGGTTGTTGCCGTAGGCGAACGTGGCGACCGCCTCGAGCACCTGGGACACCCCGAAGAAGAGGATCAGCGACGCCATCTCGGTGTCCTGCGACCGGTTGAGGCGGGGGACGGTCCCGTAGTAGAGGAGCACGCCGAAGGCGAGCGCGGGGACGATCGTGATCGGGATGGCGAGAAGCGGGTTGAGCCCGGCCATGGACGAGAGGCTGTAGGCGACGTAGGCGCCGAACACCACGATGTCGCCGTGGGCCAGGTTCACGAGGCGGAGCACCCCGAAGAGCAGGTTCAGGCCCGTGCTCATGAAGGCGTAGAAGAGCCCGAAGAGAACACCGGCGATCAGGGCGTAACCGAAGAGCATGACTGGTCCTTGGGATCGGCCCCACCCGGCGCCGATGCACGCGCCGGGCGGGGCTGATCAGAGAATCGTGGTTAGCTGGCCGGTGCCGGGTAAACGGGCTTGGTCGTCGCCTGGTCGGCGGGGTACACGATCTTGAAGCCACCGTTGGGGAAGTACTGGGCGACGGGGAGGAGCTCGCCGAGCTGCTCGCCGGTGTCGTCGATCACGAAGCTGCCCATCAGCGTGCGCAGCTTGCCGGAGAGGGCGGCCGCCCCGGCGCGGATGTCGAGCTGCTTGGTCGACTTGGCGTGAGCCAGGCTGTCCTGGATCACCAGACCGGCGTTGTAGCCGGCGACGTCGAGGAAGTTGAGCGTGGCGCCCCCGTGCGCTGCGCTGAACGCCTTGGAGAACGCCGTGAAGCCCATGCCGTAGTTGACGTTGTTGATCTGCAGCACCGGCGGAACCCCGTAGGCGAACGTGTAGGCCAGACCGGCGGTCCCGACGTCCTTGGCGAAGAGGTCGGGCAGCTGGGCCGGGAACGGGGTCAGCACGAAGGGGAAGTGCACCCCGGCGGAGCGGAGGTCGTTGAGGAAGGCGATGTCGTTGTTCTCGTAGCCGAGCTCGATGACCGCCTGCGGGCTCTTGTCCTTGACCGTCTGGATGATCGTGCCGTAGTCGCTGGTCTTGGAGTCGACGCCCTGGTAGTAGAGGGGGGTCACCCCCTTCGCCTCGAGCCCCTTCTTGATGGTGGCCGCCTGGGACCCGTCGAAGTCGTTGGTGCCATAGATGATGGCGACCTTGGTCACGTGCTCGGAGAGCAGGAAGTCGACCGCCACGTTCGGCCACACGGCGGACGTCGGCAGCGATGTGAGCAACACGTAGGGGTTGGCGCCGTTGGAGAAGAACACAGCCCCCGAGCCGGTCGGGTCGAAGAGCACCTGGTGATGTTCCTTCGCGATCGTGATCGCCGGCGCGGTGAGCACCGAGCCGAAGTCGGCGACGAACACGTCGACCTTGTTCTGGGTGAGCAGCTGGTTGTAGAGGGTGGCGGCGGTGGTCGGGTCGCTCTGGTCGTTGTAGGCGACGAGCTTGACGTGGTACTTCTTGCCGGCGATCGTGACACCCCCCTGGCCGTTGACCTGGTTGACCCAGAACTGCAGGCCCTCGTACTCGGGCAGCGACGAGGCGGAGTAGTCTCCCGATCCGGCGTAGAGGGTGCCGACGGTCAGGGTGGATTGCGAGGAGCCGGTACTGGTCGACCCCTTCTTGGCGCTGGAGCCGCACGCCGCCGCGAGCGCCCCCACCGCGACGACCGCGACGGTGCTGCGCAGCCACCTCCGGCTGCGTCGACTTCGTTGACGGGACAGCAGTGAAAGCGGCATCGGCCACTCCTCCGGGCTCGTGGGCGAGCGGGCCCCCTGGAGCCCGCCCGGCCCCCCTTTTCGGAAGACACGGTATGTCTTGCATCCGATGTATACATCTTCTACTAGCTCGGAGCAAGAGGATTTTGGGACGGATGTCACAGAGGCCGTCAGTCCAGGTAGCGATCCAGCAGCGCGTGGTCGGCGAGCAGCTTGCCGGAGGGGCCGGAGGCGACGATGAAGCCCGACTCGAGGATGTACGCCCGCTCCGCGACGCTCAGCGCCGTGGCCGCGTCCTGGTCCACGAGCACGAGCGAGGTGCCCCCCGCCGCGATGTCGGCGAGGCGGACCAGGATGTCGTGCGCCATCACCGGCGCCAGACCGAGGGAGAACTCGTCGATCAGCATGATCGCCGGATCGGCCATCAGCCCCCGCGCGATGGCGCAGAGTTGCTGCTCGCCGCCGGAGAGGGCGCCGGAGGGCGTCTCCAGGCGCCCGACGAGGGTGGGGAACATCTCGAGGACCCGCCCGATGTCGCGCCGGCCCGCCCGCCACCCGCCGAGGAGGAGGTTCTCGCGCACGGTGAGGCCGGCGAAGAGACGGCGCCGCTCCGGGACGTGGACCAGGCCGAGCGCCATGATGTCCTCGGCGGCGAGACCGGCGACGTCGCGGCCGTGGAGGCGGACCGACCCCGAGGCGACGGGCACCAGCCCGCTGATCGCGCCGAGCAGGGTGCTCTTGCCGGAGCCGCTCGGCCCCACGACGGCCACGATCTCGTAGGGGCCGACGTCGAGGTCGACGCCGCCGAGGACGGCGCCGCCGCGGTAGCCCGTGGTGAGCGCGCGGACCTCCAGCAGGCTCACGGCGCCGTCCCCGGGTGGCGCGCGCCGAGGTAGGCGCGGACGACCCGC
This sequence comes from Actinomycetes bacterium, assembly GCA_021788115.1. Classification (GTDB taxonomy): domain Bacteria; phylum Actinomycetota; class Acidimicrobiia; order Acidimicrobiales; family Palsa-688; genus JAJYLA01. The sequence continues at coordinate 24,519 of JAJYLA010000004.1, read as the reverse complement.
CGGTCGGAGAGCACCTCCGCCGGCGGCCCCGACGTCAGGGGGCGGCCCCGTTCGAGCATGATCACCCTGTCGCACAGCGCCCGCACGGCGCCCATGTGGTGCTCCACGAGGAGGATGGCGATCCCCTGTTCCCTGAGCGCGGCGAGCAGGTCGACGCCGGCCGCTATCTCCCGCTGGGCGAGGCCGCCCAGGATCTCGTCGAGGACGAGCACCCGCGGGTGGGTGGCCAGGGCCCGGGCCAGCTCGAGGCGCCGGCTGTCCGCGACCCCGAGCTGACCCGCGGGGTCGCCGGCCCGGGTAGCCAGGCCCACCTGCTCGAGCAGCCGCCGGGCGGTCGTACGCGCCGCTCGCGCCGGGAAACCCGCCGCGTACATGGCGCTCACCGCCACGTTGTCGAGCACCGTCAGGTCCTCGAAGGGCCGCACCACCTGGAAGGTGCGCGCCACCCCGGCGCGCACGAGCTTCCACGGCGGGGCCCCCGTGACGTCCCGGCCGCCGACCCGCACCCGGCCCCGGGTGGGGGCGAGATGACCGGTGACCAGGTTCACGACGGTGCTCTTGCCGGCGCCGTTGGGTCCGATCAGGCCGAGCACGGTCCCGCGCCGGAGCGAGAAGGTGACCTCGTCGACGGCCCGCAGACCCCCGAAGTTCCTGGTGAGGGATTCGACCTCGAGCACCGCGGTCACAGCCGGTAGCGCCTGACGGCGTCGAGGAGGACCGCGCGCGGTCGGGCCCTGGGCGTCCCGCCCCGGCCGGCGCCGGGCGGGACGGGGAGGAGGTGTGCCACTCCGTCGGGGAGGAGCACCACGCCCACCACGATCAATGCCGGCAGGATCAACGGGTCCAGCCTGCTGGCAAAGAGGTGCAACTCGGTCACCAGGGTCTCGAACACGACCGCCCCGACGACCGGGCCCGCCACGGTGCCCCGCCCGCCCACGACCACGATCACCACCATCAGCGTGGTTGTGGTGATGTCGAACATCGAGTCCGGGAACACGACCACCTGCTGGAAGGCGAACAGCGCTCCCGCGGTCCCCGCGAGCAGCGCCGAGAGGGCCAGGGCCGCCACCTTGGTACGGGTGGTCGCCACCCCCGCCGACTCCGCGGCGGTTTCGTCGGCGCGGATCGCCCGGAGGGCGAGGCCGAAGCGGCTCGCGGACAGCCACGCCACCACGGCGAGCGACACGGCGGCGAGGGCCAGGTAGGCCCAGTAGAACGCCAGCGCACCCGGGTAGGCGGTGTGGGGACCCGGCCCGAAGGTCGGGACCGTCAAGCCTGCTCCGCCGCCCGTCACGCCGAGGATGGCCACCAGCTCCCGGGTGCCCGCAGCCATGCCCAGCGTGGCGATGGAGAACGCGTTGCCGCGCAGGCGCAGCAAGGGCGGCCCCACGACGGCGGCGAACGCCGCGGCGAACGCCGCGCTGGCGGGCAGCGCCGCCCAGAAGGAGAACCCCACCTGCGCCGTGAGCACCGCCGCGCAGTAGCCGCCGACACCGAAGAAGGCGACCTGCCCGAAGGACGGGTAGCCGGCGAAGCCTCCGATGATGTTCCACGACTGGGCGAGGGTCACGAAGAGCAGGACCGAGGTGGCGGTGCCGAGGGGCTGCGACGGCAGGGCGGCCCCTCCCGCGGCCAGGGCGATCGTGGCCGCGGACCCGGCAAGCCAGCGCCGGCCGGTCTTTTCCACCAGGAACCTCACCTATCGACCCGTGCGCTGTAGCGGGCCCGTCCCACGATCCCCTGCGGCCGCAGCACGAGCGCGAGCAGCAGCACCGCGAAGGCGATGGCGCTCACGAGCTCGCCGGGAAGGTACTGGCCGGCGAGCGCTTCGAGGACCCCGAGGGCCAACCCTCCCGCCAGGGCGCCCGAGGTGTTGCCGATACCCCCGACGACCGCGATGACGAAGCTCTCCAGGGTGTACACGTCCGTGCTCACCGGGCTGAAGGTCCCCACCGCAGCCACCATGGCCCCTGCGGCGCCGGCCAGTGCCGCGCCGGCGGCGAAGGTGAGCGCGTACACGTGGCGTACCGGGATGCCGACCAGGCGGGCGGCGTCGCGGTCCATGCCCACCGCACGGATCGCCATGCCATGCCGGGTGTGGCGCAGCCCCAGCGCCACACCCGTGGTCAGCGTGACGGCGAGAACCAGCGACCACAGCCGCAGCACGGGCAGGTACACGCCGCCGACACGGAAGGCCGACAGCGAGTACGCGGTCACCAGGGTCCGGTCGTCGGAGGAGAATGCGGCGACCATCGCGTCGCGCAGCAGGAGGCCGGCCCCGAAGGTGACGAGGAGAGGAAGCAGGACCGGCGCGCGGGCCACCAGGTTGAGCAACCCCCGCTGCAGCGCGTAGCCGAGCGCAGCCACAACGGCGATCGCCGTGAGGCCGGCAAGCAACGGGTTGAGCCCGGCGGAGGCGGACAGCTCCCAGGTGAGGTAGGCGGCGAGCACGACGAGGGCGCCGTGGGCGAGGTTGATCTCGTTGAGGACCCCCCACACCAGGGTGAAACCGACCGCGACCAGCGCCAGCAGCCCACCCTCGAGCAGACCGTCGACCAGCGCCTGGAGGAGATCGGTCACGGCGCTCGGGGCGCCGGCCACTCGAGCGGTGCCTGCTCGAGGCCGTGGGGCCAGACGGTCACCGGCTTGCCGTGCTGGATCTGGACGACCGCCATCGTGCGGGTGGCGTCCTGGCCATTGGGGGCGAAGTGGATCCGCCCGTAGAAGCTGTCGACGTCGAGCTGGCTGAGCGCCGCGGTCACCCGCCGCGGATCGGTCGTGCCGGCGTGCTCGATGGCAAGCACGAGGGCGAGGCACGCCGCCGACGCCTCGGCGGGGTGGTAGGCCGGTGTGAACCCGAAGGCGGCGCGGAACCCCTCGGCGTAGTCGGCCGCCGTCCCGAAGTAGGGGCCCTTGCCCGGCCAGTTGTCGACCCACTGGGTGGAGGAGATCACCCCGTCCGCGAGGCGCCCGAGGGATCCGACGAAGCCGGGGTCCGTCGGGGCCACCGTCTCGCCTATACCGTCGACCCTCAGCCCCAGCTGCGCCGCCTGGGACACCAGCGCGATCCCTTCCACGAGGTGGCCGCTCTCGATGAGCAGGTCCGGGTGCTCGGCGCGCACCCGGGTCACCACCGAGCTCAGGTCGGTCGAGCCGGCCGGGAACGTGATCAGCGGGAAGACGTGGAGGCCCTGGCTCCGGGCTTCCTCGACGCCGAAGCGGGCGACCTCCTGGGAGAAGCTGTCGTCGGCGGACACGAACGCGACCGACCTGGGCACCCGGTGGGCGTTGTAGACGATGGCGTCGATGATCGACGCGGCGTAGTTGGACGCCGGCGACTCCACGCCGAAGACCTGCGTGTAGCCGTGCTCGAAGATGGTGTTGTCGGCGCCGGCCGAGTCCGCGACGATCTGCCCGTTCCGCTGGGCGACCGGTGCGACGGCTTCTGTGGCCGCCGACCCGTAGGGGCCGAGGATGAACTTGATCCCCTCGTCGTTGAACTGCTGGACGATCCGCGCCGACGTCGTGGGAGAGGACTCGTCGTCGTGGTAGGAGATCGACAGGGTGAGGTGGCGGGAGCCGACGGTCACACCGCCGTGGGCATTGACGACGTCCTGGCAATACTTGTAGCCGTCCTGGGTGAGCTTCCCCTCCCCCGCCATCTCACCGGTCAGGGAGACCGCCGACCCGAACCGGAGGACCGTGCCCCTGCCGGCATCCGAGCCCCCGGCGCTCGTGCACCCGCCGATGCCGCCCGCCGCCAGCAGACCGGCGAGGGCGAGCTGCGCGGGCAGGATCTGCGTGGGTCGCCGCCGGCGGAATGTCGTGTGCACCTCCGTTCCCCCTGATCGCCCGGCCCCCCAACCCGATGCGCGTCCTTTCACCCTGTCCTAGCCGGTCCTGGCCGCCCGGATGGCGAAACCGCCTCGCGAGGGCCGCAGCGGGGAGGTCGTCCGCCCCCGTGCTCGGTCGTGCTCGTCGCGGCGGTCGCCTTACCTCGGACCCGCTCAGCCGGTGCCGGCATCCTCGTCACCGCCCAACAGCGACACGAGGTCGACGTCCTCGTCCATGCTCGACGCGGATTCCACCAGTCGCCGACGGGCGCTCTCCAGGCCACGCACCATGCGCGCCTCGAGCGCCCTGGCATCGCCGGCCCGAATGGCGGCGATCACCTCCTCGTGCTCGGACACCAGGTGGTGTTCGGGACCGACCAGGTGCACGTACAGGCGCGAGTACGGCTCGATCAGGTTGAGCACCTGCGTCACCAGCCTCAAGGAGTGCCGGCGGCCCGACAGCTCGGCAACCCGCCGGTGGAAGAGATAGTCGAGGTTGGCCCACGCCTCGAGGTTGCCCTCCCCCAGGGAGGAAATGCGCGCCAGGATCCCCTCGAGCTCCTCCAGGTCCTCTGCCCGGGCCCGGGCGACGATCCACTCTGCCAGGGGCGGCTCGAGCTGGAGCCGCAGCCCGTACAGCTCGTTGAGCTCCTCGGCGTCAAGTTCGGTCACCACGGCGCCGATGCCGGGCCGCATCACCACGAGCCCCTCGCCGGCCAGGGTCCGCAGCGCCTCCCGGAGCGGGATGCGGCTCACGCCGAAGCGCTTGGCCAGCTCGTCCTGGTTGAGGGGCTGGCCGGGGACGAGCAACCTCTCGCGTACCGCCCGGCGCAGCAGGCCGGCGATCTCGTCGGGCCGCATCCGCGAGCGGGGCTTCACGGAACACACTGTATACATCCGGCCGCGGGGGACAGCGAGGCCAGGCGCCCGGGGCGGCGCGGCGAGGGGACGCCGGCCAGGGTGGGCGCCGCCCCGCCGGCCAGGGTGGGCGCCGCCCCGCCGGCCAGGGTGGGCGCCGCCAAGTCCCCCCTCCCGCCACACGCCTGCGATGACCGCCCTTAGGGCCGGGGCAACTAGAGCATTTCGGCTATAGCACCGGGGCGGGTCTGCTTGTACCTTCTGTCACAATACGAGTGCGCATATGCACATATACAAGGAGGCGCCAATGTCTCGGAAGGTGCTGTGGGCAGTGATGGTGATCGGGATCCTCCTCGTGGTAGCGCCCTTCGCCATCAACCTTCCCGGCAAGGCGAGCGCCGGGCAGAAGATGATCGACAACTTCCACGGGATCATGCAGCCCGGCGCGGTCAAGCAGACGGTCGACTACTACAACAACACGTTCGTGCCCCTGGGAAGCGTCGCCCAGGGAGGGGTCCAGGCCGCCGCGGAGGTGCAGCAGATGACCACCGGCCTCGCCTCGGCCCTTCACATGACGCCGGCCCAGGTGCAGCAGTTTCTCGGGTCCAACTACCCGGCGATGGCCAAGCTTCTCGGGAGCTTCCCCCAGCTCGTGCCCATCTTCAAGAACGTCCCGCCCGGCCTCGACTTCTACAAGCCGCTGGTCACCACGATGAACAACAACGTGCACAACTACAAGGAGATCTCCAGCCTCCCCAACTTCAACCTCTTCACCTGGTTCTTCGTGGTTCCCGGCGCCCTGCTCGTGATCCTCTCCGGCCTCGGCCTGGCACTCGGCCGGCGTCAGCCGTAACCCGCCCGGCGAGCAGGCGATTAGCTTAGCGTAGCTAAGCTGATCTAGGCCACGACTTCGGGGATCGAGATTCTGCCGGGCACGGAGGAGGGCGGGCCCCCAGCCAGGACCAGCAACTCCCGCTCGCCCCCGATCTCTTCGAGGCTCCGCTGGCTCGGTTCGGGGATCAGGAAGGTCAGCAGGAAACCGGCGAGGGACATGCCGGCTGAGAACTCCAGGGCGCCGCCCACCCCGAACGCCTTGCTGATGTGGGGGAAGAGGTAGACCCCGATGAACGCACCCAGCTTGGCGATCCCGGCGGAGATGCCGTGACCCGTGGTCCTCACCGAGGTGGGGTAGCACTCCCCGGCCAGGACGAAGGTCGTGGTGTTGGGACCAAACTCGGCGAAGAAGTAGCTGACCCCGAAGAGGAGGAGGAACGGGACGACCGCGGTGGTCACGCCCGGGATGACCCCGATCAGCAGGAACGCCAGCCCCATCAGGGGAAAGCCGATGAGTTGCAGGCGGCGATGGCCGATGCGGTCCATGAAGGCGGCAGCGAGAAAGTATCCGGGCACTGCGGCGACGCTGAACATGATGAGGTTGAACGCCAGGGCCTGCTCCACGGTGTGGCCACTGCCGAGCACCGACTTCACGATGAGCGGCGCGGACACCGAGTTGCCGTAGTAGGCGTAGTCGAAGACGAACCATGTTCCCGCCGTGCCGATCAGGGTCAGCAGGTACTTGCGGGTCGTGAGGAGCTCTCTCAGGCGCATCCGGTGGACGGCGACGGCGGGGAGGGTCGCGATCCCGTTCAAGGCGCCGTTGAGCGCGCCGGCGGAGTAGACGGCGAGGTTCTTGGCGGCCTCGGCGTGCCTGCCCTGCACGAGCGCCTGGAAGCGCGGCGACTCGGGCATCCGCCGCCGGGAGTACAGGACCATGGCGGAAGGAACCGCACCGAGGGCGAGCATGATCCTCCAGGCCTCGCCGTGGTTGATCCCCGCCGACAGCAGCGTGAGGCCCACCACGTAGCCCATGACCGTGCCGAGGGCCTGCAAGGAGAAGACCAGGCCGACGAGCTTGCCGCGGTTCTTGATGTTGGAGTACTCGCTCATGAGAACCGCGGACACGGGATAGTCGCCGCCGACGCCCAACCCCAGACCGAACCGGAAGATGATCAACCACAACACGTTGGGGGAAAAGGCCGACGCGAGGGCGAAAACGAGCATGATGCCGGCAACCAGGCCGTAAATGCGCTTCCGGCCGACCCGGTCCGCGAGGCGCCCGTAGACGATCGCGCCGAGGAACGCCCCGAGGAGCGTCATCGAGTTGATCAGCCCCGTCTGCGTGGTATCGAGGTGCCACTGGTTGGTGATGAGCGTGGACGCCGTTCCGATGATGAACAGGTCGTACGCGTCCGTGAAGAAGCCCATGCCCGACGTGAAAATTGCTTTCACGTGGAACTGCGATATAGGAGCCTCGTCCATCGCGACAGTAAGGCTCCCTATCGCGGAGCCACTGGTCACAGTCACAGGAAATATGCCTCCATCGCGTCGCAAACAGTGGTCACACTGCCCGACACCGGTGACCGGTGGGTTGCATCAACATTGCGGCCGACGGTCCAGAAGATGAACTTCCGGTGAACGAACATGGTCTTTCGTGTACACCTGCGGTTTCAAGGTCACCGCGCGGTGACTCGTCGGGGTTCCGGGGCTGCCGGTGGCCGTGCTCCGATCCGTGGAGTGCGCGGCCTCGCGGTCCGGCGACTACAGGCGGGACTCGCCCGCGCCGGAGGGGATAGCGATTTAGTTAATTTACTCATCAATTCCCTTCTCCGATAATCGATCATTTGCTCCATAGCGCCTCCCCTACCAGTGACGCAAATCACCGGCCAAAAGCGGGCCGATATGACTTTCGACCCTGCGGTCACGGGCCCGGTTTCAACGACAGTGGATCTTGTGAAGAAATGGACAAGGTCGAGCGGCGCAGCCCGGAGCGGGCAGGACCCGGCAGCCGAGCGGTCCACGGAGCAGGAGGAACGGCAGTGACCATGACCATGGAAGAGCTGAAGGATCTCACGGCCGACAAGGTCGTCGACGCCCGCGGCACCTCGTGCCCCGGACCGATCCTCGCGGCCAAGAAGAACATCGGCGCCGTCACGGTGGGCGGGGTCATGGAGGTCCTCGCCACCGACTCGGGCACGAAGAAGGACCTCCCTGCGTGGTCGAAGAAGATGGGCCACGACTACCTGGGCGACTTCGAGGATTCGGGCTACCTCCGGCTGTTCATCAAAAAGGCGAAGTAGCGGCGATGACGAACCGCGCTGGCACCGGGGGAGGCTCGTTGCCCAGGATCCTGGTGTTCTCGACCAACAACATCTCGGATCCCGGAATCGACCTGGCGGGCAGCCGGCACCTCCACTACCCGGCGACAGTGTCGACGATCACCGTCCCGTGCAGTAGCGGCATCCAGCCGGCCTGGATCGTGCACGCGATAGAGAGCGGTTTCGACGGTGTGTTCATCGCCACCGACGGCGACGAGTGCGCGTACCTGCCGGACTGCAACGAACGGTCCGCCCGGATCGCAGCGGAGGCGCAGGAGCAGCTGCGAAGTCTGGGTTACCCGGCCCAGAGGGTGAGGATGGCCGCGCTGTGCTCTGTGTGCGCGGAGCCTTTCGTCAACCACATGCGGGAGTTCTCCCAGATGCTGGCCGCACTGGCTCCGACAGGAACAGGAGAGGAAGCCGCATGAAGTACGACGCGCTGGTGGTGGGGGGCGGCATCGGCGGGATGGAGTCGTCGATCAAGCTCGGCGACATGGGCTACAAGGTCCTCCTCGTCGAGAAGGAGCCGAGCGTCGGCGGGCGCATGATCCTTCTCAGCAAGGTCTTCCCGACGCTCGACTGCGCCAGCTGCATCTCGGGGCCGAAGATGTCGACGACCGTCAACCACCCCAACATCACCAACCTGACCTACAGCCAGGTCCTGGGGATCCGGCGGAACCCCGATGGCAGCTTCCACGCCAGCGTTCGCCAGAAGGCGAAGTTCGTCGACTGGGCGGCCTGCACCGGCTGCCAGGAGTGCGAGACGGCCTGCACCGTGGCGGTACCGGACCAGTTCAACGCGGACCTCGTCCCCCGCCGTGCGGCCTACATCGCGTTCCCCCAGGCGGTGCCGAAGAAGGCCGTCATCGAGCGGGCGGGGACCTCGCCGTGCACCGACACCTGCCCGGCGGGGATCAAGGCCCACGGCTACGTGTCGCTCATCCGCAGCGGCAAGTACGAGGAGGCCTTCCAGCTCGTCCTCGACGCCACCCCGCTCGTCGGCACGCTCGGTCGCGCCTGCTACGCCCCGTGCGAGAACGACTGCAGCCGCGGCGACCTCGAGGGCCCGCTTCCCATCCGGCGCCTGAAGCGCTTCATTGCGGAGCGGCACTACGCGGAGATGAACGGGCCCGGCTTCGACGCCCCGGAGCCCAACGGCAAGAGCGTGGCAATCGTCGGCTCCGGGCCGGCAGGCCTGACCGCCGCCTGGCAGCTCGCCCGCACGGGGTACCGGGTGAAGATCTTCGAGGCGGCCCCCGTCCCGGGCGGCTTCCTCCGCCAGGCCATACCCGTGTACCGCCTCCCCCAGGAGGTCGTCGAGCGGGACATCGCCAACGTGACAGCCCTCGGCGTGGAGATCGTGACCAACACACGGGTCGAGAACCTCGCGGCGCTCAAAGCCGAGGGGTACGACGCCATCCTGGTCGCGACCGGCACGCCCCGCGCGACCAGCCTCGAGGTGCCCGGCGAACGCCTCGCCGGGGTCATGAGCGGCCTCGACTTCCTGCGCGACGTGCGCTACGACACGGTGCCGGACCTCGCCGGCAAGCGTGTCGTGATCGTCGGCGGGGGCAACGTCGCCATGGACGCAGCCCGGACGGCACGCCGGCTCGGCGCGCTCGAGACGGTCATCGCCTACCGGCGCGGCCGGGAGGAGATGCCGGCGCACGCGGCGGAGGTCGACGACGCCGAGAGGGAAGGTGTCCAGTTCCAGTTCCTGGTGGCGCCCGTCGAGGTCGTCTCCGGGCCCGGCGGGAACGTCAGCGGGCTGCGCTGCACGCGCATGAAGCTCGGCGAGCCGGACGCGTCCGGACGCCGCCGCCCCAAGCCGGTGCCCGGCAGCGAGTTCGTCATCGCCTGCGATGCGGTCATCTCCGCCATCGGTCTGGTACCGGACACGACGCCGTTCGAGACCCAGGTGCGGGTGGCCGCGAACCGGGGCATCCAGGTCGATGCCAGGACGCTGCAGAGCTCCGTGCCGTACCTGTTCGCCGCCGGCGACGTCGTCACCGGCGCCACCGACATCACCCGGGCCGTCGGCCAGGGCCGGCGGGCCGCCCACATGATCGACCGCTGGCTCAAGGGCCGCGAGCTCGCCGGCTTCGAGGCCCTCGACGACCGCCTCGGCCTCGTTCACAAGGGCGAGGTGCTCGCCCGCCAGAAGAAGTACACCCACCGCGAGCCGGTAAAGCTCGACGCCGTGCATTCTCCGGCGCCGCGCGACTTCGCCGAGATCGAGCGGACCATGACCGAGGCGGAGGCCGTCTTCGCCGCCGGCGGCTGCCTCGACTGCGGCGTCTGCTCCGAGTGCGGCCAGTGCGTGTCGACGTGCCCGGCCAACGCGATCAACCTCAACATGCGCGACGAGATCGTCGAGGTGGACGTGGGCGCTGTCGTGGTATCGACCGGCTACAAGCTCTTCGCAGCCGACCTCAAGCCCGAGTACGGATGGGGCAAGTACCCCAACGTCATCACCGGCATGCAGATGGACCGGCTGCTCGCGCCCACCCGTCCGTTCAACACGGTCCTGCGCCCGAGCGACGGGAGGGTCCCCGAGAGGATCGCCTATGTCTCGTGTACCGGCTCGCGCGACCGAACCGTCGGCAACCCCCTCTGCTCGAAGATCTGCTGCATGTACTCGATCAAGCAGAACCAGCTGATCATGGGGGCCCTGCCCCTCGCCGACGTGACCATGCACTACATGGACATCCGGGCGGCGGGAAAGCGCTACGACGAGTTCTACGAGCAGTCCAAGGACATGGGCGCCATCTACATCAAGGGGCGCGTGGCCAAGATCACCGAGACCGACAACGGGAACCTGATCCTCCGCTACGAGGACATCGAGAACGGCGGGAAGCTCGTCGAGGCGGAGTACGACCTGGTGGTCCTCGCCGTCGGCGTCCAGCCCAACCGCGACACGGAGCGCCTCTTCGTCGACGAGAAGCTCGATCTCGACGACTACTACTACGTCGCCGAGCCGAACGACGACCTGAACCCAGGTCAGACGAGCATCACCGGCGTCTTCGTCGCCGGCGCAGCGTCGGGGGCCAAGGACATCGTCGACTCGATCCTGCACGCCGGCGCGGCGGTGGCGCAGGTGGCCGCCCACCTCGAGCGGTCGCGGCTCGAGCAGCCGGTTACGACAATGGAGGTGTCGGCATGAGCGAGCGGCGCATCGGCGTGTACATATGCCATTGCGGAGGGAACATCTCCGACTACGTCGACGTGGCGAAGGTCCGCGACGCCATCAAGGACGAGCCGGGGGTGGTGCACGCCGAGACCACCCTCTTTGCGTGCTCCGACGGCACCCAGCAGGACATGATCCAGCGTATCCGGGACGAGAAGCTCGACGGCCTGGTGGTCGCATCGTGCTCACCGAAGCTGCACCTGTTCACCTTCCGTGGCGTGTCGAAGAGAGCCGGGCTCAACCCGTTCCAGTACAGCCAGGTGAACATCCGCGAGCAGGACTCGTGGGCACACGGCGACGACCATGCGGGCGCCACGGAGAAGGCGATCGGGCTCGTCAAGGCCGGCATAGCCAGGACTCAGTGGTCGGTCCCCCTCGAGCCCATCTCCGTGAAGACGACGCCGAAGACTCTCGTCATCGGCGCCGGGATCGCCGGCCTGAGGGCCGCGATCGGCCTCGCCGACATCGGCCTCGGCGTGTACCTGGTCGAGCGCGAAAAGGAGCTCGGCGGCTGGGTGGCGCGCTTCGGGGCGATGTACCCCAACCGCAGCAGCGGCCGAGAGCTGATAGACCGCCTCGTGGCGGAGGTGAAGAAGCGGCCCGAGATCGTGGTCCTGACCAACGCGGAGCTCGCCTCCAAGTCGGGCAGCTTCGGCAACTACGTCACCGAGATCCGGATCAACAACGACATCCCGGACTCGCTGCGGCTCGAGGTCGGCTCCATCGTGGTGGCCACCGGCTTCGACACCTACCGCCCCGAGATCGGCGAGTACGGGTACGGCATCGACGGTGTCCTCACCCTGCCCGAGTTCAAGGAGCTCGTCGATCACTCGACCGGATCGCTCACTTACCACGGCAAGCCGGTGCGGACCGTCGCCTACATCTACTGCGTCGGCAACCGCCAGCCGGGCGGCAACGAGTACTGCTCCCGGTACTGCTGCGCGGCGACGGTGCACGCGTCGATCGAAGTCGACAGGATCGACCAGAACGTGCACCAGTACCACCTCTACCGGGACATCCGGACCTACGGCAAGTTCGAGCTCATGTACGAGGAATCCCGCAAGCGGGGGTCGGTGTACATGAAGTTTCCCGACGGCACACCGCCGTCGGTGGCGAAGGCCCCCGACGGGCGCACCCTGCTGGTCACCACCCGCGACACGCTGACCGGCGGCGAGGAGCTGACGATCCCCGCCGACCTCGTCGTGCTCGTCACCGGCATGGTGCCCCGCGACAACGAGGAGCTCACGACCATCCTCAAGCTTCCTGTCGGCAGCGACGGCTTCTACAACGAGATCCACCCGAAGCTGCGCCCCGTCGAGACGGTCGTGGACGGCGTCATGATCGCCGGCGCCTGTCAGGGTCCGAAGAACTCGACCGAAAGCGTGGCCTCCGGGCTCACCGCTGTCACGCAGAGCGGCGCCATGCTGATGAAGGGCGTGGCCGAGCTCGACCCTCTCGTCGCCACGGTCGACCCGGAGAGGTGCACCTGGTGCGGGGCCTGCCAGGAGGTCTGCCCCTACGCCGCCATCGACAAGATCACGGTTGACGGGCGCGAGGTGGCGACCATCAGCGCCGCGACCTGCAAGGGCTGCGGCGGTTGCACCTCCTACTGCCCCGACCACGCGATCGACCTCCTGGGCAGCACCACCTCCCAGATCGAGTCGATGATCGACAGCCTGGCCGAGGATCCGTTGGAACGAGTGGAGGAGCCGGTCGCATGAGGACGACGCCGACCCGGGACCCACGGGAGATCATCCGGGAGGAGCTGCTCATGCACCGGCCGATCCTGGAGGCTCTCAAGGACGGGCCGCTTACCGTCCCCCAGATAGCGGAGGCCATCGGCAAGCCCTCCGACGAGGTGCTCTTCTGGGTGATGGGGATGCGCCGCTACGGCAAGGTCGTCGAGCTGCCGGACGCCGACGACGACGGCTACTTCCAGTACAGGGCCGTGAGGGTGGCGTCATGACGGCCGTCACCTTCATCGACACCGGGCTCCTCGCCGACGTCAAGCGGTTCGGGGCGGCGGACGTGTCGGCGTGCTTCAGCTGCGGCAACTGCACGGCCATCTGCCCGCTGTCGGACAACGACGGGACCTTCCCCCGGCGCATGATCCGCTACGCCCAGGTCGGCATGAAGGACGCCCTGCTGTCGAGCAAGGAGCTGTGGACCTGCTACCACTGCGGCAAGTGCTCCGACAGCTGCCCGCAGCAGGCGGATCCAGCCGAATACATGGCCGCAGCCCGTCGCTACGCCATAGCGAGCTACGACAGGACCCGCCTGGCGCGGACGATGTATACCCGGCCGTTCGTCGGATCGGCCATCGCCCTTTTGGTCGCGGTCTTCTTCGCCACCTTCCTGTACTCGGCCCACGGGTCGCAGAGCAACCGGTCGCTGAAAGTGTTCGACTTCATCCCCGAGCACCTGATCCATTACACGGGCATCGCGGTGATGGTGCTGATCGCCCTGGCCGGGTTGGCGGGCATCGTCACGATGGCCCGGGGCATCGCCCGTCGCGAGGGGGTGCAGTTCCGCCAGCTTCCCCTCGCCGGCATCTTCGGGGCGCTGTGGAACGCGATCGGGGTCGAATCCATCGGCCAGCGCCGCTACCGCGGCGACTGCAGCGAGATACAGGAGACCGAACCGCTGTACCGCCGGCGGTGGCTGGCCCACTCCCTCACCCTGTGGGGGTTCCTCGGGCTGCTGGGCGCGACGCTGCTCGACTACGGCCTCTCGCTGATCGGGGTGCGCAAGACCGGCGCGGCCGTGCCCGTCTGGTATCCCGTGCGCCTCCTCGGCACGCTGGCGGGGATCGCGATGGTCTATGGCGTGAGCATGCTCATCGTCAACCGGCTGCTGCGCTCCAACCGGGCGGCGAAGGAATCCAAGCCGTCCGACTGGATGTTCCTCGTGATGCTCTGGGTCGTCGGGTTCAGCGGCTTCCTGATCGAGATCGCCCTGTACCTGCCGCACGCGCCGTCGTGGGGGTACTGGGTGTTCCTGTTCCACGTATCCGTCGCGATGGAGCTCATGCTGCTCCTTCCGTTCATCAAGTTCGCCCACGCGATCTACCGGCCGGTGGCGCTGTTCTTCTACGCGCTGGCCGGCGAGCAGGCGAAGCAGGCCGGACGCGAAGAGTTGACGTCCGCCGCATAACGACCGTCGGCCGCCCGGAAGAAGGGCAGGCCCAGGAGGTAAAGGAAGAACATGGCCGACACCACGAAGAAGACCATCGTCGTCTTCAGCGGCGATATGGACAAGGTCCTGGCGGCATTCGTCATCGCGAACGGTGCGGCCGCCATGGGCGACGACGTCACCATGTTCTTCACCTTCTGGGGGCTGAACGCCCTGCGAAAGCCGGAGAAGGTGAAGACCGCCGGCAAGAGCTTCCTCCAGAAGATGTTCGCTACGATGATGCCCCGGGGTCCCGGGAAGCTGCATCTGTCGACCATGAACTTCGGGGGCATGGGCCCGAACCTGATGAAGCGGGTCATGCACCAGCAGAACGTCCAGTCGCTGGAGGATCTGATCGCCACAGCCAGGGAGCAGGGCATCAAGATGGAGGCCTGCACCATGTCCATGGACGTCATGGGCTTGAAGCAGGAGGAGCTCATAGAAGGTCTCGAGTTCGTGGGGGTCGCCAGCTACCTGGCCGAAGCCGACGAGGCGAACGTCAACCTCTTCGTGTAGCGCGCCGCCGGCCTCCTGGTCGAGCAACCGGGCAGCACGTAAGGTTGCTGCATGGCTCCCGGCACCAGCGGCGGCTCCCTGGTCGTCGTGGCCAACAGGCTTCCGGTGGAGCGGGTGGGCGGGCGGCACGAGGCCGGGTGGCGGACGAGCCCCGGGGGGCTCGTCACGGCGCTGGCGCCCGTCCTGGAGCGCAACGGGGGAACGTGGATCGGCTGGTCCGGGACGGACGAGCGTCTGCAGCCCTTCTCCGCCGAGGGGTTCAACCTGGTCCCCGTCTCGCTGAGCCATGCCGACCTGGCCGACTACTACGAAGGGTTTTCCAACGCGACGCTGTGGCCCCTCTACCACGACGTCACGGGCAGGCCCGTGTTCGAGAGGCGCTGGTGGGACGCGTACGTCCGCGTGAACCAGCGCTTCGCCGACGTGACGGCCGCCGCATGCGCCGGCGGGGCGACCGTGTGGGTCCAGGACTATCAGCTGCAGCTCGTGCCGGCGATGCTGCGCAGAGCCCGCCCGGACCTGAGGATCGGCTGGTTCAACCATATTCCGTTCCCGGGCTACGAGATCTACTCGCGCCTGCCGTGGCGGCGGCAGGTGATCGAGGGGCTGCTCGGCGCGGACCTGCTCGGCTTCCAGCGACGCGACGACGCCGCCAATTTCCTGCGGGCGGCGCGCGGCCACGCCGCGGTGGTCACGCGTGGGTCGGTGGTGGAGGTGGGCGGGAGGCAGCTGCGGGTGGGTGCTTTTCCCATATCCATCGACGCGAGGGCGCTCGACGAGCTCGCCAGCACGCAGTCGACCCTGGACCGGGCCCGTCAGTTGCGGGCGGACCTGGGACACCCCCGGGTGGTCCTGCTCGGCGTCGACC
Source organism: Actinomycetes bacterium (assembly GCA_021788115.1). Taxonomy (GTDB): domain Bacteria; phylum Actinomycetota; class Acidimicrobiia; order Acidimicrobiales; family Palsa-688; genus JAJYLA01. The sequence continues at coordinate 8,931 of JAJYLA010000004.1, read as the reverse complement.
GCCTCGATTACACCAAGGGCATCCTCCATCGCCTGCGCGCCTACGGCGAGCTGCTGGACGAGGGCGACCTGAAACCGCCCGAAGCGGTGCTGGTGCAGGTTGCCACCCCCAGCCGCGAGCGGGTCGAGGAATACCAGCGACTGCGCGACGAGGTGGAGGGCGTCGTGGGTCGCATCAACGGCGACCACGGGCGTGTCGGCCAGGCCGCCGTGCACTATCTCCACCGGTCGTTCCCCCGTGAGGAGATGGCGGCTCTGTATCTCACCGCGGACGTGATGCTCGTCACCCCGCTACGGGACGGCATGAACCTCGTCGCCAAGGAGTACGTGGCATGCCGCCACGACGAGCGCGGCGCGCTCGTGCTCTCCGAGTTCACGGGCGCCGCCGACGAACTTCGCCAGGCGTTCCTCATCAACCCGTGGGACATCGATGGCACCAAGGAGGCGATCCGGCGCGCCGCGCACCAGAGCCCGGCGGCCGCCGCGCGCCGCATGCGAGCCATGCGACGGCGGGTGTTCGAGGACGACGTGCACCACTGGGCCGCGACGTTCCTCGGCGCGCTGGAGATGGTCGCCGAAGGTCGGTAGTAGCCCTTGCCGGACCGGGGCGGCTGGGCGCTGGATGGGGGGCCTACGCCGGCAGGGTGAGGGTGAACACAGCGCCGCCCGCAGAGGCGTTCGCTGCTTCGATGCGCCCGTCGTGGGCGGCCGCCAGCTCGGAGGCGACAGCCAAGCCGACGCCGCTGCCCGGCACCGAACCCGTCCCGCCGCCTCGCCAGAAGCGCTCGAAGACGTGCGGCAGCTCCTCGTCGGGGATTCCCCGCCCGCTGTCCGTGACCTGCAGGTGGGCGCCCGACGTGTCGGCCCAGGTGTGCACGAGGACCCGACCATCCCGCGGCGTGAACTTGATCGCGTTGGTGAGAAGGTTGAGCGCGACCTGATGCAGTCGAGCGGGATCGCCTCGCGATGGGGCAGAATGCGCGTCGAGCTCGATACTCAAGCCCGCCTCGAGCGCAGCCGGGTTGATGAGGTCGGCCGCGTCGGTCGCGACCTGGGCGAGGTCGACCGGGACGAGGTGCAGGTCGAGCCCTGCGGCTTCCGCGGACGCGAGCGTCTCGAGGTCGCCGACGACACGGGAGACGCGAACGATCTCGTCGTGCAAAGACTCGACCGCCACGGCGTTGAGCTCCGTCAGCCCGTCGAGCACGGCTTCGGTCTGGCCGCGCAGGATCGTGAGGGGTGTGCGCAGCTCGTGGGCGACGTCGGCGACGAGGTTGCGGCGCAGCGCGTCCTCGCGCTGGATGCTGGCGGCCATCCGGTCGAAGCTGGAGGCGAGAGCGCCGAGCTCGCCGGGGGCGTCCGCGTGGCCGGAGCGGGCTTCACGGTCGCCGGCAGCCAGACGCTGCGCGGCGGACGTTAAGGCCGCGAGGGGCCGGGTCAGCCGCCGGGCGACGTACAACGCCACGAGCAGGGCCGCGAGGGCCGCGAGCGCCGTGCCGGCGATTGCGACCCGCCAGAGCGCGTCGCGCATCGCCCGCTCCGGGGCCGGCAATCCGGAGGCGGGAAACCGGAGCTGCGCGTACCCCACAGTGCGCCCGCCGACCACGACCGAGGCCGTAATGGGAGCGCCACGCGGAACGGCGTCGGTCGAGCCGCCGTACATGTCCCCCATGGACGCCATCATGTCGCCCGAGGAGACGAGCGGCGTTCCATCCGCGTCGGTGACCGTCAGAGTCGCCTGATCCTGGGCCGCGACGGCGCTGGCCGGGGCCAGATCGGCGGCAGCCCAGCCCGCCGCTGCCTCGTACGCTCGGGCGAGGGTCACGGCAGCGGCGTGTGCGTCCGCACGGTGTTCTCGCGCCACGAGCGTGTCGACCTGCGAGCCGGACGCCACGACGACCAAGGCAGCCAGCCCTGCCACAGCGACCACCGCGACGGCGACGAACGCAACGACCAGGCGAATGCTGAGGCGACCGGTCAGCCGCTCAGGAGTCACGGCTCAACCCAAGGCGGTAGCCGGCGCCGAGGACCGTCTGCACGATGCGAGGTTCTCGCGTGTCGCCCTCGATCTTGCGCCGCAGGTTCTTCACGTGCGTGTCGACGGTCCGCTCGTAGCCGTCGAACTCGTAGCCGCGCACCCGGTTCACCAGCTCCAAACGGGAGTACACGCGGCCAGGCCGTCCCGCCAAGGCAATCAGCACTCCCCACTCGGTTGGCGTCAAGGCGACGAGATCGCCCCGCACCCGCACCTCGTGGCGGGACTCGTCGATGACCAGATCGCCACCGCCGAAGGACACGACACCGTCGGCCGGGCCACCAACGGGGATCGCAGCCGAGCGTCGCAACACCGCCTGGACCCGCAGCACCAGCTCGCGAGGGCTGAAGGGCTTGGTCACGTAGTCGTCCACGCCGAGCTCCAGGCCCCGGATGCGCTCCTCCTCGCCGGACTTCGCCGTCAGGATGACGATAGGTACGGGTGAGCTCGCCCGAACCTCGCGCGCCACGCCCTCACCGGGCACGTCGGGAAGGCGCAGGTCCAGCACCACCAGGTCGGGCTGGGCCGAGCTGACGAGGCTCAGGGCCTCGGCTCCCGAGCCTGTGGTGATCACCGTGAGCCCGTCGTGTTCCAGGTAAGCCCGTACCAGGTCGCGGATCTTGACCTCGTCCTCCACCACCAGGACCGTGCGGGTCATCGGGCACCTTCCATCGGACTCATGTCATCGATGGTGCCCCCCTCGGCGACGGTCTTCCAGGGTCTTGTGTCAACAACCATCCACTCTTCCCGCCATCTCCACACGATCTCCACGCGGTCACCCGAGCATGAGCTTCGCAGACAACCCAACAGGAGGTTCCATGATGCGTATCAAGACTCGACTCGGTGTCGGTGTGGCCGTCGCGACCATCACCCTCGGTGTCGGTGCCGGCATCGCCGCCGCCACCACCAATGGCGGACCGGCCACACCGGCCGGGGCCACGCAGCGCACAGCCCCGGCCGAGTCGACGTCCCGGTCGGGCTGGATGTACTCGATGCACGAGCAGATGGTCGGCCGACTGCGCGCCAACGATCGGACGTGGTTCAACCAGATGTATTCCGAGATGGGCTCGAGGGGAATGATGTCCGGGTACGGCGCCAACGGCAACGCGAGCGTCGGCGGCATGATGGGCGACCTGACCCGCTGACCGCTAGACGTAGCGAGCGAGCCTCATACCGCCAAGAAAGGCGAGCTCAGCGCTTCGCGCTGAGGGGCCCTGTTCACCAACACCCACGGCCGGGCGGGCAAGTCGAACTAGACCAAGGGCACCGCTGCACCGGCTGCGCCCGCCGATCGCCGGTGGAGGTCGGCGTCGACGACCTCCGCCGCGAAGGCCGTCCAGCCCGCGAGTCCGGCCCCTGTCGAGGACGCTCGGAGGGCGTCGCGGAAGAGCGGGAGCCAGGCGGCGGCGTGCGCGAGGACGGTGCCGAGGCGGCGGGCGGTCGCGGTGTCGCAGCGGCTGGCCGCCGGGCGGCCCGACGCGACGGACAGGAAGGCCATCTCGACGCCGACGTGGTCGGGGGCACGAACCGGACAGCCCCCCGGACCCGGACGAGCTCGGTCCCAGGCGAGACCTTCGGCTTCGTAGCACGAGAGCACCTGGAACGTCGAGGGTCCCCACAGCTGGCCGCCGTCGAGGTACACGGAGGCGTAGGGCGGGACGTACCGTCCGGTCACAGGTGTCGCCAGGCACTCGACGAAGTCGCTGTGCGCTCGGCGCAGGTCTGCAGCATGGCCCGCGAGCAGGGACTCGACGGAGGACCGCCATCGCGGGTCGACCTCGCTCAGCGCGGCGAACAGGGCGTCGAGCGCCGGGAGCCGATCGGGTGTCACCGCGCGCGGCCCGCCGAGGTAGGCCCGGCCCAGCAGGTCGTAGGTGGCGGTGAAGACGTCGGCCGCCGGCCGCCGGGATCGCATCGTCAGATCCGCTCTACGGCGACTCGGGTGTCGAAGTAGGCCTGACTGCCTGTGACCGGGTCCATCAGACCGACGGCGAACCCGTTCGGCTCGGAGCGGAAGGCGTCGAGCTGCATGGCGGCGTTGAGGCGCGCCGGGACGAGGCGCGCCGGGTCGGACGGCAGGGTCGAGTCCGTGCCGCCCGCCTGCCAGTGCCCGTAGCCGTGCGGGAAGGCGACGACTCCCGGGCGCAACCCGTTGAGCGTCCGCAGCCGGCCCACGAGTCCCCTCTCGCGGGGGAGCGTCGGGGACCACACCCGGACGACGTCGCCGGCGTGCAGGCCGAGCCTCTCCGCGTCGATGGAGCACATGTCGATGAAGCCCTCGGGCATGAGCTCGGTCAGCCACGGATCGTTGATGCCCTGGCTGTGGCTGAGCACGGTGGTCTTGTGCGTGCTCAGGAGGAACGGGAACGTGACATCCGACGCGAGCTCGGCGAGCGGGCGGCCGCTGAGGTCGCGGGGCGGTTCGTAGCGAGCCGTGCCGGCGAATAGCTCTCCCGTCAAGGGGTTGCGGGCGGTACCTACAGCCGGGTTGTAGACCTGGCAAGCGACGCCGCCCTGCCCGTACTGGTAGGCGAGCCAGCTCGGGTTCGACGGGGTCGGGACGGGCAGGCTGATGGCCGAGGCAAACGACGCTCGAAGCTCGGCGGGCGTGATCTGGCCGTCCGGGTGGACCCACCCGGGGATGCCGGTGTCCAAGACGAACTCGTCGACCAGGGCGGCGATGCGCTGCTGGGTCTCGGCGTTCGGCAGGTACGCGGCCTCGTAGTCCTCGAACCGCCCGCCGCGGGCGAGCACGTAGGCCGCCTTGCGCCACTGGGCGTCCGTGAGGGCATGCGGCCGGGTGCTCCGCAGCGGAGCGATCGCGTCGAGCTCCTCTCCTGTGGCGTCGGGCACAGCGGGCAGGGTCACCAGCGTCCCGTGGCGCCAGGCCTGGAAGGTCGGGTCGTAGGCGGCGTTGGCCACCATCTTCAGGTAGTAGTCCTCGCGCGAGTCGAGGGAGCCGCCCTCGCCGAAGGCGTTCTTCCCGAAACCCGGCATGCCGAGAGCCTTCGCCACGTCGATGAGGAACTGCTCCATCGACATCGGCTCGCCCGAAGGTGTCCGCCCCGTGAGCGGCGCGACGACAGGCTGGCGGACACCTTGGGCCTTGGTAGGCACGATCGGCCACACGCCGGGGAACTCCCACGTCTCCAGGTAGGTCGTGTCCGGCACGACGTAGTCTGCGTACGATGCGCTCTCGGAAAGCACGATGTCGGCGGCGATGAACAGCGGTACCCGGTCGAGGTCCGTGACGACCCGCTGGAAGGGAAGGTCGGCGTCGCCGGCTCCGGCGATTGCGGGCGCGCTCCACGCCGGATTGGCGGCGTGCTGGAAGAGGATCTTCGCCGCATAGGGGTACCGGCTGTAGACGCCGGCGAACATCTCAGGCCACTGGCCGCCGCCGAAGGAGAACCACGGACGCGAGGCGGGATAGGGATTCTTCCCGGCGGCCTTCTTCGCCGCGTATTCGCCGGAGGTCTCGTAGGCGACGCCGCTGCGGGAGATGGGCACCCCGACGGGCAGGTTGGCGGGTTGCTTCGGCCAGGAACCGAGCGCGTAGGGCGCGCCCGAGTTGGCGCCGGCGTAGTCGGCGGTGCCGCCCCCGACGACATAGCCGCCCATCCAGTCGACGTTGCCGATGAGGAAATTGAGGGTCATGATCGCCCGGCCGGCGTAGAAGCCGTTGGTGTGCATTGCCGGGCCGCGGCCGTAGTCGGCCACCGCTCGCCGGCCGTGGCTCGTGAACTCCTGAGCCAGCGTGGTGATCAAATCGGCCGAGACGCCGGCCTCGGTCGCGTAGGCATCGAGGCTGAGGGAATCGGCCTCAGCCCAGAGGATCTGGAAGGCGGTGCGGCAGGCGATGCCGTGGACCTCGACGGTGGAAGTCGACGGCTCCCCGGTCGGCCACAGTTCTCCTCGCGACGCCTTCGTGGCGACGACCGGCTTGTGCGTGCGCGGGTCGATCACCACGCCGGCGGGGCCGGACCCACCCATGTCAGAGGATCCGTTGCTGCTCATCGGCGGGGCCAGCCCGGCCTGGGAGGGGTCGAGGAAAGCGCCGAAGCTCGGGTGGGCGGGGTCCGCCACCACGAGCCAGCTCGCGTTCGTGAAGGTGGGCATGCCCGCCGCGGTCGCAGCCCGCTGGCTCGGCAGCGAGAGGTAGCCGGCGTCGTAGGCGCCGCTCTCGAGAATCCAGCGGATTATTCCCATCGCCAGGGCACCGTCGCCGCCGGGCTTCACATACACAGTGCGGTCCGCGTGCAGCGAGCTGTTGCCGGCGCGCACCCCGACGACGGTGTAGGAAAGCCGCCCCGATGCCGACGCCGCGGCCAGCTTCCGCCCGACCGCCTGCATCGGGAAGCCGGCCGTCATCACGTTGGACCCGAAGTACAGCAGGTAGTGGGCGTTGGCCAGATCGGGCTTGAGGGGGTCCGTCATGCCGTCGAGCGAGAGCATCGTGGCCTGCATGCGGTTGAGGTCGCAGATGGCGTCGGCGGCTTCGAGGTTCATGGTGCCGAAGGAGGTGGCGAAGCGGGAGAGGAAGTCGTTCTGCCCGTTCTCGGCCATCCCCGCGTACATGACCAGACCGTTGGTCTGCGGGCCCAGGCTGCTGTCGGCAGGGTCGATGGGACGGGTGCGACCCCGGCCGCCGTCCCACAGGGCCGCGAACCCCTCGACGTGGCGGCTCTCCTCGCCGGCCACGTTCGCGAAGAGCGCACCGCCGTCGACCACTTCCCGCACCAGCTGCTCCCACGGGATCGGCTCCCAGGACCCCGAACCCCGAGGACCGCTGCGCTTGAGGGGCACGGTGAGGCGGTAGGGGTCGTAGAGGGTCTGGCGTCCCGCCTGGCCCCGGTTGCACAGGGAGTGCGGAGCGGCCCACACCCTCGCCGCGGCGACCGGGGTCGCGTAGCGGGCGTGAGGCTCGGTGCTCGCCGGGTGGTAGGGGTTGCCGTCGAGCTTCTGCAGCACCCCGTCGAAGACGTGGGCGACCAGCCCGCAGTCGCTTCCGCACTGCTTGCAGACGCTGTAGACGCTCTGAACGCCGACCAGGGTCTCGGGCCGGTCCGGGTACACGAAGGTGCCCCGGCGGTGGAACACGTCTCCGACCCAGGGCGACACTCCCCAGCCCGCAACCGCGGCCCCGCCGCCGACCAATGCCGTGCGTGCCAAGAAGGCGCGCCGGGTGAGGGTGTAGGGGCTGTCACTCACCGCTTCGCTCCTCCCCGATGACCATGCGGGTGCTCTCCGCCAACGCCTTCCGCCCGGCGAGCCCATCGCCAACCAGCGCCATCTCGACGCCCGCGTGGACCACCTCGTGCTCGACCTCGGCGATACCCTGCGCAGCTTCGGCGGTTTGCCGCCAGGGGAGCAACCAGGAGAAGAACAAGAACAAGAGGAAGGCGACCCCGAACACGCCGACCACGGTCTGGACGGAGTCGAAGCCCGTCAGAGGCACCGACATGTGGACGATTGACTGGGACACCTTCGACTCCATCTGGCCGCCGAACACGACGTTGTAACGCATCGCATAGACCCCGACGACGACGCAGAGGGAGATCAGTCCTCCGCCGAGCACCGAGCGCCGGAAGCGCGGTACCAGCCACACGAGGAACGGCGCAGCGATACCTATCCCCAGCTGGATCCCGAAATAGGGGACGACGTGCGGCCCGTGAAGGTAGACCTTGCTCACCCCGCTGCTCACCGGACCCTGGGTGTAGGCAGACACCCCACTTGTCACGAGGTCGACCACGTCGAGGTACGCGTCGATCAGGAGGAACCCCATCAGCCAGGTGAGCAAGCTTCTGGTGATCGTGCGGCTCGGCCGCTCGCGATAGAAGAGAGCGGTGAACACGTAGACCAGGTACATGAAGGCAATGCCCGACACGATGGCCGACACGATGAAGAGCACCGGCATCAGGGGGGTGGACCAGATCGCCCGGGCCTTCACCGCGCCGAAGACGAAACCGATGTAGCCGTGGAACATGAACGCGAGCAGGATCCCCGCGGAGGAGAGGAACACGAGGATCTTGGTGTCGCGCTGCCGTCCGGCGTGGGTCAGGTTGGTGCTGCCGAGGGCCAGGACGCGGCCCAGCCCTGCCCGCCACCCGGCGCCCATGGACCGCTCGACGTTCGCGTACCGAAAGGCGAAGTAGGTCTCGAAGAGCATCAACACCACATAGCTGAGCCAGATCGCCGTGAAGTCGCCGAGCGGGGACCACGGGATATGCGGCCTGGTGAACAGCTCGAAGGCGTTCACCGGCTGTCGGGCGTCGGCGAGCACCGTGAGCGGAGCGGCCAGGAGGAAAGCGAAGCTGACTACCACCGCCAACGGGGCGAGCTTGTCGAGGTGGCGGAGGCGGAATACGTGGCTGAGCGAGGAGACCACGAAGGAGCCAGCGACCAGCCCCGAGATGAAGGGGTAGGTGACGATGAGGATCCCCCAGTAAGCGTTCTCGAGGGAGCCCCCATTGAGACCCGTGTCGGCGAACAGATGCACGGCTCCTCTCCTTCAATCTCCGCCGAGCGGGGTTTGCAGCAGGACCCGGCCCGTCAAGTTGTCGTACTCGTTGGTATTGGTGCCGGCGGCATAGGGGTAGACGGTGTCGAAGACCGTGGCCCCCGTCACCAACTCGCCGTTGAGGTCGATGTAGAAGATCTGAGGGTCGGTTCCCTGCTCGGGGAGCAGCCAGTCAACCGAGTACTCGGCCAGCAGCTTGGACGCGGCGCTATCCGGGTCGTTGAGGTCGCCGAACACCCTGGCCCGTCCCACACACGAGGTGACGCATGCCGGCAGCATCCCCCGGTCAAGACGCTGCACACAGAAAGTGCACTTGTCGGCGGTCTCTTGCACGGTGTTGAAATAGCGGGCGTCGTAGGGGCAGGCCTGGATGCAGA
>JAJYLA010000202.1 GCA_021788115.1 Actinomycetes bacterium | reverse complement strand
GCGAGCCCCCTCGGCCGCGGCCTCTTCGCCGGCAAGGCCGTCGCCGACCTGAACGCGTACGCGGCCCGGCTGGGCTGGCTGCCGTCCCACCCCGCCTTCGACCGCAACCCGCTCGACCTTGCCGACGACGCCGCCGCGGCCGGCAAGGACGTCGCGGACTACGTGGTCGACGAGCTGCGGGCCGGCCGGCTCCGCTTCGCCGCCTCCGACCCCGACGACCCGGCCAACTTCCCCCGGGTGCTCACCGTGTGGCGCTCGAACCTGCTCGGCTCCTCCGGCAAGGGACACGAGTATTTCCTCCGGCACCTTCTCGGTGCGGACAACTCCGTCGCCGCGGAGCAGTGCCCGCCGGAGCTGCGCCCGGCCGAGGTCGCCTGGAGGGATCCCGCTCCCGAAGGGAAGCTCGACCTGCTGGTCGACATCGACTTCCGTATGACCTCGACCGGCATTTACGCCGACGTGGTGCTGCCGGCGGCCACCTGGTACGAGAAGCACGACCTGTCCTCGACCGACATGCATCCCTTCGTGCACAGCTTCAACCCGGCCATCCCGCCGCCGTGGGAAGCGCGCACCGACTTCGACTACTTCTCGGATCTGGCCTCGGAGTTCTCCCGGCTGGCCGACGGCCGCCTCGGGGTGCGCCGCGACGTCGTCGCCGTGGCCCTCGGCCACGACACGCCCGACGAGTGCGCCCAGCCGGGCGGGCGCGCCGCCGACTGGCAGGCCGGCGAGGCCGATGCCGTCCCCGGCCGGACCATGCCGCGCCTCACGGTCGTGGAGCGCGACTACCCGCACCTCGCGGAGCGCTGGCGGGCCCTCGGGCCGCTCGTCGAGGAACTCGGCGCCACCTCCAAGGGGGTGCGGCTCCCCATCGGCGGGGAGGTCGACTACCTGCGCTCGCGCAACGGCACCGTCCGCGAGGGGGTGGCGGCCGGCCGTCCGAAGCTGGACCGTGACGACCTGTTCTGCGAAGCGATCCTGGCGTTGTCGGGGACGACCAACGGCCGCCTGGCGGTCGCCGGCTTCGAGGCGCTCGAGCGTCGCACCGGCGTCGAGCTCGCCGACCTGGCGCACGAAAGGGCGGGGGACCGCATCACCTATGCCGACACGGTGACCCAGCCGCGTTCCGTTATTTGCTCGCCCGAGTGGTCCGGGGCGGAGTCGGAGCGCCGGCGGTACGCGCCGTTCACCGTCAACGTCGAGCGGCTCAAGCCGTGGCACACCCTCACCGGCCGCCAGCACTTCCTCCTGGATCACGAGTGGATGGCCGAGCTCGGCGAGATGCTGCCCGTGTACCGGCCCCCGCTCGACCTCCTCTCGGCGTTCGGCGATCTCCGCCGGCCGGAGCTCGGGGAGGACCAGCTCGTCGCGCGTTTCCTGACCCCGCACTCGAAGTGGTCGATCCACTCCGAGTACCAGGACAACCTCCACATGCTGAACCTCTTCCGCGGCGGTCCTGTCATCTGGGTCAACGACCTCGACGCCCGGCGCATCGGCGTTTCCGACAACGACTGGATCGAGGCGTACAACCGCAACGGCGTGACCGTCGCCCGTGCGGCGGTCACGCACCGGGTGCCCTCGAGGACGGTGCTCATGTACCACGCCATCGACCGGCATCTGCAGATGCCCGTCTCGGAGCTGTCGGGCCTTCACGGGGGAACCGACAACTCCCTCACGCGGGTCGTCATGAAGCCGAGCCACATGATCGGCGGATACGCCCAGCTGTCCTACGGGTTCAACTACTACGGACCCACGGGAACCCAGCGCGACGAGGTGGCCGTCATCCGCCGGCGATCCCAGGAGGTGCGGTTCTAGTGCGGGTGATGGCACAGGTGTGCATGGTGATGAACCTCGACAAGTGCATCGGCTGCCACACCTGCTCGGTCACGTGCAAGCAGACCTGGACGAACCGGCCGGGGGTCGAGTACGTCTACTTCAACAACGTCGAAACCAAGCCGGGGCTCGGCTATCCGGCCCGCTACGAGGACCAGGGGCAGTGGAAGGGAGGATGGGCCCTCGACCGCAAGGGTCGGCTGCGGCTGCGGGCCGGCGGCCGCGTGCGCCGCCTCCTTTCCATCTTCTACAACCCCGACCTTCCGACCATCGAGGACTACCACGACCCGTTCACCTACGACTACGCCCGCCTGATCACGGCCCCTTCCGGCACCAGGGCGCCGTCGGTCTCCGCCCGTTCGGTGCTCACGGGCAGGGAGATGAACCCGCGCTGGGGCGCCAATTGGGAGGACGACCTGGCCGGCGCCCCCCAGCGGGCGCTCGCCGATCCCAACATCGTGGCGATGTCCGAACGGGTGCGCCTCGAGTTCGAATCGGTCTTCATGTTCTACCTGCCGCGCATCTGCGAGCACTGCTTGAACCCTTCCTGCGTGGCCTCCTGCCCGTCCGGCGCGATGTACAAGCGGGCCGAGGACGGGATCGTGCTCGTGGACCAGGACCGCTGCCGCGGATGGCGCTTCTGCGTGTCGGGGTGCCCGTACAAGAAGGTGTATTTCAATCACCGCACCGGCAAGGCCGAGAAATGCACCCTGTGCTTTCCCCGCATCGAGGCGGGGCTTCCGACGATCTGCTCCGAGACGTGCGTCGGGCGGCTGCGCTACCTGGGTCTGGTCCTCTACGACGCCGACGCGGTGACCGCCGCCGCGGCCACCCGCGACCCCGAGGACCTGTACGAGGCACAGCTGGGGGTGTTTCTCGACCCCGAGGATCCGGCGGTGCTCGCCGAGGCGGCGAACGCGGGGATCCCCCACGACTGGCTCGGCGCCGCCCGCCGTTCCCCGGCGTACGCGCTGATAGCGCGCCACCGTGTCGCGCTGCCCCTTCATCCCGAGTTCCGCACGATGCCGATGGTCTGGTACATCCCGCCGCTGTCCCCCGTGGCCGACGTGACCGCGGCGGCCGGGTACGACGACACCGATCCCGATGCGGTGTTCGCAACGATCGATGCCCTGCGGATCCCGCTGGAGTACCTCGCCAACTTGTTCACCGCCGGTCGGGTCGCGCCGGTCCGCGATGCGCTCCGGCGCCTCTCCGTGATCCGGTCCGTGATGAGGGCGACCCAGCTCGGGCTGGACCCACCGCTGGAGCGGGCGGTGGAGGCGGGATTGGGTAGCGCGGACGTGGAGGACCTGTTCCGGCTGCTCGCGATCGCCCGGTACGAGGATCGATACGTGGTGCCGCCGGCGCACGCCGAAGAAGCGGGCCGGCTGCTGGCCCAGCACTCCCTGTCGGGCTGCAGCCTCGAATCAGAGGGCGGCCCCGGCATGGGGGGCGACGGGGTATCAGGCTTCCACCTCGCGGGCGCCGCTGCCGGGGGTGTCGCGGGCCGCGACGCAGATGGCCGCCTGCATCTGCGGGTGACCCAGACATCACCCACCTCCAGACCGGGGGCGGATCGATGAGACGAGATGCGGCGCGGCTGGTGTTCGGCTGCGCCTCCGTTCTGCTGTCCTACCCCGGCGACCCGGCCCCCGGCGACCCGGCCCCCGGCGACCCGGCCCCCGGCGACCCGGCCCCCGGCGACCCGGCCCCCGGCGAC
>JAJYLA010000201.1 GCA_021788115.1 Actinomycetes bacterium | reverse complement strand
CCTGGTCGCGAAGATTCGTGTCCGCCCGTGTACCCGTACGGGTACACATGGGGACACGAATTCCGCGTGAAGCCGGTTTGGCCGCGATTCGTGTCCGTTCGCGCACCCTCACGGGGCGCACCCTCACGGGGCGCACCCTCACGGGGCGCACCCTCACGGGGCGCACCCTCACGGGGCGCACCCTCACGGGGCGCACCCTCACGGGGCGCACCCTCACGGGTGCGGGGGTGTCAGCCGACCGTCGCCACCGCCGGCCGCCCGATGCGCACCCGCCACGTGCGGGGTCCGGCCTCGATGTAGTCCCAGGTGAATTCCCCGGTGTGCTCGACTTCGAACTGGTAACGAAGCGGCTTCGGGTCGTGGTCGTTGACGAGCACGAAGCCGGCACCGGGGGCGAGCGCCGTATAGGCGGCGAAGATCGTCTCGTGGCGCTGGGCCGGCGCGAGCGGCCGCACGTCGAGCACCCGGTCGGCCTCCGGGTCGCTGCCTGCCGCCGGCACCCCGTCCACGGATGCGGCCTGGCTGCCCGCCGGCGCCGTTCGCAGAGTCACCGGCTCCGCGGTCGCCTGCCGGGCCAGGCGATGCAGCGCGGCGGTGACCCGGACCGCGAGCACGGGCTCGGTCACGCGCAGCGCTGCCCAGGCCCGCGCCACGAGCCGGCAGGCACGGTCGGCTTCGCCGGCGTCCGCGAGGCCGGTGGCCGCCTCGAGAAGCAACGACAGGAGCGCGGCCGCCGTCTCGGTGCGCGCCTCGGGCCCCGCCTGACCGGCGCCCGGACGGGTTTCCTGCGGCGGAGCCTCGGTGAGGTGGTGCATCCGTTGCAGGAGGTCGACCAGGTCGACGGTGTCGTCCTCGACGAGAGGCGGCAGGAGCACGTCGTTCTCCTTGGCCACGTGCGCGGCGAACAACCCGGCGATCCCGGTCGCTGTTGCTGCCGCCGCCTCACCGCTGTCGGCGGTGGCGAGATCCTCGACCGCGGTCGTGAGCCGGCGGTGCTCGTCGATCATCTCGCGGACGGTCTCGGCCAGCGCCGGGCGCTCCGCGGCAGCGGGGTAGATGGTCTGCTCCTCGGCCAGGGCGTGAGGGATCACCTCGTCGCCGAGGTACGCCACCAGCTCGGCTTTCTGCGCCTGGTAGGCGCTGCCGGCGCTGGCGGAGCGCTGGACCGCGGCGGCGCGATGTGCGACCCCCTCGCTCAGCAGGCCGTGATGCTTGAGCATCGCCTGATATGCCTCGGTCCTGGTCACCGTCATTGTTGCCTCCTGGGCGCGTCCTGGGATATGTATATCTAGCACAGACTAGAATAAAAACGCCCCCTCTGCCAGGAAAAAAAGCCGGGCCGGCGGGGAGGTCGGCGGAGGAAGAGTCGCCGTTGAAACGCGGGGCTCAAGCTGGCAGGCTGATCCGGTCCTCACGGGGACGCCCTGCGTCCACGTCCCGGACGGGTCCCCCCGAGGATCAGGACGCTCAACCGGATATCTGCAAGTCGGGAGGGTGATGGCGCGCGACCGCTCCGATCCAAGCACCAGGCAAGACGCGGGCGTGCCGGGCGGTTTCCTCGGCGGTACGGGGCTCGTCCGCGCGGCTCGTTACCTCCAGCCCGGTGAGCCGTCGCCGGACGGGCGCGAGCTGCACCGGCGCGGGGGTCGACAGGCGGAGGAGTTCTACCGGGAGCGCTGGCGCCACGACAAGGTCGTGCGCTCGACGCACGGCGTCAACTGCACCGGGTCGTGCTCGTGGCGGGTGTTCGTCAAGGACGGGATCATCACCTGGGAGACCCAGGCTGTGGACTACCCCTCGGTGGGCCCCGACTCCCCCGAGTACGAGCCGAGGGGGTGCCCGCGCGGAGCGTCCTTCTCCTGGTACACGTACTCGCCGGCGCGGGTGCGCTACCCGTACGTTCGCGGCGAGCTGCTCTCCCTCTACCGGGATGCCCGTTCCCGCCTCGGCGACCCGGTGGCCGCCTGGGGGGAGATAACGACGGACCCCGAACTGAGCGGCCGGTACAAGAAGGCCCGGGGAAGGGGCGGCCTCATCCGGGCGCAGTGGTCCGAGGTCCTCGAGCTGATCGCCGCGGCCCACGTGTACACGGCGGCGTCCTACGGCCCGGACCGCATCGCCGGGTTCACGGTCATCCCGGCCATGTCGATGGCGTCGTACGCGGCAGGAACGCGGTTCTACTCGCTGCTCGGCGGCACCATTCTCTCCTTCTACGACTGGTACGCGGACCTGCCGATCGCCTCCCCACAGACGTTCGGGGACCAGACCGACGTCCCCGAATCGGCCGACTGGTGGAACGCGTCCTACCTGATCGTGTGGGGCACCAACCTGCCGATCACCCGCACCCCTGACGCCCACTTCATGACCGAGGCCCGCTACCGGGGCCAGAAGGTGGTGGTGGTCTCCCCCGACTACTCCGACCACACCAAGTTCGCGGACGACTGGCTGGCGTGCGCTCCGGGCACCGACGCGGCGCTCGCCATGGCCATGGGGCATGTGATCCTGTCCGAGTTCTACCGGGACCGGGTGGTTCCCCGCTTCGTCGACTATGCCCGCACCTACACGGATCTGCCGTTCCTTGTCGTCCTCGAGCCGCGCGGGGACGCGTGGGCGCCCGGGCATTTTCTGACGGCTGCGGACCTGGGCGACGAGGGGGAGGGCGCTGCCTGGAAGACGGTGGTGCTCGACGAGGAGACCGGGGAGCCGGCGGTGCCGAACGGCTCGATCGGCTTCCGGTGGTCGGAGTCGGGTGAGGGGCGGTGGAACCTCGCCCTCGGGGCCGTCCGGCCGGCGCTGAGCCTTCACCTGCTGGCCGGGGCCGATCCCACCCCGATCGACCTTCCCCGCTTCGACGCAGGGGGCGGCCAGGGCGGCACCCTCGTGCGCCGGGGGGTCCCGGCGACGAGAGTCGGTGAACGCCTGGTGACCACCGTCTTCGACCTGGTCATGGCCCACTACGGTGTGCCGCGGCCGGGGCTGCCGGGTGAGTGGCCGAGCTCCTACGACGACGCGGAGCTACCGTGCACGCCGGCCTGGCAGGAGCGGATCACCTCGGTGCCGGCGGCGGCGGCCGCGCGGGTGGCCCGGGAGTTCGCCCGCAACGCGGAGGTGTCCGGCGGTCGGTCCATGATCGCCATGGGCGCCGGCACGAATCACTGGTACCACTCGGACCAGATCTACCGCAGCTTCCTGTCGCTCCTCATGCTGTGCGGCTGCGAAGGGGTCAACGGCGGCGGGTGGGCGCACTACGTGGGTCAGGAGAAGGTGCGGCCGCTCACCGGCTGGTTCACGCTGGCCTTCGCCTACGACTGGTCGCGCCCGGCCCGGCACATGCCGAGCACCCCGTTCTGGTACCTCGCCAGCGACCAGTGGCGCTACGAAGGGGCGCACGCCGACGTCCTGGCGAGCCCCCTCGGCCGCGGCCTCTTCGCCGGCAAGGCCGTCGCGGACCTGAACGCGTACGCGGCCCGGCTGGGCTGGCTGCCGTCCCACCCCGCCTTCGACCGCAACCCGCTCGACCTTGCCGACGACGCCGCCGCGGCCGGCAAGGACGTCGCGGACTACGTGGTCGAC
>JAJYLA010000200.1 GCA_021788115.1 Actinomycetes bacterium | reverse complement strand
CGGCGGCGGAACGAACCGGACCGTCACGCCCGGCACCGCCCGCGGGGTGGGCCGCCGCCGTGCGCCGGCCGGCTCGCTCCCAAGGCCCTACACCCGCTCGGGGAGGAACTCGGCGAAGCGGGACGCCCCGACAATGTCCAGCCGGACCCGCACCCGGGCCGCGTCGGTGTCGTTGCTCACCGACAGCACCTCGCCCTCACGGTGCAGCGCGGCGAGCACGTCCCCGCGCTCGTACGGCACCACCAGCTCGATGACCCGCGCGGCCGCCCGCAGGCGGTCGCCGACGGCGGCCAGCAGGTCGTCGGTGCCGGCGCCCGTGAGCGCGGACAGCACCACCGAGCCGGGGTGGCGGGCAGCCAGGCGGGAGGCCTCGGTGCTCACGTCCCCCTTGTTGAACGCCAGCAGCTCCGGCACCTCCCCGGCGCCGATCTCCTCGAGCACCGTGCGCACCGCCTCGATCTGGCCGTCGGGTTCGGGGCTTGTGCTGTCCACGACGTGCACGAGAAGGTCGGACTCGGTCACCACCTCCAGGGTCGACCGGAAGGCCTCGACCAGCTGGTGCGGCAGCTTGCGCACGAAGCCGACGGTGTCCGACACCAGCACCGGCTCCCCTCCCGGAAGCTCGAGGCGGCGCGTGCGCGGGTCGAGGGTGGCGAACAGGCGGTCCTCGACGAGCACCCCCGCATCGGTGAGCCGGTTGAGCAGCGTCGACTTTCCCGCGTTGGTGTAGCCGACGAGCGACACCGTGGCGAGACGGCTGCGGTGGCGGGATTTGCGCTGCAGGCGGCGCTGCTCGGTGAGGCGCCCCAGGTCTCCCTCCAGCCGGCTCATCCGCCGCACCAGCCGCCGGCGGTCGACCTCCAGCTGGGTCTCGCCGGGGCCCCGGGTCCCGATGCCACCGGCCTGCTGCGAGAAGGCGCGTCCCCGGCCGCGCAGGCGCGGAAGCCGGTAGCGCAGCTGGGCGAGCTCCACCTGCGCCTTGCCTTCCTGGGTGTGAGCGTTCTGGGCGAAGATGTCGAGGATCACCGCCGTGCGGTCGATCGCGGTGCGACCGAGGATCTTCTCCAGGTTGCGCGACTGGGCCGGGGTGAGCTCGTCGTCGAAGACAACCGTGTCGGCGTCGACGGCGTTGGAGAGGTCCCGCAGCTCCTCCGCCTTGCCGCGCCCCACGTAGGTGGCAGGGTCGGGGTGGTCGCGCCGTTGCAGCACCCGGGCCGCCTCGTCGGCGCCGGCGGTGTCGACGAGCAGGGCCAGCTCGTCGAGGTGGCGCTCGGTCTCCTCCTCGCTCTCGGGCGGCACCGTCACCCCGACGAGCACGATCTTCTCGCGGAGACTGCGGTCGATCAGGCTCACGGCAGCACCGAACAGCTGGCCACGTGCTCGCTCGGGCCGGCGAGGGTCACCGCCGAGTCGTCGAGCAGGCGAACGACGGCGGAGCCGCCCGGCTGGTGGACGGTGACGGCGCTGCCGACGCGACCCCAGTGATGCAGGGCGACGGCGGCGGCACACGAACCGGTTCCGCACGCCTCGGTCTCGCCGACGCCGCGCTCCCACACCCGCATGGTGATCTCGTCGGGGCCCGGCCCGAGGGTCACGAACTCGACGTTGACGCCGGCCGGGCTGCTGGCCTCGAGGGCGGGCCCGAGGGTGGCGACGTCGAGGGTGGCGGGGTCGGCGCCGAGCACCACGAGGTGCGGGTTGCCCATGTCGACGTGAAGGTGGCCGTGGCCGACGTTGCAGCGGTCCGCCTCCCCCTCCACCTTCGCCTGGCCCATCGCGACCGTCGCCCACGCCTGCTCCGGGCGGGGTCCCCGCCGGATCGTCACCGCCTTGGCGCCGGCGGGGGTGAGGACGTCGAAGGGCTCGTCCTCGGCCACCCACCCTCGGTCGAGGGCGGCGTGGGCGAGGCAGCGGACGCCGTTGCCGCTCATCTCCGCCTCGCTGCCGTCGGCGTTCCAGAGGTGGAACGTCAGCCCGGCGCCCGCCCTGGCGCCGCGGATCAGCCCGTCGGCACCGATGCCCCGGTGCCGGTCGCACAGGCGGCGCGCCAGGTCCCCCCCGGCGCCGGCGTGGGCGGGGGCGTCGAGCAGGACGAGGAAGTCGTTGCCGAGCCCGTGCAGCTTCTCGACGGTGAGCCGGCCGGACGACGCGACGGTGTTCATGGCGCCTTCCAGTTTCCCAGGATCTGGGCCATGACGGCGAACGGGTTGTCCGCCGCCCCGTACCAGCACACCCGCGGGTCGCGACGCCACCAGACCCGCTGGCGGCGGGCGAAGGCGCGGGTGCGGCGCTCGACCTCGTTGAGCGCCGTCTCGAGGGGGACGCCCGCCTCGAGATGGGCCAGCACCTCCCGGTAGCCGAGCGCCTGGCGGGCCGTGCGGGACAGGCCCGCCGGCCGCCGGCGCAGCTCGTCGACCTCCTCGACCAGCCCGAGGCGCACCATGGCGGCGAGCCGCTCGGCGATCCGGGCGGCGACGACCGGGCGGGGCAGCCACAGGCCCGCCACGCGCCACGGCGTCGGCGGGTAGCGGCCGATGCCCGGTCCGAAGCTGGAAAAAGGGCGGCCGCTGCCGAGGGTCACCTCCAGCGCGCGGATGACCCGCCGGCGGTTCGAGGGCTCCATGCGGCTCGCCGCCAGGGGGTCGAGTTCCCGGAGCCGCCGGTGAAGGGCGGCCGTGTCCGGTTCGTCCTCGAGGGAGGCCTTCGCCGACGGGTACCGCCCCGGCAGCCGCAGCTCGTCGACCACCGCCTGGAAGTACAGGCCCGTGCCGCCCACCAGCAGGGCCCGTCGCCCGCGCCGCTCGATCGCGGCGATCGCCGCGTGTGCCTCCTCAGTCCAGCGGGCGACGCTCCACTCCTCGGACGGGTCGGCCAGGTCGATCAGGTGGTGGGGTACCTCCCCCCGCTCCGCCGGCGATGGCTTGGCGGTGCCGACGTCCATCCCCCGGTACACCTGCATCGAGTCGGCGGAGAGCAGCTCCACATCGCCGAGTCGGCGGGCGAGCTCGAGGGCCAGCGCCGACTTTCCGGACGCCGTCGGGCCAACCAGGGCGAGATGCCGCTGCACGCTTCTGGGCGCAGGCCGGGGTGCCGCCTCAGCCGGCCGCGACCGGGATGAGCCGCCGGTGGCTGGGTCTCCCCGTCACGGCGAGCAGCTCGCCGACCAGGAAGTGGGGCGCCGCCCGGACGATCTCCACCTCGGCCCAGCTCCCCGCCGGCAGGCCGCCGGACGGGACCGCCACGTGCACCAGCTTGCCCTGCGCGGTGCGCCCGCTCACGGTCGCCGGGTCCTTCTTGGACGGCCCCTCCACGAGGATCTCCTCCCGGCGCCCGACCCGCGCCTGGTGGCGGCCAAGCGCCGAGCGCTCGACGACCGCGCGCAGCCGCTCGAAGCGCTCGGCCGTCACCTCGGGGGGGACCATGGCCTCCGTCCAGCCCGCCGCCTCGGTTCCCGGCCGCGGCGAATAGATGAACGTGAACGCGCTGTCGTACCCCGCCTCGGCGACGACCTCCAGGGTCCGCTCGAAGTCGTCGTCCGTCTCCCCCGGGAAGCCGACGATGATGTCGGTCGTCACCGCCA
>JAJYLA010000199.1 GCA_021788115.1 Actinomycetes bacterium | reverse complement strand
AGGATCCCGTCGACGCCCGCTCGGCTCACGAGCATCTGCCGACGCGAGATCCTGGGCGCCCTCATCAACGAGTATCACGCCGCGTGACCAGCCCGGCCGAGTTTTCGGACCCTACGGGCCGGGCGCGTCGAGGCGAGCTCAACGTTCGATGCTCGCTTTGATGTGTTCCAGCCCGCTCGCCATACCGGTCTCCAGTTCGTCGTCGTGGCCGCCTTGCCCGCCGAGCAGTACTCGGGTGAACCAGCGGGCGAAGCGCCCGACTCCCTTCGGGGTGTCGCGAGTCTCGTCGAGGCGGGCGCCGTCTTCGGTCGCCTCGATCCTGTAGGTCCATATGGCGCCGTTGGTGCGCACGACCCAAGCGATCTGGTGGTCCGGCTCGTAGCGGACGACGCGTGACACGGTGGGCCAGCGGACGGCTCCGCGGCGGTTCAACCCCAACATCCACGACCCCTCACGGACGGCCCCGATCGGTACGACCCTGGTGCACTCAGGTGACCATTCGGGGGTGCGGCGGACGTCGGAGACGACGCGCCACACCTCGGCGGGTCGCGCTGCGATGTCGATGGATGCGCGAAGCGGGCGGGCGGGAGGCGGTGTGGCCATCTTGGCGATGCTCCTCTGGGTGGTTGTTGTCATGGCGGTGGACTCGAGGGTCGCTGGCCCTGGTCAGCGGCGACGAGCCGGCCGTCGTCGCCTCGCCGGGCGCGAGCTAGGGCGTGATCGGCGACCCGCCGCCGTCCGAGACCTCCGACCTGGTTCACGCCTGCCTCGTGCTGGCCCGCCTGTAGGGCCGCGCGGCGGCACTCCACATCTTGATCGGTCCGCTCCGGGCGCACGGCCGGGGCGCGAAGACGCAGACGCCGCGAGGCCGCGCTCGCCTGCCCAGACGAGCGCGGCCGCACCGGGGAGCTGGCGCACCGCCTGCGTACGCGGATCCGCTCGCCTGCCAAGGGGCGGGAGCTGGGGTCTCGGGGTTAGCACCGCGGGCCATCCTGGGTGTGGTCGCTACCCGAAGAGGGACCGGGCCGTGGTCGCGACCAGCGCGGGGCGCTCCTCAGGCATGAGTTGACCGACGCCCGGCACGATCTCGATCGTGAGCCGGTCGGCGTGGGCCTCCCCGCCAGCGAGGAGCTTGGGAGAAACGGAAAAGTCCTTGGCTCCGGCGAGGATGTGGGTGGGGACTTCGAGCCGCTGGCTGCGGTATCGGGCGGTAGCCAGCCGGGGTATGTCATGAAGCACGAACTGCCAGTGGAGGGCTTGGCCGGCCCTGGCTCGGGCCGGGTCACCGAAGGGGGTGACGAAGCACTCGAGGTCCGCCGCTGACCAGATCGCGGGGTCGGTCACGCCGCGACGGAGCAGGTAGCGGATCACCCCAGGCCTGGTCCTGAGCACCCAGGCCCCGAGCCCGGGGTACTCGATGAGAGCCGTGTACCATTGCCGCCAGGCGCTGAGCACCAGGGCGGATCGCCTGGGCCAGGGGTGCGTGGTGGCGATGGCCAGGAGGTGGCTGAAACGCTCGGGAGCCCGCAGACAGGCGTGCAGGGCCACCCAGGCGCCCAACTGGTGGCCCATGAGGCGCACCTTGTCGAGGCTCAAGGCGTCCATGAGGCTGAGCACGTCGTCGACCAGGCTGCAGGTGTCAAAGCCGCGCCGGGGGGCGTCGCTCCATCCTGCGCCTCGGCGATCGGGGCAGATGAGCTGGTAGCTGTCGGCCAGGAGCGGGGCCACGCGGCGCCAGGCGTACCAGTGCTGGGGGAAGCCGTGGAGTGCCAGGACGGGCTCACCGGCGCCGACCTCGGCCACGTGGACGTTGATGCCCCGCACCCGCACGGAGCGATGCCGGGCTCCCTCGACGTCCGGGATTGGCCCTGGTCGGGCCACCTCCAGGGGGCACTGGTGAACGGTGGTCATCGGTGAGCACCTCCTCGCTCGAGACACCTGTCGGTGGGTAGAGCGCGCCGCAACGGACTTGGTTCCCTTCAAGTTGGCCGTGAGAGGCTCGAGGCGATGAGGAGCGGCCTGCGGTGACCAGGGGAACCAAACCGGTCCCCCGCTCCTCCTCGTCCGTGTGGTGGTCCGGGTTGTGAGCCCTGCGAGCGATCAGACGTCCGCCCTGGTCGTGGCGGCCCAGGGCGGCGACGCCATGGCCATGCACGACCTGCTGGACCACCTCGCCCCCTACGTGGGAAGGATCTGTGGCTCGATCGCCCTGGTCGAGGGGCCCGACGCCGCCCAGGAGACCCTCGTGGCAGTGTTCCGGCACTTGGGCAGCCTCCGGGATCCCGCCGCGCTTCACGGCTGGGTCAGGCGGATCGCCGTGAGGGAGGCCGTGCATCTGGCCCGAGCCCGCCAGCGGACCGGGCCGGTGCCGGAGCTGTCCGAGCTGCCAACCCCAGGCGACGTGGAGCAGGCCACTGACATTGCTGACCTGTTGACGCGGCTGGCTCCGGAGCACCGGGCCATGCTCATCCTAAGAGACCGAGAGGGCCTGAGCGAGGCCGAGGCGGCATCGCTCCTAGACCTGCCACCGGGAACCGTCAAGTCCAGGCTCCACCGGGCCAGGAAGAGCTTTCGGAGGGCGTGGGAAGCGTGAACCAGCCTTGGCCAACGACCGACATCGACCCCATCCGGCGGCTTCGGGCCCTGGCTGCCGGGATCTCCGGGGCAATCGTGGCGGAGGGCTTCGTGCCCGAGGCCTACGACGATGTGTGGGCGCGCTTGAGCGACCTGGAGCGCGAGCTACCGCGTCTGGTCCCTGACCTGCGGTGGCTTCGCATCACACATCGAGAAGGGGACCGCCTGGAGGTCGTCGCCCGGGGTCACTCGGGCCTGCGGGCTCGCTTCGACGCCGTCCTCAGGCCGGGGTGGTGCTTCATGCAGTCGCGGTTCCTGGTTATCGGCATGGCCGCCGCTCAGGCTCCAGGCGGCACTGCTCTTGCCACCCTGGCTGCCGTCCGGGCCCCCGGGTGCCGGGCTATCGCCGCCCTGGCTGCCCCCCTGTTTCACCGGAGCGTGCTCAAGGCCACGGCCCGTCTCCGACGCGGGCTACAAGAGAGGGCCACGTGCCACGGGTCGACCGCCGAAGTCCCGACGGCGAGCACCGTGGCGTCGGGCGGGCGGACGTGGTCGGCGCCGCCTGCCGGAACAGGCGAGAGCGGTCCCCAGCGCCGGCGCGTTGGTCGCCGCCTGCTGGCGGTGCAGAACCGGGTGGTGAACCCACTCGTCGTCGCCTTGGCCGAGCGGGGATGGGTGCCACCCACCTACGCCCTGGTCGAGACCGTCGGCCGGCGAACCGGCCGAACCCGGCGGGTGCCGGTGGCCAACGGCCTGGATGGCGACACCTTCTGGCTCATCGCCGCGCTGGGTGAGCAAGCCGCCTTCGTACATAACATCCGGGCCGAACCCCGGGTCCGCGTAAGGGTCCGACCCGCCCGACTGCGCGACGGGCTGACGATGCGCTGGCGATCCGGCACCGCCCATCCCCTACCAGACGACGACGCTAGTGCGGTGTCCAGGGAATACCGCGCGGTTCAAGCAGCCATCTTTTGAAGAGCGACTCTTCCGCGGCGCACCTTCTCGATGATCTCGTCGGCTGT
>JAJYLA010000067.1 GCA_021788115.1 Actinomycetes bacterium | reverse complement strand
GGGGACGGCAGCCTCCCAGTGTGGACGGGGCCTTATCCGGAGGAAGGGGAGCCGTGGCCCTCAGGCAGGATCACCCATACGTACGATTGGGTGGGGACGGTGACGGTCGTAGTACGCGAAGAGTGGAACGCTACTTGGAGCCTCGCCGGCGACTCCGGCAATCTCGGCGGCTTACACACTCAGGCGGTGATCGCGAGTTATCTCGTCCGACAGATTCAAGCCGTCATCATCGGCTAAGAAGCCGCCGGCTGCTGGTGACTTCCCTTCGAACGATAGGGACCACGGGACCGCGTTTACCGGCTCGGGACAGAGATCCCGGCACTCTCAGGGGCGCGCCCCTTGTGCGTTCGCTTATCGGATGGGCTGAACGCCGGAATTGGATCTGAGCAAGGCTGGAGGTCCCGAACCGGCCGTTGGGTCGGTCAGATCGCGGGCTGCTGCGGCGCGCTGGGATCAGGACCGGACCCCGACGACCCGGCAGCGAAGACCTCAGGCTCTTCCGATGTTTTGCCGAGTCGCGCGAGCAGCCGCGGGCCGACGAGAACAAGCGTCATTATCTGCATGAGGCCGGCAAGAAGAAAGGTTGTGCGGATGCCTACTTGCGATGCTACGAATCCACCAATGAGGCCTCCGAGTGGCATGGCAGCGAGAATGAATATTCGGTAAGCCCCAGCAACTCGACCCTGAAGATCCATCGGGACCATCGCCTGGCGGATCGACCGGGTAAGGACGTTCCCCAGAACAACGCACAATGCCTCGAGAGTCAAAGCAGCGGCGGCAACTACCGACGAACTCGTCCACGCCAATACTGGGTACGCTAGCGCCGCTGCCGAACCCGTAACTATGAGGGTCCAGCCACTCCCTAGACGTCGATCGAGTGGCGTGGCACTCAGAGCGCCCGCGATGTTGCCCAGAGACGGAACTGCCAGTAGCAGCCCGTAACCGGTCTTACTGAGATGCAGGTCCTCCGTTCCGTACAGGACGAGTATGCCGAGGACAGCGGCCTGGAAGAATGCCATCGATGCGATGAGACTGGCAAGCGAGCGAAGTAAGGGAGATCCGAAAAACCATTGCAGACCTTCGCGGAGGTCCGCACCGAGGCTCGTTCTTGCCGTCGTGGGCGGAGTGTCGGGAATAGACTTGCGGAGCAAGAGAGCAGATGCTGCAAAGCTGGCGGCGTCGGCAGCGAAGGGGAGCGCAGGGGCTGCGGAAAGTGCCAGGCCTCCAAGTGCCTGGCCGACCAACTCCTGGCCGCCGACATTGAGTGTGAGCAGCTTGGAGTTGGCACGGACCAATGACCGCCTTGGGACCATAGCCGGTAGGGACGCAGTCGAAGCGGAGCTATAGGCCGACTCGAGCGCCCCCAGTGCAAAAACAGTCACGTAAATGGCAGCGAGTCCGTCGGCGCCAGACCAAACGGCGGCCGCAAACCCCCCAAGCACGGCCAAGCGTAAAAGCTCTACTGCGACAATCAGCCGACGGCGGTTATGGCGGTCAACAAGTGCGCCAGCCGGAAGTTCGACCAAGACGGCTGGGAGGCGGCCAGCTACTGCGACTCCGGCGATGAGTATCGAGTTGTGGGTGAACTCGAGGGCAAGCAGGGGAAAGGCAACGAGCGCCATCCCGTCCCCGACGGACGAGATTCCCGTCGCTGCCCACAACCGCCGGAACGCTGATCCCAAAGGGACTGACTTGGACAAATACTACCATTCTTCTTAAAAGCGCCCGGCTAGCACGGAAATTGCTCAAGTGCCGTGCCAGCCGGGCCGATGTGATTGTCAACTCGGATCGTCGGCCGCTCTGGTTAGTGGCCTAAGGGCCAAGGATCCAAATTGGGGCATGAGGCCTGCGTTGCAGGCAGGCCTCATCCCCAGCTCCAGCTGAACCGAGTCAAAGAGTCACCTCCTTTCGCCCATCCGGGAGGAGATCTGTCCGAAATCGCCATAATGTCACGAATCCAGATGGCTCGCTGCCTGTTCGCACCTCACTGGAGAGTCGAAAAGAAAGAATACGAGGAAGTACGGGATTCCTCCAGAGGACGAAAGGCCCGTATCGCGAAGTTGTGCCGTAATTGTGTCCGGCTTGAGTAAAGGTTTACGTGTCTTGCATCGAAATCTGTGCTCAGCTGTGCCGAAGCAAGGGCTCGGAGCAGGGCGCCTGCACTAGAAGGGGAATGGGAGAGTCCTGAATGCGACGGCGAAGGCAGAGGCAGTCGCAACCGCTGCGCGTCTACACGTTCGTCGGGATGATCATGCTTCTTGCTGCAGCCTCGGGTCTGCTAGTTGCGGCGAGGGTTCCTGCAGTGCACGTGGGAAGGGCGATTCCGTGGCCGATCCTGGGAGCCGCCGTCCTTGGAGCGTCACTCCTGCCAATCCGGTTCCACACGGAGCGGCAGACGATGAACGCAGACCTCGGGAGCCTCGCGATCGGGCTGGGATTGGTCTTTACGCGCCCGTTGGGAATGCTTCTGGCGGTTGGACTGGGCAACTTCGCCTGCGTGCTCATAAGACGAAACTCGGCTGTGAAGGTGGCACTGAACGTGGCCAACTTCGTTCTCGGAGCGGCGCTAGCCATCCTTGTGTTCCACACTGTTGCAGGGAGCGCCAGGCCCATTGATCCCCGCGGTTGGCTCTCTTTGTGCGTAGCCCTCTTTGTCAATGAACTGGCGACGATGCTTGTGACCTTCGGAGCGGTCTGGTTGTCAACCGGGCGTCCCTCGCGGTCGCAGCTGGATCCGGTTCGGCTGTACCTACGTATCGGTCCGCCCCTCAATGCCGCTGTCGGGATCATCGTGGTCACCGTCGTCTGGATCCAACCCTGGACGATGGTGCTGCTCTTCGGCGTCGGCTTGGCCTTGGCCCTGGGCTACCGAGCTGCGGCGACGATGCGGGCCCGCTACAACAACCTCCAGCTCCTGTACGGCTTCACGGTCAAGCTGGCCGACTTGAGCGGCAACGACGAGGTCCTCGCGGTCGGCCTGAGCGAGGCGCGGTCGCTCCTGCGGTGCCAGCGCTCGGAGCTGTGCCTGGTCGACGGGGAGGAGGGGGTCCGGGTGAGCGTTGACGGCGAGGGCAAGCTGACCCGCGAGATCTGCGAGCCGGGCGAGGTGGAGCGCCACGTCCTGAGCACCGAGAAGCCCCTGCTCGTACCGCGGGGCCGGCGGGAGCTCGAGTGGCACGAGCGACCGTTCGACGACCTGATGGCGGTGTCGGTGCAGCTCGGGGACGACGCGACGGGCGCGATGCTGCTCAAGGACCGCCCGGGTGCGTCGCCGACGTTCGACCACGAGGACCTGCGTCTTTTCACCGCAATGGCCGCCCACCTGGGCACGGCCCTGACCAGCGGCCGGCGCCTGGACCGCCTCCGGCACGAGGCGGCGGCACGCGAGCACGAGGCGCTGCACGATGCGCTGACCGGGCTGGCGAACCGGACACTGTTCACCCAGTGGGTGGAGGATGCGCTGGCCAGGCGCCACCCGTCGCAGCTGCTGGCCGTGCTCCTCATGGACCTCGACGGCTTCAAGGAGATCAACGACACCCTCGGCCACCACACCGGCGACGGCATCTTGAAGGAGGCCGCCGCGCGGGTTATCGCCACCGTCGGTCCGTCGCGGCTGGCGGCGAGGCTGGGCGGCGACGAGTTCGCCATCGTCGTGCCGACCGCCGCGAGCGAGGACGAGGTGCTGGGGCTCGCCCAGGCGGTGCACGACGCGGTGACCCGCCCCCTCACCATCGACTCGCTGGTGCTGGCGCCTCGGGCGAGCGTCGGCGTCGCGCTCGCCCCGGCCCACGGCTCCGACGCGGCGACCCTGCTGAAGAGCGCCGACGTCGCGATGTACGCCGCCAAGACCGCCATCCGCAAGGTAGCCCTCTACGACCCCGAGGTCGACCAGAACACCACCCGCCGGCTGGTGCTCGCCACCGAGCTACGGCGGGCGATCGGCGCCAACGAGCTCGAGGTCTGGTACCAGCCCGTCGCTCAGCTGCGCGACGGCATGGTGACGGGCTTCGAGGCGCTGCTCCGGTGGCGGCACCCGGAGTTCGGGCCGGTGTCGCCCAACGAGTTCATCCCCGTCGCGGAGCAGACCGGCCTCATCGAGCCGCTAACGGCATGGGTTCTGAGGGACGCGCTGTACCACCTGCGTCGTTTCCACGACGACGGCTACCCGGTGTCCCTGGCGGTCAACCTGTCGGCGCGCAGCCTCCTCGACGTGGAGATCGTCGAGCGCATGCGCCGGGTGCTGGCCGAGAGCGGGGTCAAGCCTTCGAGCCTCACCCTCGAGCTCACCGAGTCGTCGATCATGGTCGACGACCGTTCCGAGCGCACGCTCAGCAAGCTCGCCGAGCTCGACGTCAACATCGCCATCGACGACTTCGGGACCGGCTACTCCTCCCTGTCGCGCCTCAAGCGGCTGCCGGTGAAGACGGTCAAGATCGACCGGAGCTTCGTCAACACGATGTGCTCCGACGAGGGCAACGAGGCGATCGTGCGCACGACGATCGAGCTTGCCCGCAACATGGGTCACACGGTGGTGGCCGAGGGCGTGGAGGACCGGGAGACCTGGAACCGGCTGATCGAGCTCGGCTGCGACGAGGCCCAGGGGTACTTCCTGGCGGCCGCGCTGCCGCCAGAGGAGTGCCACGTGTGGCTGCGCAGCCGTCAGTCGCCCTCGATCGGCCAGGTGCGGGCGCTGCGACGCCCGACGCGCGCCGCCGGCGCCTGAAGGCTGGGACTGCGGCTCAGCGCGTCAGAGCGAGGGAGGCCGCGGTCACCACGTCATGGGTGGCGGCGGCGAGGGAGTCCCGCAGCCCGGGCTCCAGGATCCCCGCGGCGATGCGAGCGTCAATGGTGACCTCGACGACGCCAGGCTCGGAGAAAGCCACTCTCGGTGAGGCTTTCGCGAACACTGTTCGCATGGCCTTGTTGTCGTCGAGGACATGGGCGACCAGGGTGCGGATCCCGGCCTCCAACGCCGCGACGGCGACCGCGCCCAGCAGGAGGGTGCCGAGGCCGCGGCCCTGGAGGGCATCCGTGACGCCGAAGGCCACCTCGGCGACGCTCGGCGTGGAGGAGCGGATGTAGCGCCCGACGGCGATGCCCTCGTCGGGGTGGGCGCGGTCGAGGGCCAGCCAGGCGAAGTGGTCGACGAAGTCGACGTGCACGAGGTAGTCGATCATCCCCTCGCTGGGCGTGCCGACCGAGAAGAAGCGCCGGCGCAGGAAGTCGCGGGAGAGCTGGTGGACCGCCACGTTGAACGCTTCCCGGTCCTCCGGGAGCAGGGGCCGCAGGGCGATGTCGATGCCGCTCTGGAGGGTGGTGTGTACCGGGCGAAGGTTGTGGGCGAGGCGGGAGCTGGCGAGAAGGCGGACCCGCTGCGAGACCTCGCGCAGCTCGAGGATCTCGGCGAGCTCGGCGTGGGTCCCGGTCGCGGCCACGCTGGGCTCGGTGGCGGTGACCGTGGCGCTGCGGGGCTGGTGACGCAGCACGGCGAGCTCGCCGACGATGGAGCCGGCGCCGGCGTCGGCCAGGTGGAGCTGCCCGGAGCGCGACGAGCGGGTGATGCTCACCGAGCCCTCGAGGAGCAGGGCGAAGACGTCGCCGTGCTCTCCCTCGCCCATGAGGACCTCGCCGGCGTCGAGGTGCCGGAGCTGGAGGCGCGAGGCGACGCCTTCCAGCTCGGCGGGGTCGCACCCCGCGAAGAGTGACAGGGTTGCGAGGCGGGAACCGTCGAGCTGCTCGGACATGGCGTCGCGACGTTACGCCCAGGGGTGCCGGGGCGCGCGCACCCGAGGCGGCTGAGCCGGCGGTCTCTAGGCGGCGGGGCCGGTCGCCAGCTTGACGGTGCTCAGGTGGCTGTGCCCCGCGCTGTCCACCCAGCCCAGCTGCACCCGGTCGTCGGGATGGTAGAGCACGAGGAGCTCCGTGAGCGCCCCGGCCGAGCGCACCGGGTGGCCGCCGAGGGACGTGATCACGTCGCCCCCGCCGAGGCCTGCCCGGGCGGCAGGCTCACCGGGTACCACGTCGCTCAGGACGGCACCGGCGACGCCGTTCGCGGAGGAGCTCCCCGTGGTGTCGACGAGCACCCCGAGGAACGCAGTCGGGCCGATGTGGATGGTGCTGCTCGCGTGGCCGGCATTGATGGCGTCACCGATCGTCGTCGCCTGGTTGATCGGGATCGCGAAACCCGCGTTGGAGGGCGTCGCGAGGCTGAAACCCTGCGAGGCTGCGGTGTCGACTCCGATCACCTGGGCTTGGGAGTCCGCCAGCGCTCCACCGGAGTCGCCCTGCTGGATGTTGGCGTTGGTCTGGATGAGCCCGGTGAGCTGCTCGGAGCTTCCGTCGCTCTCGTCGGTGGCCGTGATGGATTGGTTGAGGGCGGTGACCGTCCCGGCAGCGGCGCTCGGGGTGCCCCCGACCCCGCCGGCGTTGCCTATGCCGACGACCTTGTCCCCGACCGAGACGCTCGAGGAGTCGCCGATCGATGCGGTGGTCAGTCCTGAGGCGTGCTGGAGCTGGATGATGGCGATGTCGTGGACCCGGTCATAGCCGATCACGGTGGCGCGGTAGGTGTGTCCGTTGCCGACGTCAGTGGCGGTGACGGAGGTGGCGCCCGCGATGACGTGGTTGTTGGTCAGGACCTCGCCGTCGGAGGTGAGCACGATGCCCGTGCCCGCTGCGCGGCCGCCCTGCGTGTAGCCGAGCGTGGTGTTGATGTCCACCAGCGCGGGGTCCACCTTGGCGGTGATGGCGCTGGTGTCAAAGGAGGAGGAGCCCGAGCCGGTGTTGCCCGAGCCGTTGCTGCCCGACCCGGAGGGGAGGGTGGTGCCCGGGTTCAACGACCCTCCGCTGCTGCCGGAGGAGAAGCCCTGCGACGTCCGCCACACGCCGTGGCCGATGCCGAGCCCGACGAGCACCGCGGCCACCAGGAGCAGGACGGTGATGGTCGTCGGCAGGCTGCGCCGAGGGGGCGCGGGCCTGTCGGCGGGGGACCATGGAGATGCCCACCCGCCGCCCCAGGGGGGACTCCCGGGCCCGTAGCCGGCTGCACTCCCTGCGCCGGGCGCGTCGGGGTCCGCGAGGGTGGAATCGGAGAGAGTTCGGTCGCCGGCGAAGGGAGAGGGAGGTGCCTCCCAGGGCCCCGTTCCGCCGGGCCACCCTCCCTGCGGCGGATACCAGCCGCCGGGGGGAAAGGCCGGTCCCCAGCCGGCGGGGGGGGGCGGCGTCCAGCCGGCGGGGGGGGGCGGCGTCCAGCCGGGGCGCGGTGGGGGGTTCCACCCCGCCGGTGGCGGGGGCGTCCATCCGGCGGGCGGCGGGGGCGTCCACCCCGCCGGGGGTGCGGTGTCAGCTGTGGGGTGCTCGCCGGCTCCGGGCGCCCAGCTGCTCTCTCCGGAGCCGGGCGCCTCGGCATCGCGGCGGCTGTCGTCCTCGCTCGGTAGTTCGTGCGTCTCGTCCATATTCCTTCGCGGCCGTTGGGGCCGATAGTCGTCTCCTCGTCCCCAGTAAAGGACACGTTGCTGAGCATTGTATGAGACCGGCCTGAAAGGCCGAGAGAGACGCCGCGGCACGGGATGCCCGCTTCACCCGGGGACGAGGATGGTGTTATCTCATGGTACGCGGGACCGTCGGGTTCCCGTGGCCGGTGCCGCCCCTACGCGATCCCGCGGGCCTCTTCGATGCGATGCTTCACCACGACCCCGAACCCCAGCGCCGCCACGTAGCCCGCCAGCACGAGCCAGTGCTCGACGCCGAGGCTGTGGCCGTCGAGGAGGGCGAGGCCCAGGCCGGCGTGGTGGTAGCTCGGGAGGATCCGGGCGGCCGTCCGCAAAGCGCCCGGCATGTTCGCCACCGGGGTGAACAATCCGCCGAAATAGCCGAGTACGAACATCAGCGCCGTGACCACAGGGAATGCGGTCTCGGCATTGACCAGGAAGCCGATGAAGACGCCGAGCACGGCGAAAGGCAGCGAGGTGACCCACAACAGGGCGGCCAGCTCGACCCACCTGCTGAAGGGAAGCTCCACCCCGCCGAAGGCGGCGCCCACGATCTCCACCAGCACGATCACGGGAAGGATGACCAGCATGCTCGCCGCGATCTTCGTGGCCACGTACGACCACGCCGGGATCGGGGTGATGCGCAGCTGCCGGGCCCACCCCGACGCCCGCTCGGTCGACAGCCGGGCGCCGGCTGCTGTGAGCGAGGCGACCAGCGCCCCGAAGGAGCACATCGACACCATGAGGTACATACGCCACGGCACGGTCCCGGCGATGACCTTGCCTGCCGAGCGGTCGTCGAGGAACAGCATGTAGAACACCACCGGGAACCCGACGGTGATGAGCAGGAATTTCCAGCTGCGCAGCAGCCTGACCACCTCGAAGCGCCCGAAGGCGAGCAACTGGATCATCCCGCGGCCCGCCCGGGTCCGGTGAGCGCCACGAACGCCTCTTCGAGACCGACGCCCTTGACTTCGAGGTCGCTGAAGGCGATCTGGTGTTCCACCAGCGCCCGTACCGTGGCGTCGGCGTCGAGCGAGTCGAGCCGGACCCCCCTGCCGCGGACCTCGACGTCCGTCACGCCCTCCAGCGAGTCGAGCTGCTTCTCGTCGGGGGCGTCGCAGACGAACTGGACGTGCCGTGCGGCCACCGCCGCCTTGAGGGTCGCGCCCGGGCCGTCGGCCACGAGGCGGCCGTGGTTGACGACGACGACGCGGTCGGCGACCCGGTCGGCCTCCTGGAGGTGGTGGGTGGCGAAGACGGTGGTGCGGCCCTCCCGGCCGAACTGCCGGATCATCCCCCAGAACGAGCGCCTCCCCGCCACGTCCATCGCCGCGGTCGGCTCGTCGAGGAACACGAGGTCCGGGTTGCCGGCGATGGCGATGGCGAAGCGGACGCGCTGCGCCTGGCCGCCCGACAGGCGGTGGGTCTGGCGGGACAGGAACGGCGCGATCCCGGCCCGCTCGACCGTCACGTCGAAGGGGGCTGGGTGCCGGTAGAGGCTGCGCACGAGCCGCAGCGCGGCGCGCACCGTGACCCCCGGCGGGAGGCCGCTGCCCGAGCCGGTCTGCAGCATCGCCCCGACCCGCCCACCGGCGACCGCCGCGTGGGGACTGGTGTCGAGCACTTCCACGTCGCCGGCGCTCGGGTGGAGAAGGCCGAGGAGCAGGGAGATCATCGTGGTCTTGCCCGCCCCGTTGGGCCCGAGAAGCGCCACCGTCTC
Organism: Actinomycetes bacterium; assembly: GCA_021788115.1. Taxonomy (GTDB): domain Bacteria; phylum Actinomycetota; class Acidimicrobiia; order Acidimicrobiales; family Palsa-688; genus JAJYLA01. The sequence continues at coordinate 8,658 of JAJYLA010000067.1, read as the reverse complement.
CCCGCGGGCAACTTCCAGGTGGAGGTCGTCGAGGGCGACGTGCGCACCGTAGCGGTGGGTCACAGCGTGAAACCGCAAGGCGGCTCCGGATGCCAGGGCGACAGGCTCCGGCGCGCGGGTGGGGGTAGCGGTCTCTTCCTTCATGCTCGCCTCGTTGGTCGATGATGACGCTAGGCGGCGCCGTCGGTCCACGGTAGAGGCCAAGGTCCCGGACGGGAGGTCAGGGACGGGTGAGGCCTCTCAAGCGGAGCGGGCGCCGGGTTCTAGGGCATTTTTCAGGTGCCTGTCAGAGTGCTCACAGTCTGGCGTCCTTGACTGCATGCAGAGCCGATGAGTGGCTTGCAACCAGGAGAACCCGATGAGCAACCTCGACGACAGCACGCACGATCGCCCTGCGGACGGCGGCAGCGTCTCACCGGGCACCGAACGCCCGGCCGCCGGCGGTCCGGAGGCCGCCGGCGGTCCGGCGTCCACGTCGGAAGGCATCCCCGCACAGCCCGCTGCATGGTCACCGCCGCCGCCCGTGCCGCCTGGCGAGTGGGCTGCCCACTGGACGCCCCCGCCGACGCCCCCGCCGCCTCCTCCCGTCGGCGGGCGTCCCGGGGGGTGGGGGAGCGGGGGCTGGCAGATGTCGGCCCCCCACACCTCCGCTCCGGCTTCCCTCTCCGGACCGCACCCCCACCTCCCGGCAGGCCGCGCTCGCAAGGCTTTCTCCACCGTCGCGGTGGCAGCCATGACGGTCGTCGCCGTCATGGTCGGCCTCGTGATCGGCCATGCGGCGTGGGGATCCAGGTCTACGGCGGCCACCGCGGGGAGCGTCATAGCGCCGAGCAGCTCGAAATCGAACGTGTCCTCCATCGCCGCGAAGATCGACCCCGCCCTCGTGGACGTCAACGTCACCTTCGCCTACCAGCAGGCCCGAGGCGCGGGGACCGGGATCGTGCTCACCTCCAATGGCGAGGTGCTCACCAACAACCACGTGATCAACGGAGCGACCTCGATCAGCGTCACCGACATCGGTAACGGCAAGACCTACGCGGCCACCGTCGTCGGCTACGACTCCACCCACGACGTGGCCGTCCTGCAGCTGAAGGGAGCCTCCGGTTTGAAGGCGGCCACGCTGGCCAACTCCGCGAAGCTGGCGGTGGGCCAGGCCGTGGTCGCCGTCGGGAACGCCGGCGGGACCGGTACGCCGACCGCCGCGAGCGGGGCGATCACCGGTCTCAACCAGTCCATCACGGCCAGCGACCAGCTGGACGGGACGAACGAGCAGCTGTCGGGCCTCATCCAGGTGAACGCCAACGTGCAGTCCGGGGACTCCGGCGGTGCCCTCGTCAACACCGAGGGTGAGGTCGTCGGCATGGACACGGCGGCCTCGCAGAGCTTCAGCTTCCAGTACGCCTCGGGGACCCAGGGTTTCGCCATCCCCATCAACCAGGCCATCGCAATCGCCAAGCAGATAGAACGGGGCAAAGGGACGGCCGACGTGCACGTGGGCGCCACCGCCTTTCTGGGCGTGCTGATCTCCGGGTCCAACTACCAGAGCCCCTACGGCAGTTACGGTAACTACGGCAGCTACGGCAGCTACGGCAACTACGGGTCGGCCACCTCGGGTGCGGTCGTCGGCGGCGTCGTGAGCGGAGGCCCCGCCGCGCGCGCCGGCCTGGTCGCCGGTGACATCATCACCTCCTTCGCCGGCAAGCCCGTCAACTCGGTCACCTCCATCGGCAAGGCGATGGTGGCCTACCACCCCGGCGACAGGGTTCAGGTCGGCTGGACCGACTCCTCGGGCCAGTCGCACACCGCCACCGTCCAGCTCGCGAGCGGTCCGCCGGCCTGATATCTGCCCGCAGCTGTTGGTCCTGCGGGATGCCGTAGAAGGGGAGCCCCCTCGAGGGCTCCCCTTCTACGTTCTTCTGGTGGAACCTTTCCACTCGTGCGAGCGTCTTCGCGTTGACAACGAACCGTGGGAAGGGATGCCGTGGTGCGAGTGGCGCCGGCGTCGAAACCGGACTGGCGTTTGCGCACGGCACTTTCAGCCGTGCTGGCGGCACTTCTCCTGACGGTGCTGGCCGTGACCGTGACCCGCTCGCCGGCCAGGACCGTGACCGCCGTGGAGCCCAATCCCGTCGCGGCGGACGACTCGGCGACAACGGCACCGCGGACCGCCCCGGTCGCTGATACGGCGGGCGGAGCGGTCACGCGGCCCCGGGCCGGAGGGGCCTGCGGGTTGTCCCTCGACGGGCGTGCGCCGGCGTCTCCGGTCGGCAGCTGCACGATCCTGGAGATCGGCGACTCGCTCGGCGCCGACATCGGCTGGGGTCTGGAGCGTCACCTGCCCGTCGGCACGGGCCTGCACCTGGTGCAGCTCGACCAGTCCTCCACGGGGCTCGCCAATTCGTCGTACTACGACTGGCCGGCCCGTCTGGCGGCCGACCTGCGCCTCTACCACCCCCAGCTCGTCCTCGTCTGTCTGGGAGGCAACGACGAGCAGGGGATGGAGGTCGACGGCAGGGCGGTGCAGTTCCCGGCACCGGCGTGGAAGACCGCCTACCTGGCACGGGTGCGGTCGCTCGTGAGCGAGGCGACCGCCGGCGGCGCGTACGTCTTGTGGGTGGGACTGCCGATCATGCGGCAAACCTCCTACAGCCAGGGGATAGAGATCCTGAACTCTCTCTACCGCCAGGCCGCCTCCCACCCGAACGCTGCCTTCCTCTCGATCTGGTCGCTCTTCTCGAACCCCCGCGGGGCCTTCCAGTCCGAGGCCGCCGTCAACGGCACCCGCGCAAGCCTGCGCCAAGCGGACGGGATCCACCTCGACTTCGCCGGAGAGGACGTGGCCGCCACCTACGTGATCCGGCAGATGGCCCTCATCTACCACGTGCGGCTCACCCCGGCGTACCCCGCGGTGATCACCGGCTGGGGCTAGGAGACGATGAGCGACGCCGTCCACGACGCGGCGACGCAGACGAAGAGCACGAGCAGGATCGCCACACGGTCGGCGGCGAGGCGCCGCGACCGCCGGATGGGATTCTCCAAGAGGTGATACGAGGCGACCGCGGTAACAGCCGTGCCGGCGATCGCGAGGAGCACCCACCCCGGGCCCCTCAGAGGGTGGGACAGCTGGCGGGGGATCTCCAGCCACGCGTAGTGGGCCAGGTACAGCGAGTAGGAGATGTCGCCGATGTAGCCGAGTGGGCCGGTGGACAGCAGGTGGGTCACAGGTGTGCGCGCGCCGCCGGCGCCCGCCCAGAGCAGCAAGGCCGCCGACGCGCAGGGCAGCCAGGCCTTCGAGCCGGGGTAGACGCTCCTCGAGTTGAGGGTCAACAGAGCGATGGCGAGCAGCAGCACCCCGGCGCCGACCGCCAGGCGCTCGCTGCGTACCGTCCGGGTCAGCCGGCCCGCCGTCAGCGTCGCGAGCAGGCAGCCGAGACCGAGCTCCCAGAAGCGGGTGAAGGGCGAGTAGTAGGCGAGGGTGGGCTGGCCTGCGGAGATGTGCGCCGACCACCACGCGGAGAGGGCGATCGCTGCGGCGAGGGTGATCGAGAGCACGCGGAGCCGGCGGTCGGCCGGGAGGAAGCGGGCGATCAGGAAGACGACGAGCGGAAAGCACAGGTAGAACTGCTCTTCGACCCCCAGCGACCAGAACTGGGTGATGAGGGAGGGGTAGACGCCCGGTACGAAGTAGTTGCTGCCCGTCACGACGAGGCGGAAGTTTCCGGCGAACAGTGACGCCCAGCGGATGTCGCCGGGCAGATCCGGGTTGAGGTTCGGACCGAGCAGGAGGGCGCCGACGGCCAGCGTCGCGACGAGGGTGGCGGTCGCCGCCGGCACGATGCGCCGGACGCGGCGCGAGTAGAAGTCCGCCAGCCCGAGGCGCACCCCCTTGGGCGCCTCCCGCAAGAGCAGCTGCGTGATGACGTAGCCGCTGACGACGAAGAACATGTCCACGCCGACATAGCCGCCGGCGAACCCAGGGACGCCGGCGTGGTTGCCGATCACCAGGATCACCGCAAGGGCACGCAGACCCTGAATGTCCCGGCGGAAGCCCTGACGAGGACGGCCCGGGTGGCGGCCCCCGGCGGGCACAGCGCGAGGCGCGGCCGTCACATCGCCGGTGTTGGCGACTCTCACACCCCAACGACGCCGTGCGTTCCACCGGGGTTCCGAGGAATCGTCACGTGGCCGGCCGCCGCCGGCGCACCGTGGTGCTGTACCCGAGGACGCTGCCGTCGGGGCGGGTGAATGTGAGGGTGTGGTTGGGATCCCCGGTGGCGCCGTAGCCCTCGTGAAGCAAGGTGTGGTGCCGAGCGCACGCCAGGTAGCCATTGCTGACGTCGGTGGGGCCGCCCCTGGACCACCACAGGTGGTGGTGAACGTCCGCGACGCGCCGCTCGCAGCCGGGGAAGCGGCAGCGGCCACCGTCTCGAACCGCAATCGCCCGTCGCTGGGCGGTGTTCCACTCCCGGGTCCTGCGTCCCAGGAAGAGCGGCTGGCGCTCCGTGTCGATGCCGTGAGTCACCCGGGAGGCGTCACAGCCGATCCGACCTGCGGTGGCGGGATCGATCGGGGTGCCGTCGAGTAGCTCCATCTCGCCCTCCACGGTGGTCACCACGTGCACCAGATAGCGGTCCGCGCCTGCGGCACCCCCCTCGGCGGCGTGGGCAAGAGCGACGCGCGCCATCTCCATGGCCGCATCCGCCCGGCGCTGTGGCCAGGACCGCTCGTCTATGAGCATCAGGCTCGTGGAGTCTTCACGTGAAGACTCCGCCTCGCAGCCCTCGCTCGAGTCTCCAGATGAAGACCCCGACTCCGGCAGGGGAACATCGCTGTCCTGGGGGGCTTCGGGCCCGACGAACGCGTCGATGACCGCCATGAGCTCCTCGACCTCCACCTCGGTGAGGGTGATCTCCACCGTGGCCGTGCCATCGACTCCTGGTCTCACCCGGAGCCCCCGCCGGCCGGCAGGATCGGACGGCGGCCGGTGCTGGTCGGCGTGCAGCTGGTAGTAGCGCACCATGCGCTCGACGTCGGCCACGCTGCCGGCCTCCGCCAGAACGACCAGGGACTCGTCGACAGCGGGATCGGGATCCTCGATGCGCGTGATCGCTCGCACCGCCGAGTACGACAGGCGGCCGGCGGCGAACGCGTCCGCGATGGTGGGCCGCGCGCGGAGCTGGCGAGCGATGCGCAGCTTCTCGTACGCGGTGGCCCGAGCCATCTGGGTGCGCCACATCAGCCACTCCGCGCACGACAGCTGGCCGTCGACGGCCCAGCCCTGGAAGTGGTCGAAGGCGGCGAGGGCCATCAGCCACGACGACTCGCCGCGGTCCATCTCCCAGCGGTGCTCCGCCAGCCAGTCCCCCTGGTCGACGGCCGAGGTTGCCTGCATGTCTCCGCCTCCGCCTCCAACATCGTCACGCAAACAGACGTTCGGGAGTGAGGATAAGGCAGGGGTGTGACTCTTATGGTGGGCTGGTCCTCGGACGGGCGCCTGGTCTGACTCTGGGTGTGACTGGCTTGGTGCCTTGAGACTGATCTGTCGGCCGGGTTTGCCCGTCCGGGGACGCACCGACCGGTCGGGTCGGACGTGACCTGATAGGAGCCTTGGCCAGCACCGTAAGAGTCCTGTCCGCCGTCCCGGCCGGTGGTGCCACCACCAGTCGATCGAAAGGGATGGCAACACCAGCATGCAGGATCAGGATCGGGAAGTCACGGGCGGGGTGGACACCCATCGCGACCAGCACATGGCCGCGGTGGTTGACACGGCGGGGCGAATCTTGGGGACCGAGGCGTTCCCTGCGACAGCCGCGGGCTACGGGCAGTTTGCTGCGATGGATGCGACGACATGGCCGCCTGGTCAAGGTGGGCGTGGAAGGGACTGGCTCTTATGGGCCGGCCTGGCCCGCTACATGGCCGGCGAGGGGGTGGCGGTGGTGGAGCTGAACCGCCCGAACCGCCAAACCCGACGCCGTCGGGGCAAGTCGGACCCGACCGACGCCGAGGCGGCCGCTCGGGCCGCGCTCAACGGGGAAGCCGACGGGTTGCCCAAGACCGCGGATGGGGCTGCGGAGGCGCTGCGAGCTCTGCGGGTGGCCCGCCGTTCGGCCATGAAGGCCCGGACCCAGGCCGCCAATCAGATTCGGGACCTGATCGTGACCGCTCCGGATGAGTTGCGGGCCCGTGTGAGCCATCTCGAGACAGACCAGCGTGTGGCTGTATGCGCCCGATTCCGACCTGGAACGCCCGCCGAGCCCGCGGAGGCGACCCGCCGCTCGCTGCGCTGCCTGGCCCGGCGTCATGTCGATCTCAGTGCCGAGATCGACGAGCTCGACGGTGCCATCGGCCAGCCGTGCGCCCAGGCCAACCCGGCGCTGCTGTCAGCTCGAGGTGTCGGACCTGACACCGCCTCGGCCCTGGTCGTGGCAGCCGGGGACAACCCCGAACGGATGCGCTCCGAGGCCTCATTCGCCGCCCTCTGCGGCGCCAGCCCCGTCGAAGCCTCCTCCGGGCGCACCGTCCGCCACCGGCTCAACCGGGGTGGCAACCGTGAAGCCAATCACGCCCTGTGGCGCATCGTCATGGTCCGTCTCAGCCACGACAAAACCACCCAGGCCTACGCCCAACGGCGCCGAGCCGAGGGACGCAGCGACAAAGAGATCATCCGCTGCCTCAAGCGCTACATCGCTAGAGAGATCTACCGGCTGCTCACCAACCCGCCAATCATCCCGGCGGGCGCCGCCCTCCGCCAGCGGCGACAGCAAGCCGGTATCCCCCTACGGGTCGTCGCCGAGGCCATCAGCAGCTGGCCCACCCGCATCTCCGAGCTAGAACGCGGCCTCAAACACGACGTTGACCTCGCCACCCGATACAGCCTCTGGCTCGACCTCCACCAAGCCCCGGCTTGACGCTTGACAGCGATAGGAGCATCAGCCAGCGAAGCCTCACCCGCCGGCGAGCGGGGCGGAGTAACTCAGTGTCCGGACGAACGTCGCCGGCGGTCCCAGCGGGGGAGGCGGCTTATGGCTGGGCGGGACCGGCGGTACCGCCCGACCTGGCGTCCGGCCGCGGCGAGGACGACCAGAGCCGCCGCCGCGAAGGAGGAGGCCCCGGCCACCCGCCACGTGTGCGCCGCAGTGACGACCGGCCGGGCGCCGAGGCCGACCAGGGGAGCCACGTCGTCCAGATTGGCGGCCAAGGGGGTGATGATCACGCGGTCGGCGACAGCGCCGATGCGACCGGTTCCGGAATAGTCGACCAGGACCATCGAGCCGGTGTTGCTGGCGAGGAACGCCTGCCCGGTACCGGTCACCGCCAGCTGATCGAACTGCATGTGGGGGACCGTGAGCTCGGACGCGATGTGGCCCGGGTCGGAGACGGGTAGCTGCAGCGCCACGTCGCTGCCCACCACCATGAAGGAGTGGGAGAACGGGTCGTAGATCGCCCCGTGGGCTCCGGGAACATCGGTGAGGAGCCGGTGGGTCGTATCGTTCGCCAGGTTGAGCAGGCCGATGTTGCCGACTCCAGCGGGGCTGGAAGCCGTATACAGGATCACGCCGCCAGGCGCAAACGCCAGGGCCGTCACCCGGGTATCGGAGCCGCGCAGGGGCACCGGGTGTCCGGGACCAGGAGGCTTGAGGGGTACCTCCGATAGCGGACCAGGAGCCGCCGCCGTGTAGAGGTGCGCGTCGGTCGGGTCGAGAGCGAGGTGGTAAGAGACGGGGACGCCCGTCGGAAGCCCTCTGACGGCGCCAGAGGACGGCGAGATGCTGAAGACCTTGCCGGTGCCCTGCCCGCCGACCAGCAGGTTGCCGTCGGGGCCGAAGAGGATGCCGTCAGCCCCGGGGGGATGGGCCACCACCCGCGGGGTGCCGAGTGTGAGCCGCCCGCCTGCGTAGCGGTAGGAGACCTCGTCGACGCCGGGGGGGTGGTAGGTGGTGAAGTACAGGGTCGCATCGTGCTGGCTGGCAGCCGTGCGGGTAACCCGTTCCGGTCCCGAGCCCAGGCCGAGGGCCACGCCGCCGAACGCCACAAGGGCCACGGCCACTCCAGCGATGCCCAGAAGCCAGCGCCCCGGCGACCAGGAACGGACCAAGAATCCTCCATCCAGCCTCGCGCCGCAGCGGTGTGCCCCCACGGCCGCCGGGAAGCCTAGCAACACGGCGGAGAAGGCCGGAACCTGGCGTTCCTGATTCGGCGGCTCTTTCGGGCGGTGGCCATGGGTCTACCGGCCTATAGAGGGTACGGAGACAGCTTCTATCGTCCCCCGATGTGAATTGTCGTCGGCGAACGCCGTCGAGAGGAAGCCGGGCGCGGTACGCGTGACCGGAGAGATCGAAACAAGGAGCGGTCGCCTGGCGGCGTGGTGGCCCGAAAGGCAGTTGGGAAGAAGCGTCCCCAGCAATCGGGCGGTAGGGATCGAGACGCCGGCGTTCCTTGACCGTTGGCACGTCCGTGCTGTGATCGTGGACACTGGCTCCAGGGCGGGTGAAGCCGTAACGGCCCTGTTCCGGGAGGTTCTGGACTCCCGAGCGTGTCATCTCTGAAGGAGCGCCTGGTGTCAAGAGCGCCGGACGGGTTTTTGTCCGGCTCGGTTGCGGCCCGGAGGGCCGGGGGGTTTATGACCGGGCGCGTTGAGGGCGAGGGCGGTCAAGGGGC
>JAJYLA010000066.1 GCA_021788115.1 Actinomycetes bacterium | reverse complement strand
GTAGTGGCACACGGTGATCTCCAGGCCGGTCTCGGCGGCCAGGCGGGCCAGGTGTGCTTTCCAGGCCCGGACCCGGTATCCGTTCGATCCGCCGGCATCCGCGGTGATCAAAAGCTCGGTGGCCTCGGGGAAGCGGGCCCGGCCCATGTTGTGCCACCACGACCGGATCGAGTCGACCGCGAACTCGGCGGTGTCCGCGGTATCGCCCACGCTGACCCACCCTTCGTTGTGGGTCTCATCGAAAATCCCATACGGGATTGGCCCGCCCCAGTTCGGGGTCGGCGAAGTCGTGCACCAGCACCCGCTCGGGTTGCCCTTCGGGCTGGTAGTCGACCCCGCCGTTGTCGTATTCGCCGACCATCTCCTTCTTCTTGCTTCTTGGTGTCAACACTGATCACCGGCTGGCCGGCCGCCACGAAGGTCTGAGCCTGGCCGTGCAGGTAGCGGAACCGGCCATCACGATCAGGACGGGAAGTCCCCTCTTTAACCTCTGCCGGGCCCTGCAGCGAACACCCCATCTGTTTGAGCAGCCGGCCCACCGTGTCCTCCGACGCCCGATAGCCCTGACGGAGCAGGTCCTTGGTCAACTCGGCCACCGACTTGGAGGTCCAACGCAGAAGCGACATCGGATTCCCTCGGGTCTCGGGGTTCACCAGCTCATCCAGCGCCTCGATCAGACCCCGCTGGGTGTCGGCCAGTCGCTTCAGTCCCGCACCTATAGCGCGAACCCGCCCCTATGGCGCGAACCCGCGCCTATGGCGCGAACCCGCCCCGAAGGCCCCACCCCGGTCTTGACCTCCTTCATCCCGGCGATCACCGTGGAACGGCTCGCCCCCGACACCTAGTCACCCGGGCCTGGCCGCCCCGCCCCAGCATCTCCGCCGACGCCCCCAGCAGGATCCGCCGCCGACGCTCATCCAACAGCGGAGACATCACCTCGAAGAACCGCGCGAGCGCCTCCGGCGTGACCTCCACACCATCACTCTACCCCGCGCGACTAATCATGCGGGGGACCCTTAGTAGCGGCCGCCCAGCCCGTTGGCGACCCGGGAGAAGGCCTCTTCGGTTCTATGCAGGGACCGCTGTCGGGCGTCTTTGATCGAGGCGGCTTCTTCGAAGGACCAGATGTAGGCGACGCGCAGGTCGTGGCGCACCTCGTCGGCGTCAACGACAGGGAAATTTCCTCAGCAGCCCCTTCCAAACGGTGCGAGCCTTCTTGGGCAGGCGGCGTCGGACTACCGCCTCGTCGCCTAGCGCTGTCAGCGCCCGCGGCGGGCTTCACCCGGGCGCCCCAAGGACCCCCCCGCTGCCGCACACCCCCCCCGCAAGCGGGGGGCACTTGTCACCAGGCTGCGCGGATCACGCCCGTGCCGCGCACTTAAAGCGGCAGGCCCGCGACTGCTTTCAGGGCCTGCCCGGAGAGCCAGAAGACTCAAAAAAGTCTGTCTGTGGCGCTTGACAGGGCCGCCGGCGGGGCGTAGGATACGAACATACGTTCCCGTGCGGGTGTGGGGGCGTGGTATCGCCGGCGTGGGGCTGGCCTTGGTCTGTGTGGATGTGTGTTTGTGATCGGGGTTGGCCGTCGTGTGCGAAGTGCTTCGAGATTTCCGTGAGGCTTTGGCGGGTTATGCGCGGCGTTTCGACGCGGCGTTGCTCTCCAGCGGGGACGCCTCGGCGGTTGCGGCGGAGGCGGCGTCGATCGAGCACATCGCGGCGACGCTGAAGTCTCTCGCGGCGGCCCGGGCGGCGCAGGGACCCGAGTGGCGCAGGGCCGGCTACCGTTCCCCCACCGAGGCGCTCGCACGCCAGGCGGGTATGTCTATGGGGGCGGCGCGCGACGCGTTGGAGACCGGCCGGCGTCTCGAGGCGCACCCGGTGCTCGACAGAGCGGCGCGTTCGGGCGGCCTGTCGGCCGCGCAAAGTTCGCTGATCGCCGACGCTGTGGACTGCGAGGCGGGCTGCGCGCCCCGCCTGATCGACATGGCGGGGCGGTGTTCGCTGGCGGAGCTGCGCGACGAGGTGGGCCGGGTCAAGGCGGCCGCCACCGCGGATCCCGAGGCCCGCCGGCGGGAGATCCGCGCCCGGCGTGGGCTGCGGGCGTGGAGCGACACCGAGGGCGTGTGGCATCTGCAGGGCCGCGGTAATCCCGAAGACGGCGCGCAGATCATGGCTGCTGTCGGCCCGCTCGCCGATGCCCGCTTCGCCGAGGCGCGCGCCCAGGGCCGCCGCGAGCCACCCGAGGCGTACGCCTTTGACGCCCTCGTCGACCTGGCCGTCGACGCCACCAGCCCCCACGACGCTCCCGCCCCCCGGCACGGCGGCGGCGCCGGCGAAGGGCCCGCTGTCGGCTGTGACCCCGACCCCGCCCGCCCCCCCGGCGAGCAAAACCGCGCCGGTGAGCAACACCGCGCCGGGGGGGCCGCCGCCGGGCGTATCAGCGTGTTCGACCCGCCGGCCGGCCCCCCCGCCCCGTGTGGCGACCCCCCGCCGGACCCGCCGCCTCCGGAGCCGCTTTCGCCGGACCTGCCGGCGGGGGGTGGGCGTCGCCGCCGGCGGGGGGCGCCGGTGAAGCTGCTGGTGCGCGTCGACTACGACAGCCTGCTGCGCGGTGTGGTGGCGCCGGGGGAGACCTGCGAGCTGGTCGGCTACGGCCCCGTTGCGGTGTCGGTGGTCGAGGAGCTCATCGAGCGCGGCGACCCGTTCGTGGCGGCGATCCTGACCCGCGCCAAGAAGGTCGTCGGTGTCGCCCACCTGGGCCGCCAGCCCACCGCCCATCAGCAGTCCGCGCTGGAGTGGCTCTACCCGACCTGCGCGGCGCAAGGCTGCGCGGCCCGGGCGCGCCTCGAGCGCGACCACCGCGAGGACTGGGCGCACACCCATGTGACCGTGCTGGACCTTTTGGACCTGCTCTGCTCGCACCACCACGGCCTCAAGACCCGCGAGGGATGGTCGCTTGTGGCCGGGACCGGCAAGAGACCGTTCGTCTCCCCCGACGACCCCCGCCACCACCCCGGCAGCCGCCCCGGCGCGGTGGGCCCACCCGGCCGCGGGGGGGCCGGACCCCGCAACCCCGGCCCCAGCAACCCCAGCCCCCGCGCCGACAGCCACCCAGCCGGCCATAGGGCGCACAACCCGCCGGTGCCGGCGCCGGCGCAGGCACCGCCACCCGCCGCCTGACCGCGGCAGGTGCTCCGGCATCCACTGCACTTTGACAACAAAATCGGTATGGGAAGAGCGGGGGAGCCGGTGGGCTCACCGGCCGATCCCGGGAGCGCCGGCGGCCGACGCCGGAGTCGAGGCCGCCCGAGCACAGGCTCGCCGGCTCCACCCCGCCGTCCTCGTCAGCCCCGGCCGTGCACGTAGCGGGCCCACCAGGGCCCGATGTCGATGCCCGACCAAGCGGCGAGGTGGGCGGCAAGGCCGTTGGTGGTGACGAAGCCGCCGAGGTTCACCCGGTACCAGTCGGCCATCGCCGCCCGGAGGCGCTCGGGGCCGCCGAGGAGGGCGGCGAGCCCGGCGAAGAGGCGGGCCCCCTCGGTGTAGGCGGCGAGCGGGGTGTGTCGGGACCAGGCGCTGGGGGGGTACAGCTCCACGGGGGGTTCGTCGAGGCCGAGTTCGACGGTCTCGAAGCGGCCGAGGCGGTCCGAGCTCCGTGTCGACGTGGCCCAGGTGGTCCAGGCTTCGTCGATCCAGCCGTCCGCGGCCCGCGCAGGCTTGACGCCCCGCCCGAACCAGCTGTGGAACACCTCGTGCTCCAGGGCCTTCACCGATGAGGTGGTCGCCCCGTCGTACTCCATGCCCCGCTCGGGAGCCCACAACAACGCCCAGAACGTGTCACCGTGCGTCCAGGGGCCGTACCGGCTGCTGAGGTAGACGAGCCATGCCCGCAGGTCAGCGGCGCATGCCTCCAGGTCGACGTCGATGTCCGTGGAGCGGGCACACACCACTCCTAGGGAGCGTTCACGGTCGGGGATCACGACCGCGCTGCGTCGTACCTCGATCTGGTCGCTCGGGGCGAGGATCAGCATCGGGGAAAGGGAAGTGAAGTGGGCGGGGTAGCGCAGCGACCACTTCTTGCCGCCGCGCGCAGCGTCCACGCCCCCGGTGTTGGCGATCAAGGTGTGTGGCCGGCCTTTTCCCAGAAGCTCCACTGCGAGGCTGAGGGCGAACCGGTCGTGAACAAGGGGGGCCGGCACCCACATCTCGAGGTAGCGGCCCGGCCGCAGATCGGACATCCACAGGTCGAAGCGGACGCCCTCGTCCTGCCAGCCGATGTCCTCGGCTCCCGCCGCCGTCGGCTTCTCGAGCCGGTAGCCGATCTCGAGCCGGTGGGGGCTGCCCGCCTCGAGGCTCACGTCGAGGACGCGCATCTCGGCACCGGGCTCGGCGCCGAGGTCCCGTGAGGGGAGGGCGGAGGGGTCGAGGGATGTTCCGTCGAGCCGCAGCCACTCGACCGGCTGGCGCAGGTCGAGGGCTGGGTGGCCGTCCTGGCCGCCGGCGGTGAAGTGGACCGTGGCTTTGGCGACCGCTTCCCGTGTGTCGAGGTCGAAGCGGAGTGCGGCGTCGATCCGCTCCACGTCGGGGGGGACGACTCGCCGGCCGTCGACGACTACCGGCGGGGGGGCTACGGGCTGAGTCACGGGCCCAAGTCTGGCCGATCCGGGACCACGCCTCGGCCGTGGAGGGCGGGTGGCGGGCGGGGCGGCCGGTGCGGCTATACTGGTTCCCCGTCGCAGAACCGACGTCCGCGGGTGTCCGGACGGTGTGTCCTCGTTGAGGGCCCCCCAAGGAGACCCCGCGGCGAGAACCTATCGAGCGCTCCGCTCGGGTTACACCGGGCGGAGCGTCCGCGTGTGAGGCGGCCGGTCCTCCCATCCGGGAGGGCGGTCCACCTCCGCCACGAGCCCTTACGAGAAAGAGCCAGCTGTGCCATCCAAAGCGATAGTCGGCGAGAAAGTCGGCATGACCCAGGTCTGGGACGGGGACAACCGCGCCGTCGCGGTGACCGTCGTCCGGGTCACGCCGGTGCGCGTCGTGCAGCTCAAGACTCCCGATCGGGACGGCTACTCGGCGCTCCAGGTGACCTACGGGATGCGTAAGGCCAGCCGGCTCACCAAGCCCGAGGCCGGCCACTACGCCGCAGCCGGCGACGGGGTCGACCCTGGCCGGGCCCTCGTCGAGCTCCGTGTCGCCGATACCAGCGAGTACTCCGTCGGCCAGGAGTTGACCGTCGGGGTGCTCTCCGCCGGTGACAAGGTCGACGTCACAGCCGTCAGCAAGGGCAAGGGCTTCGCCGGCGGCATGAAGCGCCACAACTTCGCCGGCCAGGGAGCTTCCCACGGCAACCACAAGCACCACCGGGCTCCCGGTTCGGTCGGGGCGTGCGCCACGCCGGCGCGTGTGTTCAAGGGCACCCGGATGGCCGGCCAGCTCGGCGCCGCGCGGGTCACCACGCTCAACCTCGAGGTCGTCCAGGCTGACGCCGAGCGAAATCTGCTGCTCCTGAAGGGTGCCGTTCCCGGCCCGCGGGGTGGCATGGTCCTCATCCGCGACGCCGTCAAGGGAGTCAAGTGATGCCCCTCACCGTCGACCTGCGCGACGCCGCCGGTGCCTCGACGGGGTCGGTGACCCTCGACGAGGCGGTCTTCGGCGTGCAGCCCAACGTGCCGGTCCTTCACCAGGTGGTCACCGCCCAGCTGGCGGCCGCCCGGGCGGGGACCCAGAGCACCAAGACCCGTGCGGAGGTGTCCGGCGGCGGCAAGAAGCCGTTCAAGCAGAAGGGCACCGGGAGGGCCCGCCAGGGGTCCGAGCGGGCGCCGCAGTTCACCGGGGGCGGGATCGCCCTCGGACCCAAGCCCCGCAGCTACCGCCAGCGCACCCCCCGCAAGATGATCCAGCTGGCGCTGCGCTCCGCCCTGTCGGACCGGGCCGCCGCCGGCAAGGTGGTGGTCGTCGACAGCTGGCCGTGGGGCACGCCGAGCACCCGGGCGGCGGTGGAAGCGCTCTCCTCGCTCACCGTGGACGGCAAGGTCCTGATCGTCCTGGCGAGGACCGACGAGGGGGCCTACAAGTCTTTTCGCAACCTCCCGGAGGTCCAGCTGATCCTCGCCGGCGAGCTCAACGCCTACGACATCCTCTGCAACGACTGGATCGTCTTCACCCGCGAGACCCTCCCTGGGGACTCCACCGTCGAGGAGGCGGCCCCCGGAGCGGCCGAGGAGGCGGCGGCGGCGCCCGAGGACGAGCCGGCGGCGGCCCCCGGAGCGGCCGAGGAGCCGGTGGCTGCCACCGAGGACGAGGCGGTGGCTGCCACCGAGGACGAGGCGGGGGCGGTCGAGGAGGAGGACGGCGATGAGTGATCCCCGAGACGTGATCGTGCGCCCGGTGGTGTCGGAGAAGTCCTATGCCCTGCTCGACAAGCGCGTGTACACCTTCGTCGTCGCCCCCGGCGCCAACAAGGTGGAGATCCGCCACGCCGTCGAAGAGATCTTCGGAGTCAACGTGGTCAGCGTCAACACCCTCAACCGCCGGGGCAAGCGGAAGCGCAACCGCAAGAAGGCGACGTTCAACAAGCGCCCCGATACCAAGCGGGCGATCGTGACACTCGCCACCGGCCAGTCCATCCCGATCTTCGAGGGGAGCTGAGATGGCCCTTCGCAAGCGCAACCCGACCAGCGCCGGGCGCCGTTTCCAGACGGGGTCCGACTTCGGCGACATCACGAAGAGCACGCCGGAGAAGAGCCTCCTGGCGCCCAAGCCGGGCACCGGCGGCCGCAATGCCTACGGCCGCAAGACGGCACGCCACCGTGGCGGTGGCCACAAGCAGCAGTACCGGATCGTCGACTTCCGGCGGACCAAGGACGGCGTCCCCGCGACCGTGGCCGCCATCGAGTACGACCCCAACCGCAACGCCCGCATCGCCCTGCTGCACTACCACGACGGGGAGAAGCGCTACATCCTCGCCCCCAACCGCGTCGCGGTGGGTGACGTCCTGCAGTCCGGCCAGGGCGCCGACATCCGCCCGGGCAACGCCATGCCGATGCGCTACATCCCGGTCGGCTCCGTGCTGCACAACGTGGAGCTGCGCCCGGGCGGTGGCGGCAAGATCGCCCGGGGTGCGGGCAGCAGCGTGCAACTCGTCGCCAAGGAGGGCGACTACGCCACCCTGCGGCTCCCCTCGACAGAGATGCGCCGGGTCCCCATCGACTGCCGCGCCACGATCGGCGAGGTGGGCAACCCGGAGGCGGAGCTCGTCAGCATCGGCAAGGCGGGACGCAACCGCTGGAAGGGCGTCCGCCCGCAGACCCGCGGCGTGGCGATGAACCCCGTGGATCATCCGCTGGGCGGCGGCGAGGGCAAGTCGTCCGGTGGCCGCCATCCGGTCTCGCCGTGGGGCAAGCCCGAGGGCCGGACCCGCGACCGCACCAAAACGTCCGAGAAGCTCATCGTCCGCCGCCGGCGCACCCGCGGCGTCCGGAGGTAGCAGAGCATGCCCCGCAGCCTGAAGAAGGGCCCCTTCGTCGACGACCACCTCCTGAAGAAGGTGGACGACCTCAACTCCCGCAACGAGAAGCGGGTCATCAAGACCTGGTCGCGGCGGTCGACGATCATCCCCGACATGGTCGGCCACACCGTCGCGGTCCACGACGGCCGCAAGCACGTGCCGGTGTACATCACCGAGTCCATGGTTGGCCACAAGCTCGGTGAGTTCGCGCCCACCCGGACCTTCCGCTATCACGCCGGACAAGAGCGCCAGGGGAGGCGTTGATGCCGGGCGTGAAGACCAACGAGCGCGAAGGCACCCGCGCCGTCCTCCGACACGCGCGGATGTCGGCGTTCAAGGTTCGCGAGGTCCTGGACCTGGTGCGCGGCAGGCCGGTGCGCGAGGCGGAGGACATCCTCCGCTTCTCGGATCGTGACGCCGCGATCGTCGTGGGTAAGGTCCTGCACTCCGCCATCGCCAACGCGGAGAACAACGACGAGCTCGACCCCGAAGAGCTCTACGTGTCGGCCTGCTTCGCCGACGAGGCCACGACCACGAAGCGGTGGCGCCCCCGTGCACGCGGCCGCGCCACGCGCATCCGCAAGCGCGCCAGTCACATCACCGTCATCGTGAGCCGGCTGCCCCACGACGAGCTGCAGCGCATCGTTGCGAAGCGGCGCGCTGAGCAGCTCGCCCAGCGCGCCCGACGCGTCGCCGGCGCCCGGCGTTCCGCCGGGGACCAGCGTTCGCGCGCCGAGCGCCGCCACGGCGGCCCCCCGTCGGAGGAAGGCGCGGAGGAGGCCGGAGCGGAGGAGGCAGCAGCGGAGACGCCGGCGGCCCAGGCGGAGGCCACCGAGGCGGAGGCCACCGAGGCGGAGGCCACCGAGCCGGAGGCGGCCGAGCCGGAGGCCACCGAGGCGGAGGCCACCGAGGCGGAGGCCACCGAGGCGGAGGCGGCCGAGCCGGAGGCCACCGAGGCGGAGGCGGCCGAGCCGGAGGCGGCCGAGCCGGCGGCGGCCGAGCCGGAGGCGGCCGAGCCGGAGGCGGCCGAGCCGGAGGCGGCCGAGCCGGAGGGAGCAGAGGTCGAAGCCCTCGAGGGCGAGGGGACCGAGTCCGGCGAGACGGGCGAGGCGGAGGCCGGCGAAGCCGAAGCCCCCCAGCCCGACGGAGAGACGGCTGAAGAAGCGGAGCCCAACGACGACGGGAAGGAGGAGTAGATGGGCCAGAAGGTCAACCCGTACGGGTTCCGCTTGGGTGTCACCACCGATTGGAAGTCCCGTTGGTTCAGCGACCGGGAGTACCAGGACTATCTGATCGAGGACTGGAAGATCCGCGACTACCTGATGCGGGAGCTCGAGCGGGCCGCGGTGAGCCGCATCGAGATCGAGCGCACCCGAGACCGCCTGCGCATCGACGTGCACACCGCCCGGCCGGGCATCGTCATCGGTCGCCGCGGCGCCGAGGCCGACCGCCTGCGAACCAAGCTCGCCGAGATCACCAAGAACCCCCGCGTGCAGCTCAACATCCAGGAGATCAAGCAGCCCGAGCTCGACGCCGCCCTCATGGCGCAGGGCATCGCCGACCAGCTGGCGGGGCGCGTGAGCTTCCGGCGGGCGATGAAGCGCACCGTCCAGACCGTGCAGAAGGCCGGGGCGCTCGGCATCCGCGTCCAGTGCGCCGGCCGCCTCGGCGGTTCGGAGATGTCCCGCCGTGAGTTCTACCGGGAGGGCCGGGTGCCCCTGCACACCCTGCGGGCCGACATCGACTACGGCTTCCGGGAAGCCCGGACCACCTACGGGCGCATCGGCGTCAAGGTGTGGATCTACAAGGGCAACATCCTCCCTTACCGCGTCTCCGCCGAGGAGAAGATCAGCCGGGAGGCGGCGATGGCGGTCGGCGAGACGTCCGGCCAGACCCGGCCGCGCCGCGTCATCTCCGCCGGCGGTGGCCGCCGCCGGCCGGACCTCGGCGCGCCGGGCCAGGGCCCCGCGGCCCCGGCTCCCGCCCCGGCCGAGGGAGAGCCGGCGGAGGAAGAGAGGCCCATCGTCGCTGTCGACCCCGAGCTCGAGCGCCTCCTCGCAGAGGAAGAGGACATCGAGCGTCGCACCCGCGGCGACCACCACGAAGCCCCCCATTTTCCCAAGGATTCGTGATCGACCATGTTGATGCCACGCAAGGTCAAGCACCGCAAGGTCCAGCGAGGTCGTCTCACCGGTCAGGCGAAGGGCGGCACCACCGTCACCTTCGGCGAGTACGGGATCCAGGCCCTGGAGCCGGGCTGGATCACCGCCCGCCAGATCGAGGCGGCCCGCATCGCCATGACCCGCCACGTCCGCCGTGGCGGCAAGGTGTGGATCCGGGTGTTCCCCGACAAGCCCGTCACGGCCAAGCCGGCCGAGACCCGAATGGGCTCGGGAAAGGGCAACCCGGAGTTCTGGGTGGCGGTCGTCAAGCCCGGGCGGATCATGTTCGAGCTCGGCGGCGTCGGCGAGGCCCTCGGGCGGGCCGCCCTGGAGCGGGCCATCCAGAAGCTCCCGATCAAGGCCCGCGTCGTCGCCCGCGCCCACCAGGAGGAGGTCGAGGTCCAGTGACCAAACCCTCGGAGCTGCGTGAGCTCACCGACGAGGAGCTCTCCCAGAAGCTCGTCGAGACCAAGCACGAGCTGTTCAACCTGCGCTTCCAGATCGTGACCGGCAAGCAGGACAACTCGGCGCGCCTCGGCCAGGTGCGCAAAGACGTCGCCCGCCTCGCCACGATCCTGCGTGACCGCGAGATCGCCGCTGCGGAGGCCGCCACCGGCGAGACATCCGCCCCCAGCACGAAGGTGACCAAGTGATGCCCGACGAGACCAACGAACCGGCGCCGGGCGAGGGCGCCGCGGAGACAGCCGGCACCGACGAGGCCGCTGCCCGCGCCGCCGAGGAGGCCGGCACGCCCGAGGAGGCCGGCACGCCCGAGGAGGCCGGCACGCCCGGAGCTCCCGCTGCTCGCGCGGCCGGGACTCCCGCAGCCGGCGCCGGGGGCGCTGCCGAGGGTGCCTCCGAGAGTGCCGCCGGCGCCCGCCTCAACCGCCGCAAGGTCCGCGAGGGCCTGGTGCTGTCGGTGTCCATGGACAAGACAGCGGTCGTCGGGGTCGTCGACCGGGTACGCCATCCGCGGTACGTGAAAACCGTGCAGCGCACCAAGCGGCTGTACGCCCACGACGAGGGCAACGACCTCCGCGTCGGCGACCGGGTGCGCGTGGCGGAAACGCGCCCGCTGTCCAAGCTCAAGAGGTGGCGGGTCGTCGAGGTCCTCGAGCGGGCCAAGTGAGCCGGGAGAGATCATGATCCAGCAGGAGAGCCGGCTCCGCGTCGCCGACAATTCGGGAGCCAAGGAAGTGCTCTGCATCAAGGTGCTCGGCGGCTCCAAGCGCCGCTACGCGTCGATCGGCGACGTCTTCGTCGCCGCGGTCAAAGACGCCATCCCCGGCGCCAGCGTCAAGAAGGGCGACGTGGTCAAGTGCGTCGTGGTGCGCACCAAGAAGGAGAAGCGCCGCCCCGACGGCAGCTACATCCGCTTCGACGAGAACGCCGCCGTCCTCATCAACGACCAGCAGCAGCCCCGCGGGACACGCATCTTCGGCCCCGTCGGGCGCGAGCTGCGAGACAAGCGCTTCATGCGCATCATCTCGCTCGCTCCGGAGGTGCTCTAAGCCATGCGATTGAAGAAGGGCGATCAGGTGGAGGTCCTCTCGGGGTCCCACCGGCACAAGCGGGGCACGGTCATGCGAGTCCTGCCCAAGTCCGACCGGGTGATCGTCGAGGGCATCAACGTCGCCAAGAAGCACCAGCGCCAGACGAAGGTGCGTGTGCGGGGCGGGATCATCGACAAGGACATGCCGATGAGCGCCTCCTCCGTCGCCATCGTGTGCCCCAAGGACGGCCCTGTCCGGGTCGGTTACGAGGTCAAGGACAACGGCGAGAGGGTACGGGTGTGCCGGCGCTGCGGACGGGAGCTGTGATGAGCCCCGCGGCGGCGACCGCCGGCACCGTCGAGCGACCCCGCCTGAAGGTCCACTACGACCGCGAGGTCCGCGCCCGCCTGCAGGAGGTGCTCGGCCTGCCGAACCCGATGATGGTCCCCCGCATGGAGAAGATCGTCGTCAACATGGGCGTGGGCCGTGCCACCCAGCAGCCGTCCCTGCTCGAGGGTGCCGTGCGCGACCTCACCGCCATCACCGGCCAGAAGCCGCTCGTCACGCGGGCCACCAAATCGATCGCCGGTTTCAAGCTCCGCGCGGGCAACGCCATCGGCGCCAAGGTCACCCTGCGCGGCGACCGCATGTGGGAGTTCTTCGACCGGCTGGTGAGCCTCGCGATCCCCCGCATCCGCGACTTCCGGGGCCTGCCCCCCAAGGGTTTCGACGGGCGCGGCAACTACACCTTCGGCGTCACCGAGCAGCTGATCTTCCCCGAGATCGACTACGACAAGGTCGACGCCACCCGCGGCATGAACATCACCATCGTCACGACCGGAC
The DNA here is from genome assembly GCA_021788115.1 of Actinomycetes bacterium. Taxonomy (GTDB): domain Bacteria; phylum Actinomycetota; class Acidimicrobiia; order Acidimicrobiales; family Palsa-688; genus JAJYLA01. The sequence goes on along the minus strand of JAJYLA010000066.1, from coordinate 5,934 downwards.
GCAGCGACGCCGAGGGCAGGGCGCTGCTCGACGCGTTCGGCTTCCCGTTCCGCAAGGAAGGCAGCTAGACAGCCATGGCCAAGAAGGCGCTCATCATCAAGGCGCAGCGCAAGCCGAAGTTCAAGGTGCGGGCGTACTCCCGCTGCCGGCGCTGCGGGCGACCGCACTCGGTGTTCCGCAAGTTCGGGCTGTGCCGCATCTGCCTGCGGGAGCTGGTCCACGCCGGCGAGGTCCCCGGCGTGACGAAGGCGAGTTGGTAGGAGGTCGCCCCATGACGATGACCGACCCGATCGCCGACATGCTCACCCGGATCCGCAACGCCAACGTGGCCATGCACGACACGGTGCGGATGCCCTCGTCCAAGCTCAAGGAAGCCCTCGCCGGGGTGCTCGCCAAGGAGGGCTACATCGAGGGATTCAAGGTCAACCAGGCCCCGGAGCGGCCGGGGCGGACCCTCGAGATCACGATGAAGTACACGAAGGACCGCAGCCGGACGATCTCGGGGGTGCGCCGCATCTCCAAGCCCGGCCTGCGGGTCTACACCGCCGCGGACAAGCTCCCCAGGGTCCTCGGGGGGCTGGGCGTGGCCGTGCTGTCGACCAGCCAGGGTCTCATGACCGACCGCGAGGCGCGCCGGCGCCGGGTGGGCGGCGAGGTCCTGTGCTACGTGTGGTGAGGGAGTAGCAGCCATGTCCCGAATCGGACGCGCCCCGATCGCCGTCCCGCCCGCCGTCGAGGTCACCCTCTCCGAGCGGCAGGTGACGGTGAAAGGACCACGGGGGACTCTGTCCCGGCAGATCCCCGGAGAGATCACCGTGCGCCGGGAGGATTCGACCCTGCTGGTCGAGCGCCCCAACGACGAGCGACAGAATCGCGCCTTGCACGGCCTCACCCGCACCCTGGTCAACAACATGGTTGTCGGGGTGACCAACGGCTTCAACAAGGACCTCGAGATCGTCGGCGTCGGCTACCGGGCCACCGCCCGCGGCTCCAACCAGATCGAGCTCGCCCTCGGCTTCAGCCACCCGGTCGTCGTCGACGCCCCCGAGGGGGTAACCTTCGAGGTTCCCGCGCCCACCCGGATCTCGGTGCGAGGAATCGACAAGGAGCTCGTCGGCCAGGTGGCCGCCAACATCCGCAAGATCCGCAAGCCCGAGCCTTACAAGGGCAAGGGCGTCCGCTACGCCGGCGAGCGGGTCATCCGCAAGGCCGGCAAGGCCGCCAAGTAGAACGGGCAGGCAGCGAGCGATGAGCACATCGACCAAGGACAAGCAGACCGGCCGGTCCCGCCGTCACTACCGGGTCCGGAAGAAGGTGGCGGGCACCGCCGAGCGGCCCCGGCTGGCGGTATTCCGCTCCAACAAGCACATCTCCGCCCAGGTGATCGACGACCGTGCCGGCCGCACCCTGGCGGCAGCGTCGACGGTCGAAAAGGAGCTGCGCGAGAGCGGCTCGACGGGCAACAAGGCGGCGGCCGCCACTGTCGGGCGCCTGCTCGCCGAGCGTGCCAAGGCTGCCGGCGTCAACCAGGTCGTCTTCGACAGGGGCGGCTTCTTGTACCACGGGCGGATCGCCGCCGTTGCCGACGCGGCCCGCGAGGCCGGACTGGAGTTCTGATCGAGATGGCTGAGCAGCAGTTCGAAGACCGCACGATCAAGGTGAACCGAGTCGCCAAGGTCGTCAAGGGCGGCCGCCGCTTCTCCTTCGCCGCTCTCATGGTCATCGGCGACGGTCAGGGGACGGTCGGGCTCGGCTACGGCAAGGCCAAGGAAGCCGGGCTCGCCGTCCAGAAGGGCATCGAGGAGGCCAAGAAGAACCTCTTCTCCGTCCCCCTCATCGGCTCGACGATCACCCACCCGGTGCTCGGCGAGTCCGGGGCCGGACGGGTGCTCCTCAAGCCCGCGGCCCCCGGCACCGGCGTCATCGCCGGCGGCGCCGCCCGGGCGATCCTCGAGATGGCCGGCATCCATGACATCCTGGCCAAGTCGCTCGGGTCGTCCAACAGCATCAACGTCGCCCGGGCCACCATCGCCGGCCTGCGCGCGCTCAAGCGGCCCGACGTCATCGCCCGGCTCCGGGGCAAGTCTCCCGAGGAGGTCATCCCGCCCGCCGTCCTGCGCGCCTATCAGGAGACCCAGCGTGGCGCCTTCGTCCCCACCGAGGTGGCGTGATGGCCGCCGCGGAGGAGGCCGCCCGGCTCACGGTCACCCAGGTGCGCTCCGCGATCGGCACCAAGCCCAAGCATCGCGGCACGCTGCGTGCCCTCGGGCTGCACGGCATCGGCACGAGCAACACCCTGCCCGACCGGCCCGAGATCCGCGGCATGGTCGCCCGGGTTCCGCACCTGGTGCGGGTGGACGCCACCACAGGTTCGGAGGAGTCCCGATGAAGGTCCACGATCTCAAGCCCACCCCCGGTTCCACCCGCGACCGCCAGCGCGTCGGCCGCGGCATCGCCGGCCGGCGGGGCAAGACGGCAGGCCGGGGCACCAAAGGTCAGGGCGCGCGGGACAACGTCAAGCCGGGTTTCGAGGGCGGCCAGCTCCCGCTGACCCAGCGGATCCCCAAGCTGAAGGGCTTCAAGAACCCCTTCCGCGTCGAGTACAACGTGATCAACCTGGATGCCCTGGAAGCCTTCGAGGGGGACACGGTCGACCCGGAGAGCCTGCGGGCCGCAGGCCTCGCCCACAAGCACGGCCTGATCAAGGTCCTCGGCCGCGGGGAGCTCACCCGCCGGCTCAGCGTCTCCGCCCACGCCTTCTCCAGGTCGGCGGTTGCGGCCATCGAGGCGGCCGGCGGCAGCACCGTGGTCCTGCCGCCGCCCTTCGGGCACGGCCGCCCGCCGGTCAAGGGCAACGCCCTGAGCAACCGCTGACCGCGGAGACAGGAAGCCGTCGGTGGGCCGCAGTTCCCGGCCCCCCGGCGAGAAATCCCCCGTCTGACTGGGAGCGGACCGACCCCGCCGGGTAGCCTTCGTTCCACCTTCCCAGGAGAGCCGTCACAGACACATGCGCAGCACCCTCAGCAACCTGGCGAACATGTTCCGGGTTCCGGACCTTCGCAACAAGGTCCTGTTCACCCTCTTCATCATCGCCGTATACCGCCTGGGGGATGCGATCCCCTGCCCGGGGATCGACTTCAACGCCGTGCACTCGCTGGAGGTGGCATCGCAGAAGGGCGGCGTCTTCGGCTTCCTCAACCTCTTCTCGGGCGGCGGACTGACCAAGATGGCGCTGTTCGGCCTCGGGATCATGCCCTACATCACCAGCTCGATCATCATCCAGCTGCTGATCGTCGTGATCCCGAAGTTCGAGCAGTGGCGTGACGAGGGCGCCGTCGGCCAGAAGAAGCTCACCCAGGTCACCCGCTACCTCACCATCGCCCTGGCGGTCATGCAGTCCACCGGGCTGGCCTACGTGTTCCACAACGGCGGCGGCGGCTTCTTCGGGACGCAGAGCCTCAACGTCGACCTGATCCCCAAGTTCACCATCCCCCGGGTGCTGCTCATCGTTCTCACGATGACCGCCGGAACCGTCGTGGTCATGTGGCTCGGCGAGGTGATCACCCAGCGGGGAGTCGGCCAGGGCATGTCGGTGCTGATCTTCACGAACGTTGTGGCCACCATGCCCACCGGCGGCAACTCGGTGCGCCTCGAGGCCGGATACTTCAAGTTCGGGGTGATCGTCGCCCTGTCCATCGCCTTGCTGTTCGCCATCGTCTTCATCGAGCAGGGCCAGCGGCGAATACCGGTCACCTTCGCGAAGCGGGTGGTGGGCCGCCGCATGTACGGCGGTCAGAGCACCTACATCCCGATGAAGGTCAACACCGGTGGGGTCATCCCGATCATCTTCGCCAGCTCGGTGCTGTACTTCCCCTACCTCATCTCCAACGTCCTGCCGAGCCATGGCTTCTGGCGGCAGGTGCAGACGTGGATCACGGTCCATCTCGCTCGCCCCAACGACATGTGGTACATCCTGTCGTACGGTGTCCTGATCCTCGGCTTCGCCTACTTCTACGCGGCCATCCAGTTCGACCCCCACCAGCAGGCGGACGTGATCCGCAAGCAGGGCGGGTACATCCCCGGCATACGGCCCGGGCCCCCGACCGAGCGCCACCTCCAGAGCATCCTCAACCGGATCACGCTGCCCGGCGCTCTGTGGTTGGCGACGATCGCCCTGCTCCCCTCTATCATGCTGGCCGTTTGGAACATCCAGAACTACCCCTTCGCGGGCACAACCATCCTCATCGCTGTCGGCGTTGCGCTCGAGACGATGAAGCAGGTCGACAGCCAGTTGATGCTCCGCAACTACGAGGGCTTCCTCAAATAGTGCCGCGGGTACATCGGCGAGCGCGGCCGTGAACCCGGGGGCCCGGCTGGTGATCCTCGGGAAGCAAGGGGCTGGCAAGGGCACCCAGGCCGTCCGCCTGTCGCGTCACTACGTCGTCCCCCACGTGTCCACCGGCGACACGTTCCGGGCTGCGGTGCGTTCGGGTTCGGAGTTCGGCAAGCGCGCCCAGAAGTACCTCGAGGCCGGGGAGCTCGTACCCGACGAGGTGGTGATCGGGGTCGTGCGCGAGCGGCTCACCCACGACGACACGACCCACCGCGGCTTCGTGCTCGACGGGTTCCCCCGCACCGTCCAGCAGGCCGAGGCGCTCATGGAGATCGTCGTACCGCAGGGCCTCGACGTCGCCATCGACCTCGAGATCGACACCCGGGTGGTGCTCGAGCGACTGGCCAGCCGGCGCGTGTGCTCCGACTGTGGCGCGAACTACAGCGTCTCCGACAACCCGCCGCGCGTGCCGGGCATCTGCGACGTCTGCGGCGGCGACGTGGTCCAGCGCGACGACGACACCGAGGCGGCGATCCGGCGCCGGCTCGAGCTGTACGACCACGAGACCGCCCCGCTCGTCGACTGGTTCGACGAGCGGGGCCTGCTCGCCCGCATGGACGGCATGGGAAGCCCCGACCAGGTCACCGAGCGCCTGGTCACCGAGATCGACCGCCGCAAGAAGTTCCGTCCCCGATGATTTGCCCGCGGGTCCGGCGTCGATACTGGTGGCGGGCTACGCAGAACCGGGGAAGGAGAGGCCACCATGCCGACACGAGACACCGCTCCCATCGGAGCGCCTTGCTGGGTGGATCTGGCAACGTCCGACGCGGACCGCGCCCGAGCCTTCTACAGCGAGGTGCTCGGGTGGAGCGCCGAGGAGCCGGAGCCCGAGTTCGGCGGGTACTTCAACTACACGAGGGATGGGACCCGGGTCGCCGGGTGCGTGCCGATCATGCCCGACTCTGACGTCGAGGACGTGTGGTCGGTCTACCTCGCCACCGACGACGCCGCGAGGACCGTCGACGCCGCCGCCGCCGGCGGGGGCAAGGTGGTGGTGACCCCGATGCAGGTCGGTGACCTCGGGACGATGGCCGTGATCACCGACGTTGCCGGCGCCCGCGTCGGCGTCTGGCAGCCGGGACGCCACCCCGGCTTCACGGTCTACGGCGAGGCCGGCACGCCGGGGTGGTTCGAGCTGCACACGAGGGATCACGACGGGTCCGTCCGCTTCTACCGCGACGTCTTCCGCTGGGACACGCAGGCCCTGAGCGACGACATGCAGATGCGCTACACCGTCGTGCACCACGGCGACGAGCACCTGGCCGGGGTCCTGGACGCCTCGGGCGCCCTGTCCGAGGGCGAACCCTCGCACTGGACGGTGTACTTCGCCGTCCCCGACACCGACGCCGCCCTCGCGGCCGTCGAGCGGCTCGGCGGCTCGGTCGGCCGCCCCGCCGAGGACACCCCCTACGGGCTGCTCGCCGAGGTGGCCGACCCGATGGGAGCCCGTTTCATGCTCGTCGGGCCGAACGAGTCCATGCCGGCGGGCGGCGCGTCGGACTGAGCCGGTCCATACGGGGCGGACGCCGGGGGGCCGGCGG
>JAJYLA010000198.1 GCA_021788115.1 Actinomycetes bacterium | reverse complement strand
AGGCGGGCGGATGGTCGAGGAAATCGAGCGTCTGGCCTCCCTGCGCGAGCAGGGTTCCCTGAGCGACGAGGAGTTCATGCAGGCCAAGCGACGCTTGCTTGCGTGACGCGGTTCTCCGATGAGGAGTCGGGCTCGGACAGTCGCCGCGGCCGACCGCACCACAGGGGCCTGCTTCCAGCGGATGGTGTCCCCTTGGGTAGCGTGCTGAGCGTCGCCCGTGGTGCGCGCGCGCACCCCAACATGCGACCGCGATGCTCATTGGCACTTGATCCGATGTCGCCATCGGTGGTACAGATCGTGGCCTGTGCAGCGGCGAGGACGTGCGGGCTGTACCCCGGCCGCCTGGACCGCACCGAGCCACTGGCGGGACCGCGCTGCTCTGTTCCGTGCTGGGAGAACCGCGCATGAAGCGACCCATACTCGTGGCGCTGAGCGCCGTCATCCTCGGCGTGGGCGCCCCGCTTGCGCTCGCCGTGAGCGTCGCCGGGTTGTCCGTGGCCGCGGCGTCCACCTCGACCACGGTGGTCGTCACCTCCACCGACTTGGTCACCGGAACTCCATCCCCCGGGCAGTTCGTCGTGATCAACCAGAGCGGTGGTAGTGGAAGCGTCGGCATGGTGTTCGGGCCCGGGACCCCGCCCCTCGGGCTAGGTAGCCTCCAGCTGACGGTGATCGGCTCCGGCGACCACTGGAGCGTCTACAACTACGACCACATGGGCACGCCGCTCTCCGCGATCACCGCCCTGTCGTACTCGACCTACACCGACAACACGACCACCGCGCCGACCCTCCAGATGGAGATCAACCCTGGCAACACAACCGGCACCGACGCCGGGGTGACCTACTCGACCCTGAACTTCGAGCCGTATCTGAACTCCGGCGAGCAGGCGCTCGCTGCGAACACTTGGCAGACCTGGAATGTGCTCTCCGGCAAGGTCTGGGGCACCCACCTGACGGGCGCGCCGATGTCGAGCCCGATCAGCTGGACGAGCTTCCTCGCCACGTATCCCAACGCCACCATCAAGTACGGCTTCGGCGTCAACGTGGGCAGCGGCTGGTCTGCGATGACCGGTGAGACGGACGCGCTCACCATCGGGACCGCCACCGCGACGACCACGTACAACTTCGAGCCCGGCGCCGGCAACCGCCCCTTCAAATCCGCGGGCTCCGGGACCGAGAGCAGTCTGAGCACGTCGGGGTGCCAGAACACTTCGCCTTATGACTGCACCGTCCAGTCGACCGGCACCGCGATCAGCTCGCATCTCGGCATCGGGCCATACGTGTCCACGCTGACCGTGCAGTGGGGATCCGCCACCTCCAATGGTGGCGGCGGGTACTGCGCGCCGGCGGACGGCACGGGCACGCTCACCGCGGCCAACGGTGACACCCTCACCCAGTACGAGGTCGGCACCGTATGCGAAGTCGGCCCGACCAGCCTGAACGCACCGCACACGTTCACCGGCATCTTCTGGGACACCGGCGGGACGGGACGCTTTGCGGACGCCATCGGCGGAGGCACCGTCACCGGCGGCGACGACGGCACCGGGAACTCCTACTACAGCGAGACGGGCACCATCGGCTACTGAACCGGGATCCCGACTCGCATCTCCGAGCCGTTATTCGTCGGCCTGGGCCCCGACCGGTGTCGACCGGGGCCCAGGCCGGACGAATACTGACCCCCAACGGCACAGTGCGGCCGCCCGGCGCGTCGTCGGCGCTACCTGCTGCCTGCGGGCAGCAGGTAGCCAATGACTGAAGCGAATCTCGGGACCGGGCGCGAAGGACCCCCATACGGGGCGGGTCGAGCCGGGGCTCCCCGCCGCAGGAATCACGCGCCGCGGCCGGGCTGCCGTTTCGGTGCGCCACGGTCGATCACGACTCAGCCCAAGGACCCCTACTACGCGATGGCGAGTCACGGTGTGCACGGCGGCCCCCGTGCGCTCTACTTCCGGCTGGGCGTGCCCGATGCCCTCGAGACCCTCATCGCGGGCCCCAGCAACCTTGGACTGGGGGACCCCGGCATCGACGCCTCACTCTCGCTCGGGGTGATCGACGCCGTGCTGCTCACCCATCGGGCCGACCTCGAGGGACTTACCACGGCCAAGGTGATCCACGCGCTGGTCGATCGCGCGGTCGCGGCGTTCAGCGAGGCGGAAGCCGAATCACAGAGGCGCCTCGCCGAGGACGGAGAAGAAGTCGACGCGAGCGAGTGACGGGCTCGCCGACCCCAGCGCTGCCCCGCTTCACGACCTCGGCGATGACGTTCTCGAGGACGTCGTCCAGCTGGCGGTCGCCGTGTGGCGTCGAGGCGCGCGAGACACAATGCGCTGGTTCGTGCGCATAGCCTCGTCTCAGGCCGACGCCCGATGCCGGATCGGGCGGACACGCGAGGCGCATCGTCAGAAGATCGGTGGTCGCGGGGCAACGCCTCTCGCCCCGACCACAGACTCGAACCTCCGAGTTCATCGTCGACTCCTCACACGCTCCGCTGCCATCCGGCTGGACAACGCCCCTGCTGGCGAGCCGGCGCGGACCGCGGGCGCCCAGCCCACCCAGCGGCCTTGTCACCCGCAGTAGAGTGGTCGCACCGTCCGGCGGGGGGCGGCGGCGCTGACGATGGGTGGTTCGAGGTGCGGGACCGCTCGTGGGCAGGTACCGTGCTGCGAGCCCCTCTCTGGTGCAGTGGGTGGGAGTCCAGGAGGTGGTCGATGCCGACGGTTCCTTCGTTCCACGTGACCCTCGGGCAACGCCGCATCGGCTGGGACCGCGCCGCCGCGCCGGCGCTGATTGTCCCCTCCGGCGCCGAGCTCACGTTCGACGTGATCGACTCGTCGGGCGGTCAGCTCACCGACACCTCCACCCTCCAGGACGTCGCGAACATCGACTTCGCGCAGGTCGACCCCTTCCATGGCCCGGTCTTCGTCGAGGGCGCACACCCGGGCGACGTCCTCCAGATCGACCTACTCGAGTTCGTCCCCAAGGGCTACGGCTGGACCGCCAACATGCCCGGGTTCGGGCTGCTCGCCGACGAGTTCCCGGATCCCTGGTTTCACGTCTGGGAGCTGGGCACGACCCGCGCCAAGTTCGTCAAGGGCATCAGCGTGCCGATCGAGCCGTTCTGCGGCGTGATCGGCGTGGCCCGCGACGAGCCCGGCAACCTCGACGTGATCCCGCCCCGGCGTACGGGCGGCAACCTCGACTCGAAGCAGCTCCAGGCGGGCACCACGCTGTACCTGCCGGTGGAGGTCGAGGGCGCCCTGTTCGGCCTCGGCGACACCCATGCGGCCCAGGGCGATGGCGAGGTCTGCGGCAACGCCATCGAGGCGCCCATGGACGTCACGCTTCGTCTTGCCGTGCGCCGCGACTTCGCGCTCAAGACGCCGGAGTACGAGTTCGTGCGACCCTTGGAGCGGCCCGCCGCCGCCGCGGCCGGCTACTACGCCACCACCGGGATCGGCCCCGACCTCTTCGGGGCCACGCGCGACGCGATCCGCCACATGATCGACAAGCTCGAGCGCAGCCACGGCCTCGATCGCTACGAGGCCTACGCGCTGTGCTCCACGGCGGTCGATCTGAAGATCAGCGAGGTCGTCGACCAGCCCAACTGGGTGGTG
>JAJYLA010000065.1 GCA_021788115.1 Actinomycetes bacterium | reverse complement strand
CGAGAGGAGGTCCCCTTCTGCACGACGTTCGCGGCCACCACGCTTCTCCTTGCTCGGCGCCCAGCCCCGGTCGCACCAACCGAGTCCGTCACGCAGGAGCAGCGCTGCGCTCCTTCATCACATCAAGAAGGTAGGCGGTACTCGACGGTGGTGTGTGACCATCTCGCCGCCAAGGTCGTGTGGGCGGCCCAGGGGCGCAGCGAGGACACGGTGCACCGGTCCTTCGCTCCGATCGATTGATCCAACCCACGAAAGCGGCGGAAGACTCGGTTTCAGGCGGTCGCGTCCGGGTCCGGGCGGAGCGTTCCGTCGATGATCCTGTGGGCGACGTCGATCATCCGGACCCGCTCGCGCATGGCGGTGCGCTGGATCCAGCTGAAGGAGTCGTGCTCCCTCCAGCCGAGCTCGTCCATGAGGATGCCCTTCGCCCGGTCCACGGCCTTGCGGACCTCGAGGCTCTCCTCGAGCGTCTTGACCTGCTCGTCGAGGGCTTTCATCTCGGCGAAACGGCCGATGGCCATCTCGATCGCCGGGAGGAGCTCGCTCTTCTGGAACGGCTTGACGAGGTAGGCGAGGGCGCCGGCGTTGCGGGCCTGGTCGATGAGATCCCTCTGGCTGAACGCCGTGAGGATCAGCACGGCGCACAACCTCTCGGCGTTGATCTCCCGTGCGGCGGTCAGGCCGTCGACGAAGGGCATCTTGATGTCGAGGATCGCCAGATCCGGGTGGTTCTTGCGAACCAGTTCGACCGCCTCGTCGCCGCGACCGGTCTCGCCGACGACCTGGTAGCCCTCCTCCTCCATGATCTCCTTGAGGTCGAGACGGACGATGGCTTCGTCCTCGGCGATCACGACGCGTACAGGCACTGGTCTCGCTCCTTCAAGGTCGGCAGCGGGATGCGGTAATCCCCTCGCGGCGTTCTTGATAGCAGGGATGGGACCCCCCCGTCACGAGCCGAGCCAATCGCCGCTCACCAGCCTGTCGAGCAGAGAGTCCTGGGTCTCCACCAGCTCGTCGACGTCCGCGGCAACCACCTGACGGGTGCGCTCCATGGCGTCGGCGTGGCGCTGCGCCTCGGTGTACTCCCGGTGGGCGAGCGGCGTCTCCGCCACCAGCGACCGGATGCGGGCGTCGTCGGCCGCCTCCGAGAGCACGGCGAGCTGCTCCTCGATCACGGCCAGTTCCTCCCGGGCGCGCTTGAGCCGCTGGGCGACGTCCATCAGCCGGCGCTCGATCAGCACTCGGGACATGGTCATCGAAGCCTATCCCCTCCGCGGCACCGCGTTCGGGCTACGCCCCGCCGGGCGGCGCTCGGCGACCCCGGAGGTGCCCACGTCGCGGATACCGCCGGAGGACGCTCGCGTCCGGCCGGCCGGGGTGCTCGAACGGTCCGCTCCCCGCGGTTGTTCAGCGCATTCTCATCTCTTTCCGTCACACTGGTGGGCGTGAGAGTCCTGGTGGTCGACGACGAGCCGGCGGTGCGGCAGGCGCTCGACCGCGCGCTGCGCTTCGAGGGCTACCAGACAGAGCTCGCCGAGGACGGCCCCGCCGCCCTCGGCGCGCACGCCGAGCGGCCCGCCGACGCCATCGTGCTGGACCTCGGGATGCCGCGCATGGACGGCCTGGAGGTGTGCCGGAGGCTGCGTGGCGCCGGCGACAAGACCCCCGTGCTGGTCCTCACCGCGCGGGCGGCGGTCACGGACCGGGTGGCCGGTCTCGACGCCGGCGCCGACGACTACCTGGTCAAGCCGTTCGCGCTGGAGGAGCTCCTCGCCCGCATCCGAGCCCTGCTCCGGCGGAGCGCACCCGCCGGCGACGACGAGGTGCTGCGCTACTCGGACCTGTCGCTCGACCCGGGGACCCGCGAGGTTCGCCGGGGCGCCCGCGGGATCGAGCTGACCCGCACCGAGTTCCTCCTCCTCGAGCTGCTCCTGCGCAACGCCCGCCAAGTGCTGCCGCGCGAGGTGATCTTCGACCGTGTGTGGGGCTACGACTTCGGCGCCAACTCCAACTCGCTCGAGGTGTATATCGGCTACCTGCGGCGCAAGACCGAGGCCGGCGGAGAACCGCGCCTGATTCACACCGTGCGCGGCGTCGGGTACGTGCTGCGCGAACCGCCCGAGGCCTGACGGGTGATCGCCTGGGCTCGCCGGATGAGCTTCCGAGCCCGGCTGGGGGTCCTGGTCGCGATCGCCGTCGGGGTGACCCTGGCGCTGGGGTCGCTGGCCTCGTACCTGGCCGTCGACCACCAGCTCTACAGCCAGGTGGACTCCACACTGCAGGGCGAATTCGGCGCCGTGGCGCCCAACGGCTTCTTCAACGCCGACTCCGCGGCTCGGAGCCTGCGTCATTTCAACAACAGCATGGTCCAGGTCAATGAAGCCAACGGCACCCCGGTGCAGTTGGCGAGCAACCCGGACGGACCGTACTTCCCGTGGAGCAGGTCCCTCACGAGGCTCGCCCTCCGCCAAAACGGGTACGAGTACCGGACCATCACCTTCGAAGGGCAGCCCTACAGGGTGCTCGCGGAGCCGGCGACCTTGTCCGCCCTCGGTGGTGCCCCCCTTTACGGCGTCATCCAGATAGCCCGCCCGCTCACCGACATCGAGCACAGCCTCTCGGACCTGCGGCTCATCCTGTGGCTGGTGTGCGCGACCGGCGTCGCCGTCGCGATCGGGCTGGGCTACCTCGTCGGCAAGGCGACGATCCGGCCGGTGGAGCGCCTGACCGAGGCGGCGGAGCACGTGACGGCCACCCAGAGCCTCGACGCCCGCATCGACGACAGCGGCGATGACGAGCTCGCCCGCCTGGGCCGGTCCTTCAACGAGATGCTCGCCGCTCTCGCCCTTTCTCGCCGCCAGCAGGCGCAGCTGGTTTCCGACGCCGGCCACGAGCTGCGCACCCCGCTGACGAGCCTGCGGACCAACATCGAGGTGCTCCTGCGCGTTCCGGACCTGCCCGACGCAGACCGGGCCGCGCTGATGTCCGACGTGAGAGGCCAGCTGGAGGAGCTGACCACCCTGATCGGCGACGTGGTCGAGCTGGCCCGCGAGGACGAGCAGCAGAGCGACCCGATCGAGGTCCGCTTCGACGCCATAGTCGACCAGGCGGCGCAGCGGGCACGCCGGCGGGCGCCGGGCCTGACCTTCGAGACGCACCTGACACCCGGTTCGGTTCGGGCCCAGCCGGCGCTGCTCGAAAGAGCGGTCCTCAACGTGCTCGACAACGCCGCCAAGTGGAGCCCGACGGGCGGCACGGTCACCGTGTGGTTGCAGCGCGGGGATCGCTGGACGCTCGACGTGCGCGACGACGGTCCGGGCATCGCCCGCGAGGATCTCCCGCACGTCTTCGAGCGCTTCTACCGCGCCGAGGCGGCGCGCTCCCTGCCGGGTTCGGGCCTGGGTCTGGCGATCGTCCACCAGGTGGTCACCGCGCACGGCGGGACCGTGAGCGCGCACTCGCCCGACACCGGCGGGACGGTGATCCACATCGAGCTGCCCACCGTCGCCGAGGCCGAACCGGACGTCGACGCCACCGCGGACGGCGCCCCGCCGGCTCACGCAGCCGGGCGTAGTCTCGGATGATGGAGCGAGTCGAGACGGCCACCGGAATCGTCGAGGGAACCGAAACCGCCGGGGTGGACGCGTTCGTCGGAGTCCCCTACGCCGCGGCGCCCGACGGCGACCTGCGGCTGAGGGCCCCGCGGCCGCCCGAACCCTGGGCGGGCGTGCGGCCGGCGACGACGTTCGGGCCGTGGGCGCCGCAGAACCCGCCCCGGTCGATGCTCACAGGCCTGCCGCCCGCTGCCCAGGCGGAGGACTGCCTCACCCTCAACGTGTGGACCCCCGGGCTCGACGGCGCCCGGAGGCCGGTGATGGTCTGGATCCACGGAGGGGCCTTCACGGGCGGGTCGGGAGCCTCCGTGCTCTACCGCGGCGACCGGCTGTCGCGGCGAGGTGACGTGGTCGTCGTCACGCTCAACTACCGCCTCGGCGTGCTCGGCTTCGCCGCCCATCCGGCCCTTCGCGATGACAGCGCTGGCGGCGTCGCCGGAAACTGGGGCCTCCTCGACCAGGTCGCCGCCCTGCGCTGGGTGCGGGACAACATCTCCGCCTTCGGCGGCGACCCCTCCAACGTGACCGCCTTCGGCGAGTCGGCGGGCGCGATGTCCGTCTGCGACCTTCTGGCCATGCCCGCGGCCTCCGGGCTCTTTCACAAGGCGATCGCCCAGAGCGGGCCACCCGACGCGCAGCCGATGCAGCGCGCCGAGGAGGCGACGGCAAAGCTCGCCGCCGACCTCGGGCTGTCGTCGCCGGAGGAGCTGCGATCGTGTCCGCTGCCGGCTCTCCTCGATGCCCAGGCCCGGCTCCTCTCCGAGCGCGGCGCAGGACCGCTGCCCTTCAGGCCGGTCGTCGATGGTGCCAGCCTCCCCGGCCCGCCCCTGCCGGCGATCGTCGGAGGCCGGGCTGCGGACGTCCCACTGCTCATCGGGACCAACCGCGACGAGGCCAAGATGTTCATGGTCGAGGATCCGGGCAGCCGCGACCCCGACGACGAGCTCGCGCTCCGCCGCATCGGGCGGGCCTTCCAGGCCGGCAACGTCCGCATCGACCCCGCCGAGGCGATGGCCGCCTACCGGGCGGCGCGCGCCGCGCGACGGCAGCGGACCGACCCCCGCGAGCTGTGGTCGGCCATCGAGACCGACCGGGTGTTCCGGGTCGGCTCGCTGCGGGCGGCCGAGGCGCACGCCCGGCGGCAGCCGCGCACCTACTGCTACCTCTTCACCTGGGACTCCCCGGCGCTCGGCGGTGCCCTCGGCGCCTGCCACGCGCTCGACCTCCCCTTCGTGTTCGGAACGCTCGACGCACCCGGGATGGAGCGCTTCGCCGGCCGCGGCCCCGCCGCCGAGCACCTCAGCAACCAGATGATGGATTCCTGGGTCGCGTTCGCCCGCGGGGCGGACCCGTCGCATCCGGGGGTCGGCGAGTGGCCCGCCTACGACACCGGCCGGCGCTCCACGATGGTGTTCGGTGCCGACACCCACGTCGAGGACGCCCCCTACGAGGAGGAGCGACGCTTCTGGGAGGACCGCCGCTAGCGAGCGGCGGGGGTGCCCGGAGCGGGACTCGAACCCGCACGCCCTTGCGGACAATGGTGTTTGAGACCATCGCGTCTGCCGATTCCGCCATCCGGGCCGGCGCCGGCCGGCTTGAGCCGCGGCCGGCGTTGAATTGTCAAGGCGCACTCCGAGGAGGTCGACGCAGAGCGTAGTCCCACCGAGGCGACTCCACGGTCGGGCGCTTCCTCCGAAACAAGGCACCAATCGCCGAAACGGGAGCGGGACGCGCACCAAGGCCGGCGGCGGCGTTTACGTAGGATCACAATGGCCCACCACGGAATCTCGGGGTGCGAAACGCTGGTGCCCCGGTTGGCCGAGCCGGGCGCCCCTTGACGATGGGAGCGTGCGGTCGACCCCCGCGCCCAGGGAGCATCCATGATCGACCCGTCCCGAAGGGCAAGCGCGACGCGGTGGCCGGAGCGGCCGGCGACGGAGCCGCAGCTGGCCCGGGCCCGGCCGCCTAGACACGGCGCCCGGCTCCCGGCAGCGGGCCTGGACCAACGCCCACGCGCCCACGCGAAGATCCTCGCCAAGGTCACCTTCCGCGACGGCACCCCTGTGCTGCCGGCCGGCGACTACGGGCCGGTGCAGCTGATGCTCTCCAGCGAGTTGACCCTCGCCCGCCCCGGTTCCCTCGACGCGAGCCTGCTCGCCCAGCACCCCACGGCACCAACTTCACCAGGCCGCTGCTGTTCCTCGAGGACGGCAACGACTTCGCCAGCCCCGCCCGGGAGCAGCACCTGACGGGGGGCCAGTGGGGTGTCATGAACGAGACGGGCGGCTACCCCGGCCAGCCCTGGCGGCGGCCGACGAAACGGGCCCAGACCACCTTGCCGCCCCGGCCCCGAGCGAACCCCCAGTCCGAGGACAGCGCGTCGACCAGCCCGAGACCTCGACCCGCCCTTGCACCGGGGCTCGCGGCGGCCCCGAGGCGGGGTGGCGCGGCGTTCCGGTCGTGTACCTCCAGGGTGACGCCGGCGTCGTCGACGACGACGGCGACGTGCACGGGCGTGCCGGCGTGCATCACGGCGTTGGTGACAAGCTCGCTGGTAACCAGCTCGGCGTCCTCCACGAGCTCCGCGTCCGCCCCGACCGCGGTGAGCCGGGCCCGGACGAAGTGCCGGGCCATCGCGACGGCGGCCGGCCGGCATTCGAGGTCGAGATCACTGTCGCCGGCGGCGCCCCGTCGCTGCCGGCGGCGCGGCCCGCCTCTAGAGGTCCTACCACCACGAACTCGATCAGTCACCAGCGGTTGCCTCGCTAACCGGGATCCCATCTCTCGTCGTACCCCGCCGATCCGGCAGGCAAACCGGGACAGCGCCGGGTCCGGCCAGGATTCGCCCGGGCGCTGCGGTTCCGCCATGATCTGTTACGAATCCTCTCCCCGTAAAGTCAGATCCTCCAAGCTCGCGTCCACCAACCCCGGGAGGTTGCCCCCAGTGCCAGCGTTCGTCTTCCCCGGCCAGGGCTCGCAGCGGCCCGGGATGGGTAGGCCCTGGACGGGCCACCCCTCCTGGGAGGTGGTCGAGGACGCGTCGGAGGCCGCCGATCGTGACATCGCCTACCTGCTCCTCGACGCGTCCGCCGAGGAGCTCACCGAGACCCGCAACGCGCAACTGGCGACGTTCACGTTCAGCCTCGTCATCCTCGACGCTGTGGAGCGGCTGGGAGTCGAGCCGACCTGCCTGGCGGGTCACTCGGTCGGCGAGTACACGGCCCTCGCGGCGAGCGGGGCGCTCGGCTTCGAGGACGCCGTCCGGGTGGTCACCGAGCGTGGCGAGGCCATGCAAGCGGCGGCCGATGCCCGGCCCGGGGTCATGACCGTCGTTTCCGGCTGCGACTCGGACACGGTCGACATCGCCTGCCGCCTCGCCGACGGCGAGGTGTGGGTGGCCAACCACAACAGCGCCGAGGAGACGGTGATCGCCGGCGACGCTGCGGCCGTCGCCCGTGCCGGCGAGCGCGCGCTGGCCCTGGGGGCGCGGAGGCTCACCGCGGTGGCCGTCGGGGGCGCCTTCCACACCCCGTACATGGCGGCGGCCCGCGACCGGCTGCGCAAGATCCTCGCCACCACCACCTTCCACGACGCGGAGGTGCCGGTCGTCGCGAACGTCGACGCACTCCCCCACGTGTCCGCCGGCGACTGGGATCTGCTGCTCTCCGCCCAGCTGTGCAGCCCCGTCCGGTGGCGCCAGAGCATCCTCCGCCTCGGGGGGCTGGCGGACCGCTCCTCGGACCCCGAGCGGCTCTTCGTCGAGCTCGGGCCGGGCGACTCGCTCTCGGCGACGATCCGCCAGACCCTGCCGAGCGCCCACCCGACGGCCGTGTCGGTGCCCGCCGACCTCGACCGCCTCGTGGACGAGGTTGCAGGCGACAGCGCCCTGCACGCCTACGCCATGGGACACCAGGGGGAACACCTCTACGTGTCCGAGCGGGTGGTCATCAGCCCCGCCGCAGGGATCTTCGAGCCGGTCGAGGGCCTCGACCTGGTCGCCGGATCGCCCGTCGACGTCGGGACGATCATCGGCATGGTCGGCGACACCGAGGTGCGCTCCCCCTTCGCCGGCCGCGTGGAAGGGGCGCTCGCCCGCCCAGGCGAGCGCGTCCAGACGGGTCAGCCGATCGCCTGGCTGCACGCGTCATGACCGGCGCCACGATCACGGGCTGGGCGGCGGCCCTGCCACCCACCGTGGTGACCAACGAGGACATGACCACGCTCTTCGAGACCAGCGACGAGTGGATCGTGGAGCGCAGCGGTATCCGCACCCGGCGCGCCGCAAGCGGTCCCTTCGTCGACCCGCAGCCGCCCACGCACCCCGAGGGTGGTTTCGGCACGACCGCCTCGCTGGCCACCGAGGCCGGGCGCAAGGCGCTTCAGCACGCCGGGGTCGACCCCGCCGACGTCGACATGCTGGTCCTGTGCACGACGACCCCGGACCAGCTGATCCCGGCCACCTCCTCGGCCACGTCCGCCGCTCTCGGCATCGGCGGGGGCGCCATGGACATCAACGCCGCATGCGCCGGATTCACCTACGGGCTTGTGACCGCCACCGGACTGATAGGCGCCGGCATGCGCCGGGTGCTGCTCGTCGGCGCCGAGACCCTGACGCGCGCCACGAACTGGGCGGACCGCACCAACGCCTTCCTTTTCGGCGACGGCGCCGGAGCCGTCGTGCTCGAAGCCGTCCCGGGGGACGGGTCGCTGCTCGGCTGGGACCTCGGCGTGGACGGAACCCTCGTGCCGCTCCTCTACGCCGACCACGGGTCGGGGATGGCGATGCGCGGTCCGGAGGTGTTCCGCCAGGCGGTGCGTGCGACGGTTGCCTCGGCGACCGCGTCGCTCGAACGGGCGAAGGTGGCGAGCGAGGACATCGCGCTGTTCGTGCCGCACCAGGCGAACATCCGCATCATGGACGCCGCCGCGTCGCGGCTCGGAATCCCCTCCGACCGGATCGTGTCGGTGATCGACCACACGGGCAACACCAGCTCCGCGTCGATCCCGCTGGCCCTCGTCGAGGCGGCGGAATCGGGGCGCCTGCGCGCCGGCGACCTTATCCTCCTGGCCGGCTTCGGCGCCGGCATGACATGGGCTTCCGCGGTGTGGCGGTGGGGGAACAGCAGATGACCGCGGGTAGCCCGCTACATTGACCGGTTCAACCGTCCCACACGGAGGATCCCATGGTTGACGAGAAGGCTTTCGACAGGTTCAGGCAGTGCGCGGTCGAGGTGCTCCAGGTGCCCGCCGAGAAGGTGACGCTCGACGCCAGCTTCGCGGACGACCTCGACGCGGACAGCCTCGACCTCGTTGAGCTGGTGATGGCCCTCGAGGAGCAGTTCGGCATCACCGTCGACGAGTCCGAGCTCGAAGGCGTCGAAACGGTCGGGCAGGCCTACGAGCTGGTGACGTCCAAGCTCTGATGCTGGCGCTGCACCCCACCCCCGACGGCCGTGACGGCGTGCAGGGCCGGAGGGTCGCTGTCACGGGGGTCGGGGTCGTCTCTTCCTGCGGCATCGGCCGCGACGCGTTCTGGGCCGGGCTGCTCGGTCCCGCCCCCGAGGGGAAGCGGCGCGTCACGGGTCTCGACGCCACCTCCGTGTACGGCCCCAAGGAGATACGCAGGGTCGACCGCTTCACCCAGTTCGCCGCGGTCGCCGCCGAGGAGGCCATCGCCGACGCCGGCGGCTTGTCGGGTCCGGGCGGTCTCGCCCCCGACCCCGACCGCACGGGCGTGCTCGTCGGGACCGGCGTCGGCGGGCTCGAAACCCTCGAGGCCCAGATAGCCCTGCGCTCCGAGAAGGGCGACCGGCGGGTCAGCCCCTTCCTGGTTCCCATGATGATGGGCAACCGGGCCGCCGCGGACATCTCGATGCGCTACGGGTTTCACGGCCCCTGCGAGGCGACGGTGACGGCGTGCGCCGCGGGCACCCACAGCGTCGCCAACGCGGCCCGGCTGGTGGCGACAGGCCGCTGCGACGTCGTGGTCGCCGGCTCGGCCGAGGCGGCCATGGCGCAGATCGGCATCGCCGGCTTTTCGAACATGACGGCGCTTTCGACCAGCGGCGTCTCGATGCCCTTCGACGTCAAGCGCGACGGCTTCGTGATGGGTGAAGGCGGCGGGATTCTCGTGCTCGAGGAGATGGAGCGGGCCGTGGCGCGCGGTGCGCACATCTACGCCGAGCTCGCCGGGGGAGCCAGCACGGCCGACGCCCACCACATCACCGCGCCCTCCCCGCACGGCGCCGGCGCCATCGCGTGCATGGAGCTCGCCCTCCTCGACGCCGGCGTCGCCCCGGCCGCGGTCACCCACATCAACGCCCACGGCACCGCCACCCCGGCCAACGACCTCGCCGAGGCGGAAGCCGTCGCCAAGGTCTTCGGCATCCCGGGGCCGGCGGTCACGTCCATCAAGGGCATCACCGGCCACTCCCTGGGCGCCGCCGGGTCCCTGGAAGCGGTGGCGCTGGCGCTCAGCTTCGAGCACCGGCTCATACCGCCGACCGCCGGCCTGACGGAGCAGGACCCCGACATCCACCTCGACGTGGTGGTCGGCGAGGCGCGCCCGTGGACGCCCGGGCCGGCGCTGTCGAACTCCTTCGGCTTCGGCGGCCACAACGGCACCATCGTGATGGTGCCCGTCGGGTAGCCGGGCGCCCCGCCTCAGCCCAGGGCGGCGAGCAGCCGGGTCGGCGTGTCCTTCGGCGAGATCCTGTACCAGACCTGGGCGAGGGTGCCGCCCTTGTCGACGAGGAACGCGGAGCGCACGACACCCATGAACTTCCTGCCGTACAGGGAGCGCTCGCCCCACACGCCCCAGGCCTCGGCGACGGCGTGGTCCTCGTCGGAGAGCAGCGGGAAGCCGAGCCCGTACTTCTCGTCGAAGCGCGCCTGCTTGGCCGGCGGGTCCGGGCTGATCCCGATCACCGGGGTGTCGCCGACGTCGCCGAGGACGTCTCTCAGGCCGCACGCCTGGGCGGTGCAGCCGGGCGTGTCGGCCTTCGGGTAGAAGTACACGAAGACACGGCCCTTCTTCGCGAGCTTCGAGAGCTGGACCTTCTCCCCGTGCTGATCGACAAGGGTGAAGTCGGGGGCCTTGTCGCCCACTGTCAGCAGATCTGCCATCGGGGAAGCCTAACGGCGCGGGCGTGTCGGGCGCACGGGTCACTCGAGGGGGCCCGGGTAGGCCATCTCGGCCTTGTCGCTCAGGCTCTCGGTCGCGTGCCGGACCGCCAGGATGATGCCGGCGATGGCGATCACCGCCGCCACTCCGAGGCCGACGTCGATCTTTCCCGAGAGGTGGCGCAGCGCCGAGCCTGCCTCGTAGGAGGCGACCGTGTAGATGCCGGCCCAGAGGATCCCGCCCAGGGCGTTGGCCGGGAGGAAGCGCCTCCAGGCCATCTTGCTGGTGCCGGCCAGAAACGCCGCGTAGGTCCGCAGCACCGACACGAAACGCCCGAGGAAGACCACCTTGGTGCCGTGGCGGTCGAAGACGTATCGGCCCACCTTGAGCTTGCGCTCGTCCAGGCGGACCTTCGAGCCATAGCGCCGGGCGAGGCGGTAGCCGCCCTTGTCGCCGATCCAGTAGCCGATGTTGTCGCCGGCGATCGCCGCCGCCGCGGCCACGGCGAAGATGACCCACATCGACAGGCGATGGGTCTGCCCCGCGTAGGCGCCGGCGGCGACCAGCGCGGTCTCGCCGGGTAGGGGGACGCCCAGGCTCTCGGCCGCCACGAGCACGAACACGGCCCAGTAGCCGAAGCCCGTCACGAGGTGTTCGACGTTCACGGCGCCCGGGCCCCCTGCACCGTGCACGCCATGTAACGCATGCTACAAAGCTTCGGGCGTCTTCTGTGCTACAGTCGATGTTTCACTCGGTCGCCCGGCCTATCGCCGCTCGCCCGATCCCCCCGATCGCCGTCGGCGCGCCCGCCTGTCACCCCGGAGGAGCGTGGAACACTTCGTCGTCACGCAGATCAGCCGCCACGGCTACCTGGCGATCTTCGCCCTGATGATCCTGGAGTCGGCATGCATCCCCGTGCCGAGCGAAGCCGTGATGCTCTTCGGCGGTGCCCTCGCAGGCGGTGTCGTCCTGGCCGGCGTGCACATCCACCTCAACGTCGTGGCCGTGGCGCTGGCCGGTGCGGTCGGCAACGTGGTCGGCGGCTCGATCGCCTACGGCGTCGGGCGCCTCGGGGGACGCCCGCTCGTCGAACGCTTCGGCCGCTACCTGCTGCTCCGCCCCCACGAACTCGACCGGGCCGAGAGGTTCTTCGCCCGCCGCGGCGCTCTGGCCGTGCTCGTCGCCCGGGTCCTGCCCATCGTCCGGACGTTCATCAGCCTCCCGGCCGGGATCGCCGAGATGCCGTTGGGCCCCTTCGTGGTGCTCACCTTCCTCGGCAGCCTGCCGTGGACGTTCGCCCTGGCCCTGGCCGGCGACGCCCTCGCGGCCAACTGGTCAAGCGTGTCCCACGCCTTCACCCCGGTGAGCATCGCCGTCGCAGTCCTCATCGTCGCCGCCATCGCCGGGTGGGCGCTGCGCCGGTGGCGGACGCGCCGCGCCGAGAACGTGCCGGCCGACGACGACCGCCGGTCCGAGGAGATCTCCTGAACGGGTTTCGCCCGGCCGCCTCCTCGGCGGCACCGCCCCCGGTGCGAACCGGTGCGGGCGGGCGGCGGGGCGAGCCCCCCGGCCGCGAGTAGCGTCCGTCGCAGCGATGGCCCCCCTCCCGCCCGCCGACCTTTCCGCCGGCGCGTTCAGCGCGACGCCTCCGTGGCTGGTGGACCGGGACCGCATGGCCTGGCTGGCCGGCTGCGACGACCTGCGCGCCGCCACCGCCGCCCAGGTGCCCCGCCTGCTGACCCCCCGGCGCCTCCCGCCCGGCCGGCGGGTGGTGCGCGTCGCAGCGGAGCTCGGCCGGGCCCTCGGAGCGTGGTACCTGCTCGAGCGTCGCCGCGGACGCCGCGACAGCCGCCCGGAGGTGTCGCGCGCGGGCCTCTCGCGCCGCCTGCGCCTGGCCTTCCAGACGCTCGGGCCCACCTACATCAAGCTCGGCCAGATCCTCTCCTCCGGGGAGGGCGTCTTCCCCCCGGAGCTCGTCGGCGAGTTTCGCCTGCTGCGCGACCAGGTGCCGCCCGAGCCCTTCGAGATGGTCCAGGCCGTGGTGGAGGAGGATCTCGGCCGCCCGCTGGCGGACATCTTCGCCCGGTTCGACCGGGAGTCGCTCGCCGCCGCGTCGATCGCCCAGGTGCACGCCGCCACCCTCCTCTCCGGGGAGGAGGTCGTGGTCAAAGTGCAGCGCCCCGCGGTCGCCGCCACGGTGCGAAACGATCTGGCCGTGATGAGCTGGATAGCCCCGCATCTCATCGGCCGCATACCGGTATCAGCACTCGCCAACCCCCCGGCGCTGGTCGAGCTGTTCGCCGAGACCATCGTCGAGGAGCTCGACTTCCGCCTCGAAGCAGCCAGCATGCTCGACATCGCGGCCGTCCTTGCCTCCACGGAGCAGCGTTCCGTGGTCGTCCCCCGGCCCCACCCCCAGCTGGTCACCCGCCGGGTGCTGGTGATGGAGCGCCTCGACGGCTTCTCCTTCGACGACGTCGAGGGGATGCGCGCGGCGGGCATCGACACCGAAGCGGTCGTGCGCGCCCTCATGATCGTCTTCCTGGAGGGCGCGACGCTCTTCGGGGTGTTCCACGGAGACCTGCACGGCGGGAACCTCTTCGTGCGGCCCGACGGCACCGTCGCCCTGCTCGACTACGGCATCACCGGGCGCCTCGACGAGGGGCGCCGCCTGGCGTTCCTGCGCATGCTGATGGGCGGCACGATCAACGACCCGACCATGCAGCTCGCCGCCCTCCGCGACCTCGGGGCGCTGCCGCCCGACACCGACCTCGCCGCGGTGATCCGCGATCTCGGCATCGACCAGCCCACCAGGGATCCAACCACCATGTCCCCCGACGAGCTGCTCGCCGAGATCCGTGAGCTCACCAAGCGCCTGCTCGGCTACGGCGCCCGCTTCCCGAAGGTCCTGATGCTCTTCGTCAAGGACCTGCTCTTCCTCGACGGGGCCCTGGCCACGCTGGCTCCCGACGTCGACCTCTTCGCCGAGGTCACCCACATCGCCGCCTACTTCACCGCTCGCCACGGCGCACGCATCGCCACCGAGGTGGGCGTCGACCCGCGCGACCACGCGGTGGACCTGGACGGCGTACGCTCCTCCTTCGGACTGCCGCCCGAGACGGAGCGCATGACCTACCGGGACCTGCGTGCCCGGCGCGAGCTGATCCGCAAGCGGATGGAGGAGCACCGCAGGAGGCGCTGATCCGCCTCCCCGCACACCGCCGGTATCCTGAAGTGCCCCCCCGGTTTTCCCCTTGTTCCCCCGATCGGATTCTTCATGCAACGCGCCGACCTCCGCAACGTCGCCATTGTCGCCCACGTCGACCACGGCAAGACCACCCTCGTGGACGCGATGCTCCGCGAGTCCGGGGCGTTCCGGGCGAACCAGGAGGTCGCCGATCGGGTGATGGACTCGATGGACCTGGAGCGCGAGAAGGGGATCACCATCCTCGCCAAGAACACGGCCGTGCGCCACGAGGGCCTCACCGTCAACATCGTGGACACCCCCGGCCACGCCGACTTCGGCGGGGAGGTCGAGCGGGCCCTCACGATGGTGGACGGGGTGCTGCTGCTCGTCGACGCCAGCGAGGGGCCGCTGCCGCAGACCCGCTTCGTGCTGCGCAAGACCCTCGAAGCACGCCTGCCGGTCATCTGCGTCGTCAACAAGGTCGACCGCTCCGACGCCCGCGCCGCCGAGGTCGTCGACGCCGTCTACGAGCTGTTCCTCGACCTGGGCGCCGCCGACGACCAGATCGACTTCCCCATCGTGTACTGCAACGCCCGCACCGGCCAGGCGGCGATGTCGCCCGAGGAGGTGGAGGCGAGTCCGGGGCTCAAGGTGCTGTGGGACCTCCTCGTCGAGCGCATCCCGGCGCCCGTCTACGAGGAGGGCCACCCCTTCCAGGCGCTGGTGACCAACCTGGACGCGTCGCCGTACGTGGGGCGCCTGGCGCTGTGCCGGATCCGCAACGGCAAGATCCGCAAAGGCGATTCGGTGGCGTGGTGCCGCCACGACGGCACGATCGAGCGGGTACGCCTCTCGGAGGTGTACGTGACCGACGCCCTCGACCGCGTCGACGCCGGACCCGAAGGCGCGGGCCCCGGGGACATCGTCGCGGTCGCGGGCATCCCCGAGGTGATGATCGGCGACACCCTCGCCGACGCCGACGATCCCCGGCCGCTGCCGGTGATCACCATCGACGAGCCGAGCATCGCCGTGACGATAGGCGTCAACACCTCGCCCCTCGCCGGCAGGGCGGCGCCCGGCGGGCCGGCCGGCACCAAGTTGACGGCCCGGCTGATCAAGGGGCGCCTCGACGCCGAACTGGTGGGCAACGTCAGCATCCGCCTGCTGCCCACGCAGCGCCCCGACACGTGGGAGGTGCAGGGGCGGGGGGAGCTGGCGCTGGCGGTCCTCGTCGAGCTGATGCGCCGCGAGGGCTTCGAGCTCACCGTCGGCAAGCCGCAGGTCCTCACCCGCGACATCGCCGGCAGGCTGCACGAGCCGATGGAGCGCGTGTCGGTCGATGTCCCCGAGGAGTTCCTGGGGGTCGTGACGCAGCTCCTGTCCCTCCGCAAGGGCCGCATGGAGACCATGACCAACCACAGCGAGACCGGCTGGTGCCGGATGGAGTGGGTCGTGCCGTCCCGGGGACTGATCGGTTTCCGCACCGAGTTCCTGACCGAGACCCGCGGCACCGGCCAGCTGCACCACGTGTTCGACGGCTACGCGCCCTGGTGCGGAGAGCTTCGCACCCGCAGCAACGGGTCGATGGTGGCGGACCGGCGGGGGGCGACGACGGGGTACGCCTTGACGAACCTCCAGGAGCGAGGTGCCCTCTTCGTCGGTCCCGGCGTGGAGGTCTACGAGGGCATGATCATCGGCCAGAACGCCCGCAGCGAGGACATGGACGTCAACCCCACCAAGGAGAAGAAGCTGACCAACATGCGGGCTGCGGCCGCCGACGAGACCGTGCGGCTCGTCCCGCCGCTGTCGTTGTCCCTCGAGCAGGCGCTGGAGTTCATCCGCGACGACGAGTCCGTCGAGGTCACCCCCTCGACGGTCCGGCTTCGCAAGGTCGTCCTCGACCAGGCCGAGCGCGCCAAGCGCCGCGCCACCAACCGGCCCCCTCGCGACTGAGGCCCCCGGGGGCGCCGGCGCGGCGCCGGCAGGATCGCTCTGCCATGGGCGTGGCTCCTCACTGCGAACTAGTTGAGGCGAGGGTTCGCCGGGTAGGCGGCCACCAGCGCCAGCGATCCGCCCTGGCGGCGCAGGACCTGTTTCCAGAGGTCGTCGGGTTCGTCGCTGAAGGCGTCCCCCGGCTGCACGTCGGCCACCCACCACGCCCCCGCCCCGATCTCCCCCTCGAGCTGGCCGGCGCCCCAGCCGGCATACCCGGCGAAAACCCGCACGTGGCTGAGTTCGGCGCCGAAACCGTCGGGGTCGCGGTCCAGGTCGACCATGCCCACCTCGGGCGTCACGCCGCTCCACCCGAGAGGCGGCTCTCCCCCGAATCCGTTCCCGCCCCGCCGGGCGAGGCAGATCACCGCCTGGTGTTGCACAGGACCACCGACGAAGACCACCGGCGGCGTGGCGGCGAGCTCGCCCCAGGCAGGCAGAGGGCTGGCGACGAGGGTGCGGCTCGGCCGGTTGAGGACGACGCCCAGCGCCCCCTCCTCGCCGTAGGCGAGCAGCAGGATCACCGTCCGGTCGAAGTTCGGATCCCCGAGGAGCGGGTTGGCGACGAGAAGGCGCCCTGCCCGCAGGATCTCGTAGCCGGGTCGGTCAGCCACCGCAGCACATCGGTCGGTCCACGTGACTAGCTTGCCACCCATGCGAGCAGTCACGGTCGTACCCCTCAAAGCCGGCTCGGTCGACATGACGGAGCTCCCCGACGCCCCCGAAGCCGACGGCCCGGTGCACATCAAGACGCGCGCCGTCGGGGTGTGCGGCACGGACCTTGAGATCATCGCCGGCGACTACGGCTGGGCTCCCCCGGGCGAGGAGCGGCTGGCGATCGGCCACGAATCGCTGGGGGAGGTCCTCGACGCACCGGCCGGCAGCGGGCTCCAAGCGGGGGATCTCGTCGTGCCCATCGTCCGGCGTCCCGACCCCATCCCCTGCTCCAACTGCGCCGTCGGCGAGTGGGACATGTGCCGCAACGGCCAGTACACCGAGTGGGGCATCAAGAGCCACCACGGCTACGCGCGCGAGCACTACCGGATCACCCCGGATTTCGTGGTCAAGGTGGACCGCTCCCTCGGCAACCTGGGCGTGCTGCTCGAGCCGACCACGGTGGTGGCCAAGGCGTGGGACCACATCGGGCGGATCGGCGAGCGCGCACGGTGGCAGCCGACCACGGTCCTGATCACCGGCGCCGGGCCGATCGGCCTCCTCGCCGCCCTGCTGGGCGTCCAGAAAGGTCTCCAGGTGCACGTCCTCGACCGGATGACCGACGGGCTCAAGCCGGATCTGGTGGCCGAGCTCGGCGCCACCTACCACCACGGGTCGGTGACCGACACAGGGATACAACCCGACGTGGCCATCGAGTGCACCGGCGTGGGCCAGCTGGTCTTCGACGTCATGGACGCCGCCGGCGCCAACGGGATCGTCTGCCTGACCGGGGTGTCGTCGGGCGGGCGGGAGGTTCCCGTGGACGCGGGACTGCTCAACCGCCGGATGGTTCTCGAAAACGACGTCGTCTTCGGATCGGTCAACGCCAACCGCCGTCACTACCAGGCCGGCGCTGACGCGCTGGCAGCCGCCGATCGGGGGTGGCTGGCGAAGCTCATCACCCGCACGGTCTCCCTCGACAGCTGGGCCGACGCTTACCGCCGTCAGCCCGACGACGTCAAGGTCGTGCTCGAGTTCGACTCCAGCCCGTTGCGCTCATAGAGCGTCGAGCGCGCGGCGCAGGGCGGCCACGGCCTCGCCGACGGCGCCGGGGCCCCTGCCGTCGAGCAGCAGCCGCATCAGGGCGGAGGCGACGACGACCCCGTCGGCGTGCTCGGCCGCCGCCACCGCCTGATCGGGGCCGGCGACGCCGAAGCCCATCACGACGGGCCTGTCGGTGGCGGCCTTCAGCCGCTTGGCGAGGAGGCCGGCGGACGCGCCGAGCGACGAGCGCTCCCCGGTGACGCCCATGAGGTTGACGCCGTAGACGAAGCCCCGTGTCCGCCGGCAGATCTCCGCGAGCCTGTCGTCGGGTGTCACAGGGGCCGCGAG
>JAJYLA010000197.1 GCA_021788115.1 Actinomycetes bacterium | reverse complement strand
GCGGAGGGCGCAGCGTGACCACGGTCCTGGAGGCGAACGGCCTCGGCAAGCGCTATGGCCACAAGTGGGCGCTCTCGGAGTGCACTCTCGCCATTCCCGCCGGCAAGGTCGTCGGGCTCGTCGGGCCAAACGGCGCCGGCAAGACGACGCTCCTGCACCTCTCCGTCGGGCTCCTGCAACCGAGCGCCGGGTCGATCACCGTCCTCGGTGGGCGCCCCGGCACGACGCCGGACCAGCTCGCCCGCGTCGGCTTCGTCGCCCAGGACGCCCCGACCTACGCGGGCCTGTCGGTGCGTGACCACCTGCGGTTCGGCGCCTGGATGAACCCGAGCTGGGACGAAGAGCTCGCCGCGGACCGCACCGTGCGCCTCGGGCTCGACCCTCACCAGAAGGCGGGCGAGCTCTCGGGCGGCCAGCGCGCCCAGCTTGCGCTCACCCTCGCGGTGGCGAAACGGCCGGAGCTGCTCGTGCTCGACGAGCCGGTCGCGAGCCTGGACCCCCTCGCCCGGCGTGAGTTCCTCCAGGGCCTGATGGAGGTCGTCGCCGAGCACGGCGCGAGCGTGATCCTCTCCTCGCACCTCGTCGCCGACCTCGAGCGGGTGTGTGACTACCTGGTCGTCCTGGTCGACTCACGGGTCCAGATGGCGGGCGACATCGACGGCCTGCTCGCGGCCCACCACCGGCTGGTTGGCCCACGACGCGACCGGAATGCGCTGCCGAGCGATCAACAGGTCATCGGCGAGAGCCACACCGACCGGCAGAGCACGTTCGTCGTGCGGACCGACAAGCCCATTCTCGATCCCTCGTGGTCGGTAGAGCAGCTCGACCTCGAAGACCTGGTCCTCGCCTACATGGCCCGCGCCGTCGAACAAGACCGCCGGCCGAAGCTGGAGGTTCGCTCGTGATCCGGCTGACGCTGCGCCAGTTCCGTACTCAAGCGGTCATCGCCTTCGGCCTGCTCGCCGTGCTGGCCATCGTGCTCGCCATCACCGGCGTCCACCTCGCCCAGGTGAACGACGCCTTCCTGGTCTCGTGCAAAGCCACCGGGGACTGCTCCTCGTCGGCAAACCCGATCTTCCAGGACGATCCCAGTCTGCACACCTTCCTGCCGCTCATCGTGCTCGTCACGCCGGCGGTCATCGGTCTGTTCCTGGGCGCGCCGCTCATCGCCGGCGAGCTCGAGACCGGCACCTTCCGACTGGCCTGGACCCAGAGCGTCACCCGACGGCGCTGGCTGGCGGTCAAGCTCGGACTGGTCGGCCTGGCTTCGGTGGTGATCGGCGGGCTGCTCACCTGGATGGTCGACTGGTGGCAGAGCCCGTTCGATGCGGCGAGCCAGAATCGCTTCGACCCGTTGAACTTCGGGTTCCACGGCGTCGCACCGATCGGCTACGCGGCATTCGCCTTCGCGCTCGGTGTGACGGCAGGCGTCCTGCTGCGCCGGACGGTCGCGGCGATGGGCGCGACCCTCGTGGGATTCGTGGCGGCGCGGGTCGCGGTCACGGCCTGGGTCCGCCCGATTCTCGCCTCGCCTCTCCACGAGTCCCTCTCGTTCTCGGCCGCGCATCCAGCCGTCGGCGTGCAGGCCCCGGCAAGCACGTTCTCGCTCATTCCTCCCCCGGTGAAGGTCCCGGACGGCTGGGTCTACTCGACCGCGGTGGTCGACCCTTCCGGGCACACGCTCACGAGCGGGGGCCTGCAACAGGCCTGTCCCGCGCTCGGCCAGCTCCTCAACGCGGGACCGGCGGCGGGACCACCGACAGCGGTCCACGCGTGCATCGACAAGCTGTCGGCGACCTACCACGTGCTCGTCACCTACCAGCCGGCCGGCCGCTTCTGGCCGTTCCAGTGGGCCGAGACGGGGATCTTCCTCGTGGCTGCGCTGGCGCTGTGCGGACTCGCCTACTGGTGGCTGCGACGCCAGTACGCCTGACGGCGGCCGTAACGGCGACCACACGGGGGCTCGTCCTCGCCACGACATGGCATGGGTCGCGCCTCCGGGACCCGACGGCCGCTTCGACATGCTGGCGCAGGCACAGACCCCCTCGGTGCGCGAGGCCCACGGATCAAGGCGCAGGTGAAGCGGCGCACCGACCAGAAGGTGTCATGCCCGATCTTCAGTCGTTCCTCGCCGTGCTCGGCGTCCACGACATTCGGCATCTACATCTCCATGGGGGGCTTCTCCAAAGACGCCGAGACCGAGGCGCGCCACCAAGAGAACCACCGCGTGACGCTCATCGATCTGCCGCGCCTGCTCGGGCTGCGTTTCCAGCACTACGCGGCGCTGACCGAGGCAGACAGGCAGCTCCTCCCGCTCAAGCCCGTGTACGACCTCGCGTCAAGAGCGTGATTGCCAACGCCCCCAGCGCCCAGCCCAGATCCCCAGCGCCCTGGCAGTTGACCCTGGGCCCAAGGGCCTGCCCCGGACGCTGCTGTCATGCCCGCCGGGGCTGATGCGGCAGCCGGGGTCTGAGCCCCGTCGCTCCCGCTCAGGCTGGCCGGCCCTCCCGGTCGTTGTCGGCACGCGGAGCGGGGGTGCGCTGCGCAGGCGGGGCGTGCCCCAGCGCACCTTCTCCGTCGCTTACCGCGAGGGCGAGCCCGCACGCCCACTCATCGCGTGCGCCACGACCCCACGCCACCCGAGCCTGGGTGACGGCGCTCGACAGAGCAGCCCGTGCCCGCGAGCGCCTCGGGCGACCTGAAGGTCAGGCCTTCCGCTCGCGGTGGAGCTCGAAGAGTGTCCGTGTTCGGACATGTGCGGCTGGCGCGCTGACCCGGCGCTAGGCCTTCGACCCTCCCGACGGCACTTTCGCTAAGTCCAGTGAGCCGAGCAGTCCAGCGGCTTGGTCGGCTGTCCGCGCGGCAGACCGTCCGAGGACGGCGTCCGTCGATACGCCGAGTGCCTCCGCGATGGCGATGAGGTGCTCGACGCGGGGGTATTGCCCGCGCTCCGTTCGCCAAACCGTTGACAAGCTGACTCCGGCCTCGGCGGCCAGTCGCTCGCGCGACCACCCCCTGAGTGCCCGAAGCACGCCCACGGGGCTGCCGGCGGGCTCGGCAACTCGTGCTCCATCCATCAGGCGCGGAGCCTACCACAATGGGAGTGCATCTCTGCACTGCTGATCAGACATAATCCCTCTTGTGGACCTGAGGAGACAGAGCGTGCCCGAAGCTCAGGCAGCACGCATGCCGCGTGTCGTGTACACGACCGCGCTCGGGGCCCAACACGTCGGCGATAGCCTCGATCTCCTCGCCGCGCTCCAGCCGGCGTCGGTCGACCTGATAATCACTAGCCCGCCGTTCGCCTTGCTTCGGACGAAGAGCTACGGAAACAGCCCTCAGACCGAGTACGTGGCCTGGCTCGCCCGGTTCGGCGAGGCGGCCAAGCGCGTTCTCAAGGAAAGTGGTTCCTTCGTCGTCGAACTTGGTGGCGCCTATCAGCAAGGCCGGCCGTCGCGCTCGATCTACAAACTACCGCGTGCTGATCGAAGAGCAATTGTCAAGAGTTGTGGATGAGCCCGGGTCAGGCGGCGGCGGACTCTTCGGTGATCGCCTGCTCTTCCTGGGACAGCGGCGCGCTCCTCTCCTGTAGGTGACCATCGATGAACCTGGCGCCC
>JAJYLA010000196.1 GCA_021788115.1 Actinomycetes bacterium | reverse complement strand
GGGCGCACAACCCGCCGGTGCCGGCGCCGGCGCAGGCACCGCCACCCGCCGCCTGACCGCGGCAGGTGCTCCGGCATCCACTGCACTTTGACAACAAAATCCCGCCGGGCTCCCCGCCCGCAGACCCCCGGTCGCGACCGAACCGGCCGGGGCGCTGGCCCGGCAGGGCCGGGGCCGCCGGATGGGCCCCGGCCCACCGCCGCACAGCGCGACGCGATACTGATTGATGGGCCACGCTCAGCACGACGACTCCCGGAAATGGAGGCATCCGAGTGGCTGAACCCTGGTACGTCGTCGGTCTCGACAACGGCGGCACCGCCAACAACGCCACGGTCCTGAGCAGCGCCGGCGAGTTCCTGGTGTCCGAGATGGTCGAGGCGCCCAGCCGGGTCAAGGAGGGCACCGCGGTGGCCCTCGGCGTGCTGCTGCAGTCGTTCGAGGACGCTCTCGCCCTCTCGGGCGCTCCACGTGCCGCGGTGCGTGCCGTGGGGCTCGACAGCCCCGGCCCGGCCAGCGCGGACGGGGTGATGTCAGGGCGGGGGGCGACCAACTTCGAGCATCAGAGCTGGTACGGCTTCGACCTGCGGGGACAGCTCGAGGAGCGCCTCGGCCTGCCGGTCTTCTACAACAACGACGGTAACGCCGCCGCCCTCTACGCCCACCGCCAGCACTTCGGGCGCGGTGGCCCACCGCGCTCGTCGGCCTCGGCCGTCGTCGGCACCGGCCTCGGCGGAGGTCTGGTGCTGTGGGACCGGGTGTTGAAAGGCGCCACCGGGACCGCCGGCGAGCTCGGCCACGTCCACATCCCCATGGACGGCCTCCTCGAAGCCGACCAGCCCGTCCCGCACTGCAACTGCGGCTTCGACGGCGACGCCGAGAGCGTCGCCTCCCTCACGGGCATCGAGCACAACCTGCTGCCGTACTGGCTGTCGAAGCACCCCGACCACGAGCTGGCCTCGGTGCCGGTCTCGGCGGCGGCGGCCCTGGTGCGCCGGTACGCCGAGGCCGGGGACCCGCTGGCGACGCGGATCTTCGAGCAGCAGGCGATGGCGCTCGGGCGGATGCTCACCATCGTTGCCAATGTCATCGACGCCGACGCCTACTTCATCGGGGGCGGCGTCGTGGAGGCCAACCCCGGCTTCCAGGACTGGTTCCTCCGAGCGGTGCGCGACAACACCGTGCTTCGTGACGAGGCTGCGGCCACGGTCGCCTTCGCCCTGGTGCCCGACCTGGACATGGCCGGCGCCCGTGGATCGGCGCTCGCCGCCATGGACGGGGTGCTCGACGCCGCCGGGGCTGAGGCGCCCTGAGCGGGACCGCCGCGGCGGCCCGCGGCGTCCCACCTACCGGGTGAACCAGGCGACCGTGCGCTCCAGGCCGTCCTCGAAGCCGACACGCGCCGACCACTCGAGGTCCTGGCGCGCCGCGGTGGCGTCGGCGCAGCTGCGCCGCACGTCGCCCGGGCGGGGGTCGGTGTGGAGCGGCGCGATGGCCGTGCCGAGGATCCTCTGCAGGGCGTCGAGCAGGTCGAGGAGCGAGTGCTCCGCGCCGCCGGCGATGTTGTACACCTTGCCGGCGCAGCGCTCCGCAGGCGCGGCAGCAGCCGCCAGGTAGCCGGCGACGGTGTCGTCGATGTAGGTGAAGTCCCGACTCTGGAGGCCGTCGCCGTGCACCTCGGGCGCGTCGCCGGAGCGGAGGGCGTCGACGAAGAGGGGGATGACCGCCGCGTACGCGCTGTCGGGGCGCTGCCTCGGTCCGAACACGTTGAAAAGACGGAGCGCCACGGTCTCGAGCCCGTGCAGCTCCCAGTAGACGCGCGCGTAGTGCTCGCCGGCCAACTTCGACACGGCATAGGGGGAGCGGGGGTGCACCGGCGCCGTCTCGGGGGTCGGCGTCGGCGCCACGCCACCGTAGACCGAGGAGGAGGAGGTCGAGATCACCCGCCGCGCCCCGGCCTGGCGGGCGGCCTCGAGGACCGTCAGGGTGCCGGCGGTGTTGGTGCGGTCGGTGGCGAGCGGCTGCTGCACCGAGCGCAGCACCGCCCGCGACGCCGCCAGGTGGAACACCGTCTCCGCCCCGGCGGCCGCCGCCGCCACGGCTTCGGCGTCGGCCACGTCGGCCACCACCAGCCGGGCGTCGGGGTGGACGTTCTCTGCGTAGCCGGTGGTGAGGTCGTCGAGGACCACCACGTCGTGGTCGCGGGCGACGAGGGCGTCCACGAGGTTCGAGCCGATGAAGCCGGCGCCGCCGGTCACGAGCACGCGCATCGCCCCAGTCTCGCCGCTCCGGCCGCCGCTCGCGTGCATGCCCGGGAACCGGTCCGTTCGTGCGAGCCTTGAGGTCATGAGATCCCTGCTGAGGCGCGTGCTGGACAGCGCAGATGCCGCTCAGCAGCGCCACGTGTGGCTGTCTTTTCCCGTGGCGGTGCTCCGGAAGTTCAGCGACGACGGGGGCGGGAGCCTCGCGGCGCTCGTCGCGCACTACGGCCTGCTGGCGGTGTTCCCGCTGCTGCTCGTCTTTGCCGCCGTGCTGGAGATCGTCCTGGCGGGGGACGCCAGCATCAAGAACCAGGTGCTGCGAACGACCGAGCAGTCCTTTCCCGCCCTGGCGACCTACATACGCGAGACCGTGTCGACCAGCAACGCGGCGCTCGGCGTCGGTCTGGCCGGCGCGCTGTGGGCGGGTCTCGGCGTGACGAGGGCCACCGAGCGGGCCATGAACACCATCTGGGACATCCCTCTGGCCGAGCGTCCCAACGTGTGGTGGTCCCGGGTGCGGGGGGTCGCCATGCTCGGGATCCTCGGGGTCACCTTCCTGGTGTCGACGGGCCTGGCGAGCCTGCGCGGGACCGGCGTGCTGGCCGTGCCGACCGACGCCGTGGCGGTCGCCGGCTCGCTGGCGCTCAACGTCGCGCTGTACATGCTCGCCTTCGTGGTGCTCACCAACCGGCACCTCGCCTGGCGCTCCGTGCTGCCGGGGTCGCTCGTCGGTGCGGTGGGATGGACCATCCTGCAGAGCCTGGGCGCGTTCTACGTCCGCCACGGGGTGGCCCACGCCTCCCAGCTGTACGGGTCGCTCGCGTGGGTGATCGGTCTGCTCCTGTGGATCTATCTGGGGGGCCAGCTCACCCTGGTCGCCGCGGAGGTCAACGTCGTCCTCGCCTACCGGCTGTGGCCGCGCAGCATCGCAGGCCGGACGGTCACCGACGCGGACCGCCGGGCGTTGCGCCGGCAGGCGCAGGAGGCGGGCCATTTCTCCGGGGAGACGATCACCGTCAGCTTCAGCGGGAACGCCGTCGAGGTGCACGGCGGCGGCCACGCCGGCCCGGTGCAGGGGCTGTCCGCCCAGGCGCTCACCACGCACGCACACGTGGTCGAGGCGGTCACCCACCTCCACGCCTTCGACGCCTGCCGCCACCTCGTCGACGTCAGCGAGGACCCCTCGGCGCGGCTGGGCCTCCGGGCCCGCCTGCGTTCCGAGGCGGCCGAGGCTGCGGCCGCGCTGGAGCGGCTCGCCCAGGAGGACGCCGAGATGTCCGACGCGCTCACCCACCGCCCGGGCTGACCGGGCCCCGTGCCAGGGCGCCCCGTGCCAGGGCGCCCCGTGCCGGCGGGCGCCCCGGGCCGGCGG
>JAJYLA010000195.1 GCA_021788115.1 Actinomycetes bacterium | reverse complement strand
CGGCGTACGGGGTGCCCGACGGCGTCGCACATCCGCCGGACCTGGCGGTTGCGGCCTTCGTGGATCGTGATGCGCAGCCCGTTGTCACCGACGCGCGCGACGCGGGCGGGCGCGGTTGGGCCGTCCGCGAGCTCGACGCCCTCCCGGAGCCGGCGCAGCGCCCCCGGTGAAGGGGAGCCCTGCACCGCGACCAGGTACTCTTTTTCCACCCCGAAGCTCGGGTGCGTCAGGCGGAACGTGAGCTCGCCGTCGTTGGTCAGCACCAGCAGCCCCTCGCTGTCGGCGTCGAGGCGGCCGACGGGATGGACCCGCGGCGTCGGGGGCACCAGGTCGACGACCACCGGCCGGCCCTGGGGGTCGGAGGCGGCGCTGACGACGCCGGCGGGCTTGTTGAGCAGGTAGTACACCAGCCCGGGGCGCACGCCGACGGGAACCCCGTCGACGGTCACCGAGTCGGAGGCGCGGTCGACCCGCCGGCCCAGCGCCGCGGTCTCGCCGTTGACGGCCACCCGGCCCGCCGCGATGAGCTGCTCCGCCGCCCGCCGGCTGGCGACGCCCGCCTGCGCCAGGACCTTCTGGAGGCGCTCGCCCCGGGGGTCGCCGGCCGTCACTCGCCGGCCGCGGGGGGCTCCCGCCCCGGCCGCAGGCTCTGCTCCAGGGCGTCCATGATCTCGGGGCCGGGCACGAACTGGGCCAGCGGCGGCAGGTCCTCGATGCGGTCGAGGCCCAGGCGCTCGAGCAGCAGCGGCGTCGTGCCGTAGAGGGTCGCCTGCCCCGGGCCGGGGTCGTGGCCCACCTCGGTGATGTAGCCGCGGGCGCGCAAGGTGCGGATGACCCCGTCGGCGTTGACGCCGCGGATCGCCGCGACCTGCGCGCGCGACACCGGCTGCTTGTAGGCGACGATCGCCAGGGTCTCCAGGGCCGCCGCCGAGAGGCGGGCGTTCTGGCCCTCCAGCACGAAGCGCTCCACGTAGGGGGCCAGGTCGGGGTGGCTCTGGAAGCGGTACCCGCCGGCCACCCGCACGAGCTCGAAGCCGCGGTCGTCGTCGCGGTAGGCCCCCGCCAGCTCGCCGCACAGCTCCTCCACCCGGGCCGGCGGCACCTCCAGGAGCTGGGCGAGCAGGGCGGGCACCACCGGCTGGTCGGCCACCATGAGGATCGCTTCGAGCGCCCGGTGCGCCTCCGACGCCATCAGCCCTGGTACTCCTCGGCCGGGGCGCCCGCCTCCACCCCGACGGCGCCGAGCCACAGCACCCGCAGCTCGCCGAAGGTGCCCGCCTGCTCGAGGTCGACGGCGCCACGCTTGTACAGCTCGAGCAGCGCCAAGAAGCGCACGATGATCTCCAGGCGCCCGGTGACACCCGCCGTCAAGCGGGCAAAAGACACCCGCCCCGCGCCCGGAAGCTCCTCGATGAGGTCGGCCACCGCGTCCCGCACGCTCGCCCGCACGGGCGCGACGTGGTCGAGCAGCACGCGTGCCAGCGGCCTGGGAGCGAGAAGGGCCTCCATCGTGTCGCGGAGGCGCCCGGGGGTGACGCCGGCGAGGAGGTCGGGGGCCAGCCCGGAGAAGCGGTCGTCGGGCCCGGCGGTGCGCGGCCACGCCAGGTCGGCGGCGTCCATCAGGCGAACCATGGCGCCCGATGCGTCCTTGAACGTCTTGCACTCGAGGAGGCGGGCGAGGAGCAGGTCCCGCTCCTCCCACAGCGCCAGCTCCTCGTCGAGCTCGACGTCGTCGCGGCCCGGCAGCAGGCGGCGGGCCTTCAGCTCGAGCAGCACCGCGGCGATCAGGAGGAACTCGGTGGCCGCCTCCAGGTCGAGGCCGCGCATCTCTTCGAGGGTCGCCACGTAGCCGTCGACGATGTCGGCGAGCGAGATCTCCCACAGGTCGACCTGCTGGCGGGTGATGAGGTGGAGCAGGAGATCGAAGGGGCCCTCGAAGACGGGTGTACTCACCGTGTAGGGCACCCGCCAACAATACCGGCGGGGCCCCCGCGGACCGGGCAATACCATGGTCGGATGCCACGCGTGTTCTCGGGGATTCAGCCCACCGGCGAGCCCCACCTCGGCAACCTGCTGGGCGCGGTCCGCTACTGGGTCGAGGACCAGCGCCTCGGCGACTGCTTCTACTGCGTGGTGGACCTGCACGCGCTCACCATCCCCGGCGAGGCGGCCGATCTCCGCAAGGCCACCACCACGATGGCGACGCTGCTGCTCGCGGCGGGCCTCGACCCCGACGCCTGCACGCTGTTCGTTCAGAGCCACGTCCCGGCGCACACCCAGCTCTCGTGGTTGCTCGAGTGCACCGTCAGCTTCGGGGAGCTGCGGCGGATGACCCAGTTCAAGGACAAGTCGTCGAAGGGGGGCGAGGAGGCCGCCCGGGCGGGTCTGTTCACCTACCCGGTGCTCATGGCCGCCGACATCCTCCTCTACGACACCGACCGGGTGCCCGTCGGCGACGACCAGCGCCAGCACCTGGAGCTGACCCGGGACCTGGCGAGCCGTTTCAACACCCGCTACGGGCAGACCTTCGTGGTCCCTGAGGCGTCGATCCCGCCGGCGGGGCGCGGGGCGCGGATCATGGATCTGCAGGAGCCCCTCAAGAAGATGTCGAAGTCCAGCGAGAGCCCGCAGGGCACCATCGGGCTGTTCGACGACCCTGCGACGGTCGAGCGCAAGGTGAAGCGGGCCGTCACCGACACCGACTCGGGCCCCGACGCCGTCCGCTACGACCCGCTCACCAAGCCCGGCGTGGCCAACCTGCTGGAGCTGCTGGCGATCGCCGAGGGGACCGGCATCGAAGAGGTCGCGGGGCGCTACACGCAGTACGGGCCCCTCAAGGCGGACCTTGCCGCCGCCGTCGTCTCCCTCCTCGAGCCCATCCAGGCCTCCTACCGGGCGTGGGCCTCGGATCCCAGCGCCGTGGCCGAGGTGCTCGCGGCCGGCGCCAAGCACGCCGACGGGATCGCCCGTGCCACCCTGGCGCGGGCGTACGACGCGGTCGGTCTGGTCGCCCCGGCCTGAACGCCTTCGACGTATCTCGGGGTGGCCGGCGGCCAGGCGGGTCGCGGGGCGTCGGGCGAGGGCAGGCTCAGTCGTCGTCGGCGCCCTTGAGGGCGGCCGCCCAGGGCGGGGGGATGGTCCAGCGCTGCGGGGAGAGGTGGTGCTCGGCGGCCCAGGCGACCACCGCTGGGTCGCTGTTCGCCTCGCGCAGCATCTCCGCACCCAGAGCGCCGTGGCAGAGGTAGCGGCCTGCCGCCTGGCGCCACCGTCCACCGCGGGCGCACCACGCCGTCGCGCCGCCGCGGCCCAGCACCATCGCCGCGAGCGTGGCCGCCACCCGGCCGAAGGTGCCCAGGCGGCTGGCGGTCTTGCCGACGTCGTGGAGGAGGGCGGCGGCGAGGGCGGCGGTGGGCACGCCGGCTCCGTCGGCGTCGCCCAGCGAGGCGGCCACGCGGCGCGCCACAGCGACGGCGTGGCGGCGGTCCGCACCGCTCAGGCGGGACCACAGCGACGCCTCGGCGGGTGTCAGCCACCGCCGGGCCCATCCCTCGCCGGCGGGGCCGGGGCCGCCGGGGCGGAGGGATCCGGCGAAGCGCCGGGCGAGGTGCGCCAGGTCCTGACGGGAGGGCGCCCCCGGCGCAGCGGGTCCGCCGGC
>JAJYLA010000064.1 GCA_021788115.1 Actinomycetes bacterium | reverse complement strand
GCTGGCATCGGCCCCGCCGGGAGGTGCCGGCGCCGGCGCGCCGGCGGTGCTCGCCGGTTCGGGCGGCGGCCAGGCGCCGGAGGGGGCAGCAGCGGGGCCGTCGACCCAGCGCTCGAGCGCCGCCCGGGCGAGCCACGCGGCGACGGCCAGCGCGGCCGCGGTCAGAAGGAGGCGAGCCGGCCGTCGCAGCACGGTCGGAACGCTACTCTCGGGGGGCCGCCCTATGCGCGTACCGAGGGCAGCCACGCCGGGCGGCCCCTCTCGTAGGCCTCGACGTCCGCCTCGTGGCGGAGGGTGAGGCCGATGTCGTCGAGACCTTCGAGGAGGCGGTTGCGGGTGGAGGGGTCGAGCGGGAAGGGCGTCTCGATGCCGGCTGCCGGCGCCGACACCACCAGACGCTCGACGTCGACGATCACTTCCAGGGCGGGGTCGTCGGTCACGGCCTTCATCAGCGCGGCCCCGGCGGCGGGATCGACCTCGGCAGGCACCAGCCCCACCTTGGTGCAGTTGTTGCGGAAGATGTCGCCGAATCGCGGGGACACGACGGCCCGGAATCCGTAGTCCTCGAGCGCCCACACGGCGTGCTCGCGCGACGAGCCGGTCCCGAAGTTGGCGCCGGCGACGAGGATCGTCGCCCCGGCGTGCTCGGGCCTGTTCAGCACGAAGTCCCGGTCGTCGCGCCACTCGGCGAAGAGGCCCTTGCCGAACCCGGTGCGCTCCACCCGCTTCAGCCAGTCGCTCGGGATGATCTGGTCGGTGTCCACGTCGGACCGGTCGAGGGGCACCGCGGTGCCGGCGACGATGCGGACGGGTTCCATCAGCGTCCTCCTTCTGAGGCCCCGGCGGGGCCGGTGAGATCGGCGGGGGCCGCGAAGCGTCCCGTGACGGCGGTCGCCGCGGCCACCGCGGGCGACACCAGGTGGGTCCTGCCGCCGCGGCCCTGGCGGCCTTCGAAGTTGCGGTTGGAGGTCGACGCCGACCGCTCGCCGGGGGAGAGCTTGTCCGGGTTCATGGCGAGGCACATCGAGCAGCCCGGGTTGCGCCACTCGAACCCGGCGTCGACGAACACCCGGTCCAGTCCCTCCGCCTCGGCCTGCGCCTTGACCTTGCCGGATCCCGGGACGGCCAGCGCCCGGACCGAGGGGGCGACCCTCCGCCCGGCGAGCACCGCCGCCGCCGCCCGGAGGTCCTCGATCCTGCCGTTGGTGCAGGAACCGATGAACACCGTGTCGACGGGAATGTCGCGCATCGGGGTGCCCGCCTGCAGGCCCATGTAGGTCAGCGCCCGGGCGGCCGCTTCCCGTGCGGCGGGGGTGTCGAAGGAGTCGGCGGACGGGACCGACCCGTCGAGGGGGACCACCTGGGAGGGGTTGGTCCCCCACGACACCTGCGGGGAGAGCGAGGTGGCGTCGAGGGCCACCTCCTTGTCGAAGACGGCCCCCTCGTCGGTGCGCAGCGCCCGCCACTCGTCGAGGGCGTGCTCCCAGACGCGCCCGGTGGGGCTGTGCGGGCGGCCCTCCAGGTACCCGAAGGTCGTGTCGTCGGGGGCGACCATCCCGGCGCGCGCCCCCGCCTCGATCGACATGTTGCACACTGTCATGCGGCCCTCCATGCTGAGGGCGCGGATCGCCTCGCCGCGGTACTCGATCACGTGCCCCATCCCGCCGCCCGTGCCGATCCGCCCGATGATCGCCAGGATGATGTCCTTGGGTCCGACGCCGGCGGGGAGGACACCCTCGACGGTGACCGCCATCGTCCTCGGGCGCCGCTGGGGCAGCGTCTGGGTGGCGAGGACGTGCTCCACCTCGCTCGTGCCGATCCCGAACGCCAGGGCGCCGAAGGCGCCGTGCGTCGATGTGTGGCTGTCGCCGCAGACGATGGTCATGCCCGGGAGCGTGAGGCCCATCTCCGGGCCGATGATGTGAACGATGCCCTGCTCCGCGTCGCCCATCGGATAGAGGCGGATCCCGAACTGGGCGCAGTTCGCGGCGAGGACCTCCATCTGCCGGGCGGATACGGGATCCGCCACGGGCTCGTCGAGCGCGGTGGTGGGTACGTTGTGGTCCATCGTGGCGACCGTCAGGTCGGGCCGGCGGACACGGCGGCCGGCGAGTCGCAGGCCGTCGAAGGCCTGCGGGGAGGTCACCTCGTGGACGAGGTGCAGGTCGACGAACAGGAGGTCGGGCTCGCCGTCAGCCGCCCGCACGACGTGACGCTCCCACACCTTGTCGGAGAGGGACTGGGCTTCCGTCATGGGGTGTCTCACATTCTGAGATAAAGTTCACGTAGTGAGAGAGAGTGTAAGCGGGGTCGGTGTGCTGGACAAGGCCGTCGCCATCCTCGCGGCCCTCGAGTCGGGACCCCGCCCGCTGGCCGAACTGGCCGCTGCCACGGCGATGCCGCGCTCCACCGCCCACCGGCTGGCGACCGCGCTCGAGAAGCACCGCCTGGTCGGCCGCGACGGCGCCGGGCGCTTCGGCCTCGGCGCGGGCCTCGCCCGCCTCGCAAGGGCGGCCGGCCCCGCCGAGAGCCCGTCGCTGATCGAGGCGGCGGGGCCGGCTCTGGCCGCCCTTCGGGACCGGACCGGGGAGAGCACGCAGCTCTACGTGAGATCGGGAGACGCACGCGTCTGCCT
The DNA here is from genome assembly GCA_021788115.1 of Actinomycetes bacterium. Lineage (GTDB taxonomy): Bacteria > Actinomycetota > Acidimicrobiia > Acidimicrobiales > Palsa-688 > JAJYLA01. The sequence goes on along the minus strand of JAJYLA010000064.1, from coordinate 15,690 downwards.
GGTGTCCCAGCAGTCGCCCCACAGCCTGCGCACCATCGTCTCCGTGGGGGCCTCCCTGCCGATGGACCGGGGTTCGGCCGCCAAAGTGCTGGCGGGCGGCTCGGAGGTGCTCCGGCGCGGCTGGGCCCAGAGCGTCGAGGAGCGGGAGAAGGGCGTCGCCTCCATCAGCGCGCCGGTGATCGTCGCCGGCGAGGTCGTTGCCGCGGTGTCGGTCTCGGGGCCGATCCAGCGCACCACCCGCAACCCGTCCGGACTCTACGCCGCTGCGGTCACCGCTGCCGCCCGGGCCGTGGAGGAGTCGCTCCTGCCCTAGGCCGCGACGCATCCTCGACGGCCCCGCACGCAGCCAGCAGGGCGGGGACGAACGTGGGGGCCTCGTCCACGCACGCCCGGTGGTCCGCTGCGACGGGGAACGCCATCGCCCGGGGGATGCGCTGGGCAAGCTCCCACTGGCCGCGCGGCGCCACGGTGGTGTCGGTGGTCGTGACCACCACGGCCGTCGGCACGTCGATGCTCGCGAGCCACTCGCGGGCGTCGAACCTGCCGATGGCGAGCCCGGCTTGGATGAGCGCGGCAGGATCGTGGCGCTCCCACTCCTCGACCGCCCACTGCGCGACGCCCGCGGCGTACCCCCTCCGGCGGATCACGAACCGCAGCGCCTCCGTGCGGACCCTCGAAGGGACGCCGGCGAGCGCGAGCGACATGCCGTAGGTCACGGCGCCGATGGGGCGTGCGAGCTCGGACCGCACGGCGAAGCGGGCCGCCGTGGCGCACAGCACGAGCCCTGCGACCGACTCGGGGTACCGGCGCCACAACTGGAGGGCCACGGGGCCGCCCATCGAGTACCCCACTGCGATGACGGGGCCCGTGGCCAGCGTCTCGGCCAGGGCCGCAGCGTCGTCGGCGCAGTCCTCGAGGCTGAAGGGCCTGCGGCTGCGGATGCCGCGCCCGTGGCCGCGGTGGTCCAAGGCCACGACGCGGTAGCGCTCGGCCAGGGGTGCGAAGCAGCGGAACCAGTTCATCGCGGCGCTCGACGTCCACCCGTGGAGGAGCAACACCGTCGGGCGCGGTCGCGCGGGGGGACCCGAGTCGTAGACCCAGGTCCGCCCGCGCCCATCCAGGTCGACCGGGGCGCCGGCGGGCATGGTCTGCCGGGGGGCGTCCACGGGATCAGCCTAGGGGCCAAAAGCCCGGTGGTCGGTGGACGGTCCTCAGCCCGCTTCGGCGGCCGCGAGCTCGATGCGCCTCCGGCGGTCGGCAGCCCAGGCCGCCGCGTCGCGTGCGAGCTCCGGGTGGTAGCGCCAGCGCAGCAGCTGCCGCTCGGCGGACTCCGGGTCCTCGCCGAGCTCGAGAAGGCTGAGCGCCAGCTGGCGGCTGCGGCGAAGCTGGGCCTCCGCCGGGGGCTCGGCGAGGCGCTCGGAGCGCCACCGCTCGTGGGCCGCCTGCAGAGCGGGCGAGAGCCGGGCGGCCTGCCGCGCGCTGAGCGGGGGGAGCTGCCGGCGCACCGCCAGCTCGTCCGGGCCCCGCTGCTGGGCGAGCTCGAACTGGACCATCCGGTTGACCGTCCGCAGGAACGGCGAGTGGCGCCCGCCGCGGTCGCCGAGCCCGAGGGCCCGGGCCGTCTCGCCGAGGGGAAGCGCGAAGCCCTCGGGGGCGGCGTCGAACCCCGCCGCGATCCGGCGCAGGAGCCAGGTGGTCGACGGGCCCAGGATGCCGAGCCAGAACCGCTCGACGTAGGGGGAGCGGGCGTCGAAGCCGTCGCGGTCGAGGACGTCGTCGCTCCAGGGACGGACCGTGACGACGTCCGACTCGAAGGTGATCATGGGCGTCATCTGTGCCTCCTCCATTTATATAAGGATAGCTCGTGTTGTTCGATGTTCTACCACGGCTGCTGGCCCCGGGCAAGGGGCCCCGTGGAAGACTGGGCGGTATGGGGTCCCATGATCCGGCGGGCGAGCCGGCCGAGCAGGTTGCCTCCGTCGTCGACGAGGTCGAGGAGGCAGCGGGGGAGATGGACCGGGCGCGCCGCGCCCTCGCCGGCGCGACGCGCGTCGCCGTCCTGACCGGGGCGGGCATCTCCACCGACTCGGGCATCCCGGACTTCCGGGGACCCGAGGGGGTGTGGACCCGCAACCCGGCCGCCGAGCGCACCTCGACCCTCGCGGTCTACCTGGAGGACCCCGAGGTGCGCAGGCAGGCGTGGCAGAACCGCCTCGCCTCGCCCGCCTGGGACGCGACGCCCAACGCCGGCCATCGCGCCCTCGTCGCCCTCGAGCGGCAGGGCCGGCTGCTCGCGCTGATCACCCAGAACATCGACGAGCTGCACCAGCTCGCGGGCAGCGACCGCTCGCTCGTCATCGAGCTGCACGGAACCATGCGCCGCGTGGTCTGCTGGCGCTGCGGCGCGGAAGGGCCGATGGGCCCGACGCTCGAACGGGTCCGCGCCGGCGACCCCGACCCCGCGTGCCTGCGCTGCGGCGGGATCCTCAAGTCGGCGACGATCAGCTTCGGGCAGGCCCTCGACCCCGCGACGGTAAGTCGGGCCGAGGAGGCGGCGCTCGGATGTGACGTGTTCCTCGCGGTCGGCTCCAGCCTGAGCGTCTACCCCGCGGCGGGCCTCGTTCCCCTCGCCAAGGAGGGCGGCGCCGGCCTCGTCATCGTCAACGGCGAGCCCACGCCCTACGACGACATCGCCGACGCCGTCGTGCGCGTCCCGATCAGCGCGGCGCTGCCGGGACTGCTCGCCGCCCGCTGAGCCGCCGGGTCACCAGCCCCCCCGGTGCACGACCTCGCCGGCGGGGAGGCGCCGGCGGCGGGGGCGCCGCGCCGCGCCGGCCCCGCCGCGGTCCCCCGGCCAGCCGAGGGCGACGGCGCCGACGGGATCCCACTCGTCGGGCACGCCGAAGGCCGCGCGCAGGCGGGGGACCTCGCCGTGCAGCCGGAACAGCAGCGCGCCGAGGCCCTCCTCCTCCGCGCCGAGGAGCAGCAGCATGGTGGCGAAGGCGGCGTCGACGAACCAGTAGGGGGCGCTCCACGCCCCGGGGTCGGCACCCCCTTTGTCGGGCCGGGAGTAGCGCTCCACGTACGCCCGGCGGCTGCAGAAGACGGCGACGATCACCGGCGCCGCCAGCAGGCCCGGGTGGTCCGGGTCGGCGAGCCACGCGGCGTCGGCGTCCGTCTGCCAGAACCGGGCCGTCTGCTCGGTGCCTTCCAGCACGAGAAAGGACCAGCCCTGGGTGTCCCCCGCCGACGGAGCACGCCGGGCCCGGTCGATCAGCCGGTCGACCACGGCGGGCGGCACCGGGCGGTCCGAGAAGTCGCGGCACATGCGCCGGCGGCGTATCGCCGCGTCGAGTTCCATCCGCCGACGATATGCCTGGTGCCAAATGACGACTGATACGGTAAGGTTTACGTATGCCCACCTTCCGTGACTTGCTCCGCAGCACCAAGGCCCGCATCCGGGAGGTCGACACGGCGACCGCGGCCGCCTATCTCGGAACGCCGAGGACCGTCTTCCTCGACGTGCGCGAGCCCGACGAGTACGAGCAGGGCGCCATCCCCGGGGCGGTGCACATTCCCCGAGGCCACCTCGAGAGCCAGGTCGAGGGCCGCGTCGCCGACCGCGGCGCCCACGTGCTCGTGTACTGCGCCGGCGGTGTCCGCTCCGCGTTCGCCGCCGAGACCCTCGGCCAGCTCGGCTACACCGACGTCGTGTCCGTCGCCGGCGGGTTCAACAGGTGGAAGGACGAGGGGCGCCCCTGGGCGGTCCCCGCGACCCTCACCCCCGACCAGCGCAACCGCTACCAGCGGCACCTGCTCCTGCCCGAGGTCGACGTCGCCGGCCAGCAGAAGCTGCTCCAGTCCAGGGTGCTCTTGATCGGGGCCGGCGGCCTCGGTTCGCCGGCGGCGATGTACCTGGCGGCGGCGGGCGTCGGCACCCTCGGCATCATCGACATGGACGTCGTGGACACCTCGAACCTGCAGCGCCAGATCCTCCACAACCTCGACCGGGTCGGGGACCGCAAGGTGGACTCGGCGAAGAAGACCCTCACCGCCCTCAACCCCGACGTCGACGTGGTCACCTACGACGTCCGCCTCGGCGCCGACAACGTGCTCGACATCTTCGCCGGCTACGACGTGATCGTCGACGGCACCGACAACTTCCCGACGCGCTACCTCGTCAACGACGCCTCCTTGAAGCTCGACATCCCCGTCGTGCACGGGTCGATCTTCCGCTTCGAGGGCCAGGCCAGCGTCTACCTGCCGCACCAGGGCCCCTGCTACCGCTGCCAGGTCCCCGAGCCGCCCCCGGCGGAGCTGGCCCCCTCGTGCGCCGAGGCCGGCGTGCTGGGTGTGCTGCCGGGCATCATCGGCAGCATCCAGGCCATGGAGGCCATCAAGCTGCTGCTCGGCATCGGCGACCCTCTCGTCGGCCGGCTGCTGGCCTACGACGCCCTGGAGGAGACCTTCCGGACCTTCAGGGTCAACCGCGACCCGGAGTGCGCCGCGTGCAGCATCCCCAAGGAGCAGCTCGTCATCGCCGAGTACGACGAGCTCTGCATGCCCCACCCGCTCCAGCCCCCGGTCTTCGCGTAGCGCCGGGCACCCTCGCCCCTCCGGCGCCGGCCGCCGGCCGGCGCTCGCGGCGGGCCGCCCCCTCCGGTCGCGCCGGGTCCGTCCCGTCGGGGAGGGGGCTCGTCGCGGCGGGCCTCTAACCTGGGGGCATGGCCAGCGACGTGCGCCGCACAGACTCCGGCATCGACATCCGGCCGACCTACGGCCCGGCGGACCTCGAGGGGTGGGACCCCGCCGTGAAGCTCGGCGATCCGGGTCGACCGCCCTACACTCGCGGCGTCTACCCGACCATGTACCGGGGCCGGCCGTGGACGATCCGCCAGTACTCGGGCTTCGGCACCGCGGAGTCGACCAACGAGCGGTGGCGGCTGCTGCTCGCCGGCGGCGGCACGGGCCTGTCGTGCGCGTTCGACCTGCCGACGCAGATGGGCTACGACTCCGACCATCCCCGCGCCGAGGGCGAGGTCGGCAGGGTGGGCGTGGCCATCGACTCGATCGACGACATGCGGATCCTCCTCGCCGGGCTGCCCCTCGACCGGGTCACCACGTCGATGACCATCAACGCGACCGCTGCGATCCTCCTGCTCCTCTACCAGCTCGTCGCCGAGGAGCAGGGCGTGGCGGCGGCCCGCCTGGGCGGGACGATCCAGAACGACATTTTGAAGGAGTACGTCGCCCGCGGCACCTACATCTACCCGCCGCGGCCGTCGATGCGCCTGGTCACCGACATCTTCGCCTACTGCCGGGACAACCTGCCCGCCTGGAACACCATCTCCATCTCCGGCTACCACATCCGCGAAGCCGGGTCGACGGCCGTGCAGGAGATCGCCTTCACTCTCGCCAACGGCATCGCCTACGTGCGCGCCGCGCTCGAAGCCGGCCTGACTGTCGACGAGTTCGCGCCCCGGCTCAGCTTCTTCTGGAACGCCCACAACAACCTCTTCGAGGAGGTCGCCAAGTTCCGGGCGGCCCGCAGGATGTGGGCGAAGATCATGACCGAGCGCTTCGGGGCCCGGGACGAGCGGAGCAAGCTGCTGCGCTTCCACACCCAGACCGGGGGATCGACGCTCACCGCCCAGCAGCCCGAGAACAACATCGCCCGGGTGACGCTCCAGAGCCTGGCGGCGGTGCTCGGGGGGACGCAGAGCCTGCACGCCAACGGGTTCGACGAGGCGCTCGGCCTGCCGACCGAGCGGGCGGCTCGCGTCGCGCTGCGCACCCAGCAGATCATCGCCGACGAATCGGGCGTGACCGACACGGTGGACCCCCTCGGCGGCTCCTACTTCGTCGAGTCGCTGACCGACGCCGTCGAGGCCGACGCCTGGGCCTACCTGGAGAAGATCGACGGCGTGGGCGGTGCCGTCGCAGCGATCGAGGCGGGCTACATGCAGCAGGAGATCGAGCAGGCGGCCTACGCCCACGCGCGGGCCGTCGACGCCGGCGAGAAGGTGATCGTCGGCGTCAACCGCTACACCGACGCCGGCAGGGAACCCGTCGAGGTGTTCCCGATCGACCCGGCGCTGCAGCAGCACCAGATGGACCGGGTGCGCCGCACGCGAGCGGAGCGCGACCACGCCGGCGTCGAGGCGGCCCTCGCCGAGGTGGGGGCCGCCGCGCGCGGGACGCAGAACCTGCTGCCTCCGATGAAGGAGGCGCTCGCCCGGCGGGCTACCCTCGGCGAGGTGAGCGACGTGCTGAGGGCCGAGTTCGGCGTCTACCAACCGGGCCGCTGACATGCCCGTGCGAATGGTCATCATCGGCGGCGGCCCGGGCGGTAACACCGCCGCCTCCTACGCGGCGCGCCTCGGCGCCGAGGTGACGGTCATCGAACGCGACGTTGTCGGCGGCGCCGCCCACCTGTGGGACTGCATCCCCTCCAAGACGATGATCGCCACCGGCGGGGCCATGAGCTTCACCCGCAGGGTCGAGGGGATGGGCTTGCACCGCCAGGAGGCGAGCCTCGACCTCCCCGCGCAGCGCCGCCGGGTGCAGGGCATCGAGGGGCGGATCAACCATCACATCACCCGGCTGCTCGACTCCCAGGGAGTGCGGATCCTGCGCGGCGCGGGCCGCCTCAAGGGCCCCCACGAGGTGGTGGCGGAGACCGCCGAGGGCATCGAGGAGATCGAGGCGGACGCCATCTTGGTGTCGACGGGGAGCCGCCCGCGGATCCCCGACTGGGCCGTCCCCGACGGGGAGAGGGTGCTCACCACGCGCCAGGCGTACCCGCCGCGGACGATGCCCGACCATCTCGTCGTGATCGGCTCCGGCGTGACCGGTGTGGAGTTCGTCCACATGTTCACCTCCTTCGGCTCGGAGGTGACGCTCATCGTCAGCCGCCAGCAGGTCCTGCCGCGCAAGGACCCGGAGGTCGCCGCCGCCCTGGAGGAGGAGCTGCTGCGCCGGGGGGTCCACCTGCTCAAGGGGGCCCGCGCCGCGGGGATCGAGGCCTCCGACGGCAGCGTCGCGGTGGCGTGCGACGACGGCCGGGTCGCCCGCGGCAGCCACGCCCTCCTGGCGATCGGCTCCGTCCCCAACAGTGACGGCATGGGCCTGGAAACGGCCGGAGTGGAGGTCGACGCAGGCGGCTACATCCCGATCAACCACCACTGCCAGTCGAACATCGCCCACATCTACGCCGCCGGCGACGTGTCGGGCAAGCTGCCGCTGTCGTCGGTGGCGTCGATGCAGGGGCGCAAGATCGCCGAGCACGTGATGGGCCTCCACACCCGCGAGCACCGCCACATCGACTACGAGAAGGCTGCGTCGGCCATCTTCACCGAGCCGGAGATCGCCGACGTGGGGCTCGCCGAGGCGGAGGCTTTCGCCACCGGGCGGAAAACCCGGGTCACCAAGGTCCCCTTCGCCGCCGCGGCCAAGGCGCTCATCAACGACGACCCCGTCGGCTTCGTCAAGATCCTCTCCGACCCGGCGACCGGGGTGGTGCTCGGCGGCTCCATCGTCGGGCGCAACGCGGCGGAGCTGATCTCGGTCATCGCGCTCGCCGTGACGGCCAACCTGAAGGTGAGCGACATCGTCGAGAGCTGCCTCGCCCACCCGACGCTGGCCGAGGCCCTCGCCGACGCCGCCGAGTAGCCGGCTCGCGCTCAGCCGGCGGCGAGCGGGACCAGCCAGGCTCCGTCGCGAAGCACGCCCGCCACGAGGTCGGTGCCCAGCCTGTACACGAGGTGGGAGGGGTGCGGGGCGTCCAGCGCGATCGCGTCGGCCCGCGCTCCTGGGGACAGGCGCCCGATGTCGTCGCGCCGGAGCGCGGAGGCCCCGCCGCGGGTCGCGGCGAGGATCGCCTCGTCGAGGGCCATCCCGCACTCGCGCACGGCCAGGGCGAGGGCGAGGGGCATCGACGTCGAGTAGCTCGACCCGGGGTTGCAGTTGGTGGCCAGGGCGACGGTCGCGCCGGCGTCGAGCAGCCGCCGGCCGTCGGGGTACGGCTGGCGGGTGCAGAAGTCGCTGATGGGGAGCAGCGTGGCGACCGTCGCGGAGCCGGCCAGCGCGTCGACGTCGGCGGGGGACAGGTGGGTGCAGTGATCGGCCGAGGCGGCGCCGAGGTCGCACGCCAGCGCAACCCCGCCGCCGGGACGCAGCTGGTTGGCGTGGACGCGCAGCCCCATGCCCGCGCGCCGGGCCGCCTCGAGGACGGCGCGCGACTCGTCGACGTCGAAGGCGCCCTCCTCGCAGAAGGCGTCGCACCAGCGGGCCACCCCCGCGGCGGCGGGCACCATCTGCTCGCACACCATCGCGACGTAGCCCTGCCGGTCGCCGGCGAACTCGGCGGGCACGACATGGGCGCCGAGGAGGGTCGCTTCGGGGGTGATCCCGCGGGCCACCGCCAGGAGGCGGGACTCGTGCTCGGGGGTGAGGCCGTAGCCGGTCTTGATCTCGAGCGTCGTCGTCCCCGAGCGGGCAGCGGCGTGGGCCAGGCGACGGGCGTGGACGGCCAGATCGGAGGTGGCCGTGGCGCGGGTGGCGGCGACGGTCCGGAGGATCCCGCCCGGCTCGTAGGGCCGGCCGGCCATGCGGCGCGCGAACTCGTCGGAGCGCTCGCCGGCGAAGACCAGGTGCGTGTGCGAGTCGACGAGGCCGGGCATCACGCAGCGGCCGCCCACGTCCACGCTGCCGTCCGTGCCGCCGGGGGCGCCCGCGGCGGAACCGGCGTAGGCGACCCGGCCGGCGTCGACGACCAGGGTGGCGTCCTCGACGATGCCGAGCGGCCCGGAGCCGAGGGACGCGTCGCAGGTCGCCAGCGCGCCGATGCCGGTTATCGCGAGGGAGCTCACGGGTCCAGCGCCGAGATCGACGCCGCCAGCTCGCCGGGCACGTCCTCGACGAGGGCGTGCACGCCGGCGGCGACCACGACCCTTCCGCCGACCACCACGTCGGTGACGTCCGCGGCGCTGGCGGCGAAGACCGCGGTCGCGGCGAGCGACGGGTCGCAGCCGGCCGTCCGGCGGCTGTCGAGGCGGACGGCGACGAAGTCGGCGAGCGCGCCGGGCGCCAGCCGTCCGGAGTCCCAGCCGAGGGAGGCCATTCCGCCGGCCGTGGCGGCCCCGAGGAGGTCGGCCGGGGAGAGCACCCCGCGCGTCTCGGAGGTCAGACGGCACGCGGCTTCGAGCGACCTGGCCTCCTCGAAGCCGTCCACGACGGCGTGCGAGTCGCTGCCCACGCTCAGGCGGACGCCGGCGCGGTGGAGGGCCTCGAAGGGGCCGAGGCCGTCGCCCAGGTCCGCCTCGGTGGTCGGGCAGGCGCAGCAGCCGCCGCCGGCGCCCCCGAGAAGCCCCACGTCCCTGGCGCTCAGGTGGGTGCCGTGCACCGCGGTGAAGTCGGGGCCGAGGGCTCCGCCCTCGGCCAGGAGCTCGAGGGGAGTCGCCCCCCGCCGGTCCCGGCACTGCTCGTGCTCGCGGCGCTGCTCCGACACGTGGGCGTGGAGCGGCATCCCGCGGGCGCGGGCGAAGGCGGCCACCCCGGCCGCGGCGGCCGGCGGCACCGCGCGCACCGAGTGGATGGCGGCGCCGGCACGGACGTGGGGGGCGTCCTCGAGCCGCGACACCCGGCGGATCCAGCCTTCGGTGTCGCCGTCGCCGAAGCGGCGCTGCGGGCCCACCAGGGGGGCGTCGAAGTCTCCCTGCAGGTAGCAGGCGTCGAGGAGCGTGAGCCGCACGCCTGCGTCTCCGGCTGCGGCCATGAGGGCGTGGCCCATGGCGTTGGGGTCGCCGTAGGGGATGCCGCCCCTGCCCTGGTGGAGGTAGTGGAACTCCCCGACGGCGGTGAAGCCGGCGAGGGCCATCTCGGCGAAGGTCGCCCGGGCGAGGCGCCCGTAGGTGTCGGGGTCCAGGCGCGACGCCAGGCCGTACATCGCCTCCCGCCACGACCAGAACGACCCGCTGTGCTCGTGGGTGCGCCCCCGCAGGGCCCGGTGGAAGGCGTGCGAGTGCGTGTTCGCGAGCCCCGGCAGCGTGAGGCCCTCGAGGACGTTGGCGCCGGCCGGCGGAGCCGGGATGCCGGGGGTTACGGCCGCGAACCGGCCGTCTTTGACCTCGAGGACGACCCCTTCGGTCGTGCGGGCCCCGCCGAGCCACGCCCGGCGCGCCCACCAGGCGGTCATCGGGTCGGGATCCGCAGACCCGCCGCGGCGGCGGTCGCCTCGGCGCGCTCGTAGCCGGCGTCGGCGTGGCGGAGCACACCGCTCGCGGGGTCGTTGGTGAGGACCCGCTCCAGCTTGGCCGCCCCGAGCGGCGTGCCGTCCGCGACGGTCACCTGCCCGGCGTGCAGGGAGCGGCCGATGCCGACGCCGCCGCCGTCGTGGATGCTCACCCACGCCGCACCCGACGCCACGTTGAGCATGGCGTTGAGAAGCGGCCAGTCCGCGACGGCGTCGGAGCCGTCGGCCATGGCCTCGGTCTCGCGGTAGGGGGAGGCGACCGAGCCGGCGTCGAGGTGGTCGCGGCCGATGACGACGGGGGCGGCGAGCTCCCCGGAGGCGACCATGTCGTTGAAGCGAACACCGACGCGGGCCCGCTCGCCGAGGCCGAGCCAGCAGATGCGCGCCGGAAGCCCCTGGAACGCCACCCGCTCGGACGCCATGCGGATCCAGCGGGCCAGCGGCTCGTTGTCGGGGATCTCCTCGAGGACCGCCCGGTCGGTGGCGGCGATGTCGGCCGGGTCGCCCGACAGGGCGCACCAGCGGAACGGCCCCCGCCCCTCGCAGAACAGCGGCCGGATGTACGCCGGCACGAAGCCGGGATAGTCGAACGCCCGGGCCACGCCGGCGAGGCGCGCCTCGGCCCGCAGGCTGTTGCCGTAGTCGAACACCTCCGCGCCGCGGTCGAGGAGGGTCACCATGGCCGTCACGTGCCGGGCGATCGTGTCGCGCGCCCGCTTCACGTACCCGTCGGGGTCGTCGCGCCGCTCGGCCGCCGCGTCGGCGACGCTCACCCCGAGCGGGACGTACATGAGCGGGTCGTGCGCCGGCGTCTGGTCGGTGACGACGTCCACGGCCTCGTCGCGTTCGACGAACCACTCGAGGAGCTCCACCGCGTTGGCGGCCACACCGACGGAGAGCGGCCGGCGCTTGGCCTGGGCGTCGCGCGCCAGGCGTGCGGCATCCTCGACGTCCCGGGCGATCAGGTCCAGGTACCGGGTCTGGGTGCGGCGCTCGAGGCGGGAGGGGTCGACATCGGCGCAGATGACGACCCCGTCGTTCATCGTCACCGCCAGCGGCTGGGCGCCGCCCATCCCGCCGGCACCGGCGGTGAGGGTGAGGGTGCCCGCCAGGCTGCCGCCGAAGCGCTTGGCCGCCACCGCCGCGAAGGTCTCGTAGGTCCCCTGCAGGATGCCCTGGGTGCCGATGTAGATCCACGACCCCGCCGTCATCTGCCCGTACATCGTGAGGCCGAGCTTCTCCAGGCGGCGAAACTCGTCCCAGTTGTCCCACTCTCCGACCAGGTTCGCGTTTGCGATCAGCACCCGCGGCGCCCACTCGTGGGTCCGGAGGACGCCGACCGGCCGCCCCGACTGGACGAGCAGCGTCTCGTCGCCGGCGAGGTCCTGCAGCGTGCGGGAGATGGCGTCGAAGCTGGCCCAGTCGCGGGCCGCCTTGCCGGCGCCGCCGTAGACGACCAGGTCGTCGGGGCGCTCGGCGACCTGGGGGTCGAGGTTGTTGTGCAGCATCCGCCACGCCGCCTCGGTCGGCCACGAACGGCAGTGCAGCGCCGACCCCCTCGCCGCCCGAACCGTCCGCTTCTCCCCGGAAACGGCCATGTGCGACCTCCTTCGTGATCTACCGCAGGTGCCCGGCTGCGGACTCCGCCCACGCTAGGACGTCGCCGGATGCGACGAGTGCAACGGTGGCGTCGATTTCGGGGGCCACGTAGCGGTCGGGACCGGCGCCGGCGACCAGCCGGCGAAGGCCGGCCAGCACCGCGGCGGAGGCCGGCGCCGGCTCGAGCGGGGCCCGCAGTTCGAGGGCGCGCGCCGCGGTCATCACCTCGATCGCCACGACGCGGGTGAGGTTGTCGATCACCCGGCGCAGCTTGCGGGCCGCCGCCCAGCCCATCGACACGTGATCCTCCTGCATCGCCGAGGTCGGGATGCTGTCGGTGCTGGCCGGCACGGCGAGGCGCTTGGAGTCGGCGACGAGCGCCGCGGCGCTGTACTGGGCGAGCATCAGCCCGGAGTCGACACCCGGGTCGGCGGCGAGAAAGGCGGGGAGGCCGTGGGAGCGGTTGGGGTCGAGCTGCCGGTCGATGCGGCGCTCCGCGATCGACGCCGCGTCGGCGAGGGCGATCGCCAGGAAGTCGGCGACGTAGGAGAGGGGCGCCCCGTGGAAGTTGCCGCAGGACGCCACCCGCCCGTCGGGCAGCACGACGGGGTTGTCGATGGCGGCGGCCAGCTCCCTCTCGACCACGGCGCGGGTGTGCTCGAGCGTGTCGCGCGCCGCGCCCAGCACCTGGGGGGCGCAGCGCAGCGAGTAGGCGTCCTGGACGCGGGGGTCGCCGTGGCGGTGCGAGGCGACCACCGCCGAGCCGGCGAGGACCGCCCGCATCGCCGCGGCGGACGCCGCCTGGCCGCGCTGGGGTCGCAGGGCGACCAGCTCGGGCAGGAACGCCTGGTCGGTGCCGAGGAGCGCCTCGACGGACATGGCCGCCGACACGTCGGCAGTGGCGAGGAGGAGCTCGGCGTCCGCGCACGCCAGGCACAGCATGGCGAGCATCCCGTCGGTGCCGTTGGTGAGCGCCAGCCCCTCCTTGGCTTCGAGGACGAGCGGCTCCAGGCCGGACTCGGCCAGCGCGTCCGCCGCCGGCCGGCGGCGCGCGTCGGCGGTCGTGACTTCCCCCTCGCCGACGAGGGCGAGGCCGACGTGCGCGAGAGGGGCCAGGTCCCCGCTGCAGCCGAGGGAGCCGTGCTCGCGCACCACCGGGGTGATCCCGTGGTTGAGGAGGTCGACGAGGGCCGCCGCGACCGCGGGGCGAACGCCGGAATAGCCCTTGGCCAGCGTGGCGGTCCGCAGCAGGATCATGGCGCGCACGACCTCGCTTTCCACCTCGTCGCCCACGGTGGCGGCGTGGGAGCGGATGAGGCCCAGCTGCAGGGCGGCGCGCCGGTCCGGCGGGATGTAGCGCTCCGCCAGCGCCCCGAAGCCGGTGGACAGGCCGTAGACGGCGCGCTCGCCGGACACGAGCCCTGCGGCCACGCGGTGCGACCGCTCCAGGGCGGCGATGGCGCCGGCCCCCAGCGCGACCTTCCTCCCCCGGCGCGCCACGTCGCCGACCTCGGAGACCGACACCCCGGCGGTGCCCACCAGGACCGGATCGCCCTCCCCGGGGGGGTCGGCGCTCCGGCCGGCGGCGGTCAGGCGATCACCACCACGACGTCGCCGGCGCCCACCGCGTCGCCGGGGCGCACCCGCACCTCGGTGACCGTGCCGGCGGTCTCGGCCACGATGTTGTTCTCCATCTTCATCGCCTCGAGGACGGTGACGGGCTGGCCGGCCTCGACCTCGTCGCCGGCGTCGACGAGCACCTTTACGATGGTGCCCTGCATCGGGGCGGTCACCGCCCCGCCGCTGCCCTCTCCGTGACGGTGGGTGTGGCCCGCCGCGGGGCGGGGTCGCGCCCGGCGCGGCGCGCCCCCCGGGCCGCCGCCGGCGGGCGCCGGGGGCGGGGCGGCGTCGGGCACCCACAGCTTCACCTTGTAGCGCCGGCCGTCGACCTCCACGTCGACGTCGCGCTGCACCCGGCCCGGCTCGGCTCCTGTCGCGGAGCCGGCCGGCGTGCCGGCGGGCACCGGCTCCAGGGAGGACAGGTCGAGGGTCTGCTCCACCCAGTTGGTCGAGTGCCGGATCTCGGCGAAGTCGGGATGCTCGAGGATCGCCACATCGGCGGGGAGGGTGGTGGCCACCCCCTCGATCTCCGTCTCGGCGAGCGCCCGCAGCATGCGGCGGCGGGCCTCGTCGCGGGTCTCGCCCCACACGACGATCTTGGCGATGAGGTTGTCGTAGAACTGGCTGACGGTGTCGCCGTCCTCGTAGCCGGCGTCGGTGCGCACCCCGAAGCCGTCGGGGCGGCGGAAGCGGGTGATGGTGCCCGGGGAGGGAAGGAAGCGGCCTCCCGCGGGGTCCTCCGCGTTCACCCGGACCTCGATGGCGTGGCCGCGGAGGCGGACGTCGTCCTGGGTGAAGCCGAGCGGCTCGTCGGCCGCGATCCGCAGCTGCAAGGCCACCAGGTCGAGGCGCGTCACCGCCTCGGTGGCGGGGTGCTCCACCTGGAGGCGGGTGTTCATCTCGAGGAAGTAGAACTCTCCGTCCTGGTAGATGAACTCCACCGTCCCCGCGTTGACGTAGCCGCACGCCCGGGCGACCTTGACGGCTGCGTCGCCCATCGCCTCGAGCGTCGCCGGCGGGATGCCGGGGGCGGGCGCCTCCTCGATGAGCTTCTGGTGGCGGCGCTGCGACGAGCAGTCGCGGGTGCCGAGGTGGACGGCGCCGCCGTGCGCGTCGCAGAAGACCTGCACCTCCACGTGGCGGGGCCAGGTGAGGTAGCGCTCCATGTAGCACTCGGGGCGGCCGAAGGACTTCTCCGCCTCCCGCCGGGCGGATTCGAGGGCGGCCTCGGCGTCGGCCGGCGCAGCGACGACGCGCATGCCCCGGCCCCCACCGCCGTAGGCGGCCTTGATGGCCACCGGCCACCCGTGCGCCTCCCCGAAGGCCACCACCTCGTCGGCGGAGCGGAGCACCTCGGTGGTCCCCGGGACGCTCGCCACGCCGGCACGCTCGGCGGCGAGGCGCGAGCTGATCTTGTCCCCCATGATCTCTATGGCGCCCGGCGGGGGGCCGATCCAGGTGGCGCCGGCGCCGGTCACCGCCCCGGCGAAGGCCGCGTTCTCCGCAAAGAAGCCGTAGCCGGGGTGCACGGCGTCGGCGCCGGATCGCACGACGACGTCGAGGATCCGGGCCGTGTCGAGGTAGCTCTCGGTGGCGGTCTGGCCGCCGAGCGCGTACGCCTCGTCGGCGAAGCGGACGTGCAGGGCGTCGCGATCGAGGTCCGAGTACACCGCCACGGTCTGGATGCCCAGCTCCTTGCACGTGCGGATGACCCGGACGGCGATCTCCCCCCGGTTGGCGATCAAGACCTTCGTGAGCACGAACGGGCATTCTGGCAGCATGAACCTCGACGAGCGAGTCTTGGCGCGCCTGGCGTCGTCTACACGCTTCTCCGACGTCCGTTTCGTGGATGTCACCGGCTCGACGAACCGGGACGTTGCCGATCTGGCGGAGGCGGGGGCCCCCGAGGGTGTCGTGGTGGTCGCCGACCTGCAGACTGCGGGCCGCGGGCGGCTCGACCGGTCGTGGGAGACGGAGAGGGGTGCGGCCCTGCTCGTGTCCGTTCTCCTGCGCCCGCGAGGCCTGCCGCCGGCGCGCTGGCACCTTCTCACCGCCGCTGCGGGTATGGCGGCCCTGGACGCGTGCGCCGAGGTGGGCGGGTTCCTCGCCGCCCTGAAGTGGCCCAACGACCTCCTCGTCGGCGGGCGCAAGCTCGCCGGCATCCTCGCGGAGGCGACGCCGGCGGCGGCGCGGCCCGGCGCCGGGGAGGGCGGCCGCGG
>JAJYLA010000194.1 GCA_021788115.1 Actinomycetes bacterium | reverse complement strand
CACGCTGTTCCTCACGATCGGCGGGCTGCGCTACCTAACGGCCGGAGGGGACCCCGGCCAGGTCGAGAAGGCCAAGACCGCCCTCAAGTCGGCGGCCGTCGGCTACGCGCTCGCCGTCCTCGCCCCGCTCATCGTGTCCATCCTCGCCTCCCTCGTCGGCGGGGGCTGATGCGACGCCTCCCCGCCTGGCGACCCCGGCACCCGATCCGCCTCGCCGCCGGCGTCGTGTTCGCCGTCCTGGCCCTCGGCACCGCCGGGCACCACACGGCGTCCTCCAGCCGAAGCGGGACGGCGGCGAGCGCTACGGCGGTCGTGCTCACCGCCGCTCGCACGGCTTCGCCGACGGCGACCAGCCCGAGCGCGCCCGCCGCCGCTGCGACGACCGGGGCAACGACCCCGAGCTCACAGACGTCGACCTCGGGGACGGGTGGCTCCACCACATCAGGCTCTGCGACATCGGGCTCGGGGACCGCCGGTGAGGGCCCACCGCCGATCCAGGTCGGCCCGTCCGGCACCACCACGCCGAGCACGCCGACGCCGGGGAGCGGGGGGACGGTGAGCGGCGGCACCCAGCCCTCGCCGGGGCTGTTCGACATCACCGGCCACATCGAAGCGGCCATCGACGACTGGTTCAGAAGCCTCGTCACCGACGCCCTGGACCCGGTCCTCACCCTGCTCGGCCACACCCTCCTCGCCACCCCGAACGTCACCGCCCAGAGCCGGGTCGGCCAGCTGTGGCGGATGACCGAGGGGATCGCCGACGCGTTCTTGGTGCTCTTCGTCTTGGCCGGCGGGGCGATCGTCATGGGCCATGAGACGTTCGAGACCCGCACGGCCCTTCGTGATGTGCTGCCAAGGATCATTGTCGCCGCCGTGGCGGTGAACGCCAGCTTGGGACTGGCCGGTCTGGCCATCTCGACCGCCGATGCGCTGTCCGCCGCGGTGCTCGGCCAAGGCGTCGACGCGGCCAATGCCGCGGTGGTGCTGCGCCAGCTGGTGCTCGGCTCGCTCGCTTCGGGCGGGATCTTCGTCGTGCTCCTGGGCGGGGTGGTCGCTGTGCTCGCCGTCGTGCTGCTCGCCACCTACGTCGTGCGCCTCGCCTTGGTCATCCTGCTGGTGGTCGCCGGCCCGATCTGCCTCGTCTGCCACGCCCTTCCCCAGACCGAGGGTCTGGCCAAGCTGTGGTGGCGGGCCTTTGCCGGCACGCTCGCCGTCCAGGTCGCCCAGTCGCTGGTCTTGATCACCGCGCTACGGGTGTTCCTCGCCTCGGGCGGCCCGGCCAACCTGGGGATCGCGTCGACCGGCGGGGTCGTCGACCTGCTCGTCTCGGCGTGCCTGTGCTGGGTGCTCGTCAAGATCCCCGGCTGGGTGAGCCGCGTCGTGTTCTCCGGATCCCGGGGCCGCGGCGGGATCGGCCGGGTCGTACGAGACGTGATCATCTACAAAGGCGCCAAGGCGCTCGCCGCAGGAGTCGGGCTGTGAGCCCCGCCGCCGGACGCCGGCAACCTACCGAGGACACCGGCCGGGTCCGGATCCCCGCCGACGTCGACCGGCCCGACAAGCTGCTGGCGGGCCTGACCGCCCGCCAGCTCGCCATCCTGGCCGTCGCCGCCGTAGTCCTTTGGGCCGGGTACGCCGGCACCCGACATCTCGTTCCGCCCGCCGCCTACGGTGCAGTTGCCATCCCGGTCGGGGCGGTCGCCGCGCTGGTCGCGCTGGGGCGGATGGAAGGCGTCCCCGCCGATCGCTGGGTGATTGCGGCGTGGCGGCATCGCAGGTCGCCCCGGCGCCTCGTCCCCGCACCCGACGGTGTCCCGGCTGTCCCTGGCTTCCTCGCCAACGCGGCCGGGTCCCATCCGCCGGCGCTGCCCGCGCCGCTGCGCCTCCCGCTCGCCGGCATCGGCGTCGGTGGCGTGGTCGACCTCGGTGCTGACGGCCTGGCCGTGATCTGCCGGGCGAGCGCGGTCACCTTCAGCCTGCGCACTCCCGCCGAGCAGGAGGCCCTGGTTGCCGGGTTCGCCCGGTTCTTGAGCTCGCTCGGCGAACCGGTCCAGGTCCTCGTGCGCGCCGAGCCGCTCGACGTCGGCCCCGCCATCGACGCACTGCTCGACGCGGCACCGGGCCTTCCCCACGTCGCCTTGGAGCGGGCAGCCCGCGACCACGCCGCGTTCCTCGCCGATCTCGCCGCCAGCCGGGACCTTCTTCGCCGAGAGGTGCTCGTCGTGCTCCGCCAGCCGGCCGGCCAGGCCAGCACCGACGGAGAAGGGGCCGGGCGCCTCCTGCGCCGGGCCGCCGAGGCGGTGACCGCACTCGGTGCGGCAGGGGTCAGCCTCTCGGTCCTCGACGGAGTGGCCGCAAGCGGTGTCCTCGCCCGCAGCCTCGACCCAGCTGGCCCGCCCAGGCCCGGAGGACTCCTCAGCTCGGCAAGCGGGATCGACGAGCCGGTCACCCTTGCCCATCGTGCCCCCACAGCCGGACCGTTCGACGATCCAATCCCGTCCGGCAGCCCCGCTCAGGAAGGAGCTACCCGATGAGCAAGCTGTTCGCCCGCATCCCCCGGCCGGCCGCCAAGCCGGCGACGCCGTTCGGCCCCGACTCGGTCGAGGTCCACCCCCGGGCGCTGCGCGTCGGAGAGGGTTGGTGCCGCAGCTTCGCCGTCACCGGCTACCCCCGGGAGGTCGGGCGGGGCTGGCTGGAGCCGCTGTGCGCCCACCCCGGGCGCCTCGACGTCGCCGTGCACATCGGCCCGGTCCCCGCCGCGCTCGCCGCCGAGCGCCTGCGGCGCCAGTTGGCCCGCCTGGAGTCGGGCCGGCGCGCCGACGCGGCCAAGGGGCGCCTCGCCGATCCCGATGTCGAGGTCGCCGCCGAGGACGCCCGCGAGCTCGCCGCCGGCCTCGCCCGCGGCGAGCAGAAGCTGTTCCGGGTCGGCCTCGTCCTCACCGTCCACGCCGCCGACGAGAAGGCCCTGGACGCCGAGTGCGCCCGGGTGCGGGCGCTCTGCGCGTCGATGCTCCTCGACGCCCGACCCGCTACCTGGCGCAGCCTGCAGGGCTGGGCGTCCACGCTGCCCCTCGGGGTCGACGCCCTCGGCCAGCGCCGGGCGTTCGACACCGACGCGCTCGCCGCCAGCTTCCCCTTCGCGTCCGCCGAGCTGTCGACCACCACCGGCGTCCTCTACGGCACGACCGCCAGTGGCACCGGGCTCGTCTCTTGGGACCGCTTCGCCCAGGACAACCACAACTCGGTCATCCTGGCGCGCTCGGGAGCCGGAAAGTCGTATCTCGCCAAGCTCGAAGCGCTCCGCTCCCTCTACCAAGGCATCGAGATCGCGATCGTCGACCCCGAAGACGAGTACCGGCGCCTCGCCGAGACCGTCGGCGGCGCCTACGTGCACCTCGGCGCCCCAGGCGTGCGAGTCAACCCCTTCGACCTCGACGCCGGGCCCTTGACCGGCACCGGCGACGGCGGCGGCGGCGGCGACTCCCCTGAAGACGAGCCCGGCGGCGCGCTGGAGTCGGGTCCGGTGGTGCGCCGGGCGCTGTTCGTCCACACCCTCGTCGCCGTGCTCCTCGGCGAGAAGCCCGACCCGGCGACCGCCGCCGCGCTCGACCGCGGGATCGTCTCGGCCTACGAGTCGGCGGGGATCACCGCCGATCCCCGCAGCCACGCCCGGCCCGCACCACTGCTGGCC
>JAJYLA010000193.1 GCA_021788115.1 Actinomycetes bacterium | reverse complement strand
CTCCTTGCCTGCGAACTTCGTGGACTTCGACAAGCACGATTTTCCCAGGCAGGAGCGCCCTTTTGGTGGAATTCCCTTTCCCTACACGGCTTTCAACACCAATCCGGCTGAAATATCAGGGTCTGATAGGACCGGCCGGCGAGCGCAGTCCGTCCTCTCGTCGGTGCCTGGAGACCGAGGACAATACGGATGGTGGTCGTCTTGCCGGCGCCGTTCGGCCCGAGGAAGCCGGTGACGCATCCTGGGCGGACCTCGAAGCTCAGGTCGTCGACGGCCGCGACCGGCCCGAAATGCTTTGAGAGCCGATCGACCTCGATCGAGCCGCCCACCAGCAGGCCAAGAGAGGTGGGCGCTCTCTTCGACCCGCCGGGGGAGGGTTCGATGCGCCCGGCGTACTCCGACGGTGGGCTGGGCGTGTCGACCGACGCTGTCGGACGAACTACCCGAACACGTCCGAGCGCGAGGTAGATGATCCCGCCGAGGGGGATCGAGATGAGAATGATGAGCACCCAGATTGGCTTTGGCAGATAGTGGACCTCGGCGGCGCGAGCGAGGTGGATCAGGCAGAAGATCTCGAAGCCGACCGCCACGACCAGGAGCGGGACGAGTGTCACGGGAGGTCCACCCCCTGGATCCGTCGGTCTGGAGCCGAGTGGCTTCCCACGCGAGCCCCACCGTTCCGCGGCTCGTTGTCGCCATCGAATCCTCCGCCTCGACTGTCCGGTTTGCGGCCACCAGTCATATGACTGTGAATGATAGCACGATTGCGAATGAGCGGACTAGGGTGGGGGTGTGGCGAGCGCGGACCTGCTGCTGCACCCGATACGCCTGCGTATCGTCAAGGCGTTCATGGGCGACCGTGCGCTGACGACCGCCGAGATCGCCGCCGAGATCGACGACGTCCCCCTCGGGAGCCTCTACCGTCACGTCGCGCTGCTCACCAAGGCTGGCGTGCTCCAGGTCGTGGCCGAGCGACGAGTGCGCGGGGCCGTCGAGCGGACCTACACCATGCGGCTAGCGGTCGCCCAGATGCAGCCCGATGAGATCGCAGAGATGTCCCCGGACGATCACATCCAGGCCTTCGTCGCCTTCGTCGCCGGCATCCTCGGCGACTTCGACCGTTATGTCGAATCAGAAGCCTTCGACCCGATCAGCGACCTTGCGACCTACCGATTAGCGGGCATGTGGCTCACCGACGCCGAGTACGCCGAGTACCTCCGGGATCTCGTCGCCATCTCCCAGCCAAGACTCGCCAACCCGCCGGGCCGGAGACGCCGCCGCCGCCTCTTCTACCAAGTCCTCCTTCCCGCCCCCGAACCCGTCAGCCCGGTTGGCAAGCCGAAACCCACGGCGTCCCCACCCACGCGCAGGAGAGAGAGGAATCGAACATGACGCTCGGCAGTCCTGCCGATCGAGTGATCGGCATTATCGGTATGGCACAAGGAGGCGACTTCGAGAAGATCCGCGCCCTTTTCGCCCCACAGCTGCAGCCGATGGTCTCCGCCGAGACGCTCCGCGCCGCGTGGGACAGCGCGATCAACCGTCTCGGCGCGGTCACCTCGATCGGGACCCTTGTCACCGAATCCGGTCCCCAGGGAATGACCGTGGTCAAAGCCCCC
Organism: Actinomycetes bacterium; assembly: GCA_021788115.1. Classification (GTDB taxonomy): domain Bacteria; phylum Actinomycetota; class Acidimicrobiia; order Acidimicrobiales; family Palsa-688; genus JAJYLA01. Next base: position 2,094 of record JAJYLA010000193.1, on the reverse strand, counting down.
TTGGTCTGCGAAGAAGGAGCGATGGCGCTCGTCGCATCGATCACTCCCTCAGGCGATCTCGCCGGGCTTCAGCTCGCTCCGCCCGAAGCGGCTACGCCCACCGCACCATGGGAGCCACCCGAGTACGCGAGCCCACAGCACTTCGACGAAAAGGAGATCACCGTCGGTGCCGGGCCGCTCGCCGTTCCGGGCACCCTCACCATCCCGGATACACCGCGGCCCTGCGCCGCGGTCGTGCTGCTCTCGGGGTCAGGCGCGAATGACCGGGACGAGACGATCGGTCGCAACAAGCCGCTCAAGGATCTCGCCTGGGGTCTCGCCAGCCGTGGCATCGCTGTCCTCCGTTTCGACAAGGTCACCTTCGCCCATCCCGCCCAGGTCAAGGCCAACGAGAGTTTCACCGTCGTCGACGAGTACCTCCACCATGCCGTCGCCGCCGTCGCGGTGCTACGAGCTGTTGGCGCCGTGGAACATGAGCGGATCTTCCTCGCCGGTCACAGCCTCGGCGGCACGATCGCCCCGCGGGTCGCAGTCGCCGAGCCGGCCATCGCCGGGCTGGTCCTGTTGGCGGCCGGCACCGAGCCCTTGCACTGGGCCGCGGTCCGTCAGGTCCGCTACCTAGCATCGCTCGACCCGCACACGGCTGCCGCCGCGGAGTCGGTCATCGACACCATGACCGCACAGGCGAGACGAGTCGACGCTCCCGACCTGTCGGCGTCGACGCCCCCAAACGAACTGCCCTTCGGGGTTCCCGCCCCCTACTGGCTCGATTTGCGCACCTACCGACCTGCCGAGGTCGCCGCCTCGCTGAACAAGCCCATGCTCATCGTCCAGGGCGAGCGCGACTACCAGGTCACCGAGGACGGAGACCTCGCCACGTGGCAACAAGCGCTCACCGATCGACCGGACGTCGCGGTGCGCACCTATCCGGATGACAACCACTTCTTCTTTTTCGGCAGCGGCCCCTCGACGCCGTCGGAGTCAGAGCCCGCCCAGCATGTGGACCCGGCTGTCATCGCCGATGTCGCCGACTGGATTCACAATCAAGCGAGGTGACGCACGTTGTTGCCGCGCGAGAGAGACTGGCAGAACCGCCACATGGCGCTCGCTGAGCTACCCCTCGTCGCGTGCTGGCGCCATCAGGGTCTGCGCTCCGGCTTCGAGGTCTCGTTCTTCTCCCACGCGCCATCGGGCCTTCGAATATCCGGTACCACGACCGGGCTCCAAGATGGCGATGCCTGGGTCGTGAAGTACCACATCGAGTTGGACGACCCCTGGAGGAAAGCCACGGCTACCAGCTCGCGGAGGATCTCGAAGAGCTGCTCGACGAGGGCCGGGTCGACTTCGCCAACCTCTACCGGCCGCTGCGTGCCCTCGAGGAGGAGGGCCTCGTCGCCTCGACCTGGAGCGAGGAGGCCACCGGGCCCCAGAAGCGCGTCTACGAGCTCACCGGCGAGGGCGCCGCCCTGCTCGATGCCTGGGCGGCATCGCTTCGAGTCCGAAGCGAGCGGATCGGCGCGCTGCTCGGACGCTACGAGGCCCTCGAGGAGCCCGTCCATCCCGAGGCGGCGGGATCCGCAAGGGTCGGTCGGCTTCGGCCAGGGGCCGCCTGCGGTGGGAGCAGGTCGGGACCGGGGGTGGCGGGCGGGAACTCGTCATCGACCACCGCGCCGTCGAACTCGCAGTCGGGCAGTTCCACGCTCGCCCAGGCGATCAAGTACTCCGAATGCAATGCGTTCGCACGGGATCGCCGACTTCCCTGACCCCAACAGCGACGGGCAGTTGGCCATCACCGCCAACGGCCCGAACAGCGATCTCAGTAGCACCAACCCGACCTACCAGGCGGCGCAGTTGGCCTGTAAGGCTCTCCTGCCCAGCGGCGGGACCCCAGCACAGCAGGATCAGAACTACGAAGCGGAACTCAAGTACACCCACTGCATGCAGTCCAAGGGCATCGACGTTCCCGACTGAACCTCCCCCCGTAGGCCGGACACTTCGGGCCAGTATTACTGGAGGAGGTTTTGGTTATGGGAGAGGGTTCGACTTCTCGTCGGTATTCGGAGGAGTTCAAGCGGGACGCGGTGGCGTTGTATC
>JAJYLA010000192.1 GCA_021788115.1 Actinomycetes bacterium | reverse complement strand
GGGACAGCGCGCCCTCCACGGTGCCCTCACCGCGTGTCATCTCACGCCTCCTGCGGTTCGGCTGCCGCCAGCGCGGCGCCGAGCCGGGCGCGACCTCGCGACAGCCAGGACTTCACGGTCCCCTCCGGTACACCCATCTCCGCCGCCACCTCCCGCACCGACAGGCCGACCACGTGGTGGAGCACGATGGCCTCGCGCTCGCGGCGCGGCAGCGCTCGCAGCCCGTCGATCACCGCCAGCTGGTCGCTGTCCCACTGGATCCCGCCGCCGGCCGCCCCCGGCCACCGGACCAGCCGGCGGGCCCGGCGCCACCGCCCGATGGCGCGGTGGTAGGAGACACGGCGAACCCACCCCTCGGGGTCCTCGTAGCGGCTGATGCGCTCCCAGCGCTCCCACGCCCGCAGAAACCCTTCCTGCACGTGATCGGCTGCCTCCGCCGGGTCTCCGGTCAGGGCAGCGACGTGCGTGACGAGGCGGTCCCTGCAGGACAGGTAGAAGTCCTCGAACGCCCCGGCATCGCCCACGCAACCCTCCGCTATCCATCGTCTGAGACACGCGCCGGCTGCCACCAGGGTTGCAGGCGGCGCTCGCGGGTCACAGGGGCCGGGTCCAGCGCAGGAGGTCCGCGTCGAGGCGCCCGCCGTCCACGATCTTCCGGCCCTCCAGGTCGGGGCGCGGCCCGAAAAGGGCGAGAACCCACCCGTCCTTCGGTCGCCCCGGCCGCAGCCCGCCGCGCGTCACCCGGGCGGCGGCTCCGCCCGGCAGCAGGGCGGCGGAGGGCGCCCGCAGAGCACGGGCGCCGCCCGACCGGAGGCGCCGGGCCTCCTCCTGGCACGCGATCCAGCTGGCGATCCCCCCGGTGAGCACCTCTTCGGACAAAGACGGGGCCGCCGCGCCGCCACGCTCGCCGTCGTCCACGTCGAGCACCCACAGGGCCCGGCGGATGTCGTCCAGGTCGTCGGCATCGGTGATCGCCTCGTGGCGCAGGTACTCCGCCCAGGCGCCGGCCGGCGTGTCGGCGAGATACTGAACAGGTCCCTCGCCCGGCCCGTGCCAGCGCGCGGGGGGCTGCGACGCCAGCTCCGACGCGAAGGGGTAGCGCGGGTCCGCGTGGCGGAACCACCGCTCGCTCACGTCGCCCCGCCGGCTCCGACCAGCGCCGACGCCAGCGCCGCGACCCGCCGCGGACCGGGGTCGTCCGGATCCCACGCGGCGTGGAGCAGCGCCGCCGGCGCCTGCCCGTCCAGCTGGGGCCGTGGCCGGTCGAACCAGCGTCGCACCCCCCGGTCGTTGTAGGACCCGGCCAGGTCCGCGACCACGAGGGCGAGGAAGTGCAGCCGCGACGCCACCTCGTCGGGCGTTCGCCGGTCGCCGCGGCGGTAGCGCCCGATCGAGGTCGCCGACGCGCCGACGAGGCGCGCGAGCAGCTCGTCGCCGAGCACCGCGCCCATCGACACCCACTCGCTGTCGGGAACCGCCGACTCGGCGATCGCGTCGTCGATCGCCGGCCAGAGCGACTCGCCGCTCCGCCCGGCCAGCACGGCCTGCGCCTCGCGCCGGGCGACGCCCGCCGAAACGAGGGCTTCGAGGGCCTCCGCCAGCGCCGGCGGACCTATCGGCCGGGGACCGACCGGCCCGAGGAGCCCCATGGCTTCGACGCGCGTGAGGATCCTCGTCGCGAGCCAGGCCCGGCCGGGGTCGCGCAGCGCCGACTCCACCTCGTCGGAGAGACTTTGGATAAATGCCATATTTCCGAATACTACCCGGACGCGTCCCGGCCGCGAGGACAACAATGGGCGGATGGTCACCGAGTTCCTCGCGTTCGCCGCGGCAAGCGTGATGCTGGCACTGATCCCCGGCCCCGACACCCTGGTCGTGTTGCGCGCCATCACGGTCCGCGGCCGGCGCACAGCGGCTCTGACGGCGGCGGGGATCCTGACCGGCCTGGCGCTGTGGATCTTCGCGGCCGCGCTGGGCCTCACGGCCATGCTGCGGGCCAGCCACGACGGCTACCTGGCTCTGCGCTTCGCGGGCGCGGCCTACCTGCTCTACGTCGGCGTGCTGGCCCTGCGACACCGCGGGACGGACATCGCCGCGAACCCGACCCGGCGGATCATGGGATGGGGCTACCGGGCCGGGCTGCTCACGGATCTGCTCAACCCGAAGGTAGGCGTGTTCTTCATCACCTTCCTGCCGGCGTTCGTCCCCCACGGCGAGCCCATGCCCGCCGTCACCTTCGGGTTGGGCGCCGTCTTCCTCGCGGTGTCGATCGGGTACTACGTCGTGATGCTCGCCTTCGTGGACCGGCTCCTGCGCTGGTTGCGGAGCGAGCGCTTCCAGCGCTCCCTCAGCCGGGTCTCGGGGCTGGCGCTGATCGCCTTCGGCGTCCGGATGGCTGTCGAGAGCTGACGGCCGGGTCTTTTTTCCCAGAGAGGATTCCCCGCCGCGCGCGGGGCGAGGGCGTCAGCCCGTCGGGGGCGCCGGCGGCGCCGACGGGTGGCGGGCACGGCGCGCCGCGTCGACGAGGCCCGGAAGCAGGGCCCGCACCTCGCCGGTCGAGCGGTCCCGGAGGGCGGCGTGCAGGGCGCGCCCGGCAGTGTCGAGGTGGACGGTCGCCAGGCCCAGGCGCCGCTGCAGCGGCCCCTCGACGACGCGGATGCTCTGCACCTTGGCCAGCGGCACCCAGTGCGTCACCCGCCGGACCCGGCCGCTCACGGTCACCACGACCCGGTCGTCGGCGCCCCAGCTCAGCCAGTGGAAGCTGAGCGGCGACTTCCAGCGCGCCGGCGCCGGCGCCGGCCGGTCGGCAGCCGGCGCCGCCGGGAGGATCCGCGACAGGAGCCACGACGCCTCGGCGCTCGAGCCCACCGGCAGGACCGCCCGCAGGCGCCCCGCCTCGGCGGAGTTCTCCCGGTGCTTGCGCTGGCGGCCGGCCACGTCCACCTCGAGGCGGCACCACCCCCACGGGCGCCACATCAGGGGCTGCGACAGCCGCACCGCCTGCACCCGGCCGGCGGGGATGGTCTCCGCGGTCCGCTCGATCAGGCCGCTTCGAAGCCGCAGCCCGTCGGGAGCCTCGGCGACGGTCAGTTCGAAGCCGCCGTTGAAACGACGCCAGCCCACCGTCGCGAACCCGATGAGGTACGGGACCCCCACCCCGAGCGACGCGGCGAGGGCCTGCGGGCTGACCGTCGACAACCCCACCGCCAGGACCAGGAGCGCCACCAGAACCAGCCCGAAGCTGCTCACCAGCAGCGAGGCGACCAGCCGGCCGGGCGGGACCGACAGCAGGATGCGCTCGGGCGGAGCGGGCACGTCCTCGGCGAGCCCGTGTGCGAGCGCGAGCAGCCTCGCCCGCAGGGCGATCGCCGCCGGCTCGGCGAGGTACGCCAGGCGGGCCTGGCCGGCCGACGAGCCGCCCATGCGCACCCGTAGCTCGGCGAGACCGAGGACCCGGGCGACCCCGGGCTGCACGACGTCGATCGCCTGCACCTGGGCGAGTGGGAAGCGCTTGGAGCTGCGCCGGATGAGCCCCGTGTCTATGCGCAACGCCCTCTCGTCCACGCTCCATCGGGTCACCAGCCACGACACCGTCCCGAGGACCAACAGCAGGCCGAGGATGGAGGCCTCCACCGCGAGCCGGTTTCCGTGGCCCTGGCGGTGAAAGCCGAGCGATGGCACCAGCGCGAGCAGCACGACCACCAGGGCCCGCCAGA
>JAJYLA010000191.1 GCA_021788115.1 Actinomycetes bacterium | reverse complement strand
CTGGCAGCGCTATGCCGCCGAGGAAGTCGAGCGACGCGCCGGCGTGCGTCGGTCGAGCCTGGAGACCCTGGAGGCCATCCGGACGACGGCCGCCGAGATGACGGCCCGGGTGTTCGGCCTGCGCCCACCACTGCTCCGTTCCCTGGTCGCGGTGGCCGTCGTCGTGGCCGTCCTGCCTCAAGCTGCCGTGGCGACGCTCCTGCCCGGTGCGTCGGCGGACGTCTGCATCCAGGCCGCTGCCCTCTTGAGCTCGACGCCGGTGAGGGGCGAGCAGGCGTCCGATCCAGCGACGCTCGCGGGCCTTCTGCCGACCGACCCGGGAACCACGGCCACGCTCGTCGGCCAGGGCACCCTGAGCCTCGATGCGCTCGCGGCCAGCCGCTATGAGCCGAATGCGCGCCAGCTCTTGATCGACGACCGGTACGTTTCCGGCTTTGCCCGAATGTGGGAGACCGCCGAGGGCCGGGAGATGGACGTCGAAGTCGAGCAGTTCACCAGCGCGTCCGGCGCGGCCGCCTTCGACCGGCAAATGGTCACCTATGGCTGCCGTTACTCGAACATGGCGTTCGCGGTGCCCGGCGGTGGCGTCGGCCTGCAGATCCGCTATGGCACAGGCGATCCCATCGCCGAGCAGATCTCCTGGGTGGTCGGTGCCCGTCGCCTGCTCCTGAGCCGCACTTTCCTGGCGCCGCCCGCCACGCACGGCCTCGTGCTGGATCTCGCCGCTCGAACACGCGCGCTGTCCGGGGGATCGCGCGGATAAGGCCCCATCAGCCGAGGAGGCAGGCCAAGAGCGGGTCGCTTCGGTTCATCTCCGACGTGCACAGCTCGCGTGCAAACCTGGGTACAGCGGCTCGTCCGGCAGGTTGACCGGCAAATCGTAGGCGGCTCCCGTCTCGTCGAGGACGAGGAGGCCGACCCGGCGCTCGTGCGCGCCATCCTCGCGCGCTCGGGGGAGCCGTGTATCCGGGCCGGGACGAGCAGGATCTGCAGACATGCCATCGGCTCCCCCGTGCTCATTGCAAGGGCGTGCGCCAGGGCCTGCCGGGCCGGTGTCGTCGCGCAGCCCGCGGATCAGTTCCCGCGTCGAGCTTGACGAAGCCCGCCGCAGTTCCGTGATGTGGCGCATCGAGGCATAGCCGGCGCCGGCGTCATCCACGGCGACTCGGGCCCCGCGCGCGAGGTAGGGGGCCATCGCGCCGCGGGCAGATCGAGGAGCCGCTCCGAGGCTGCGTTGCAGAGGGTCAGGCGGCCCGCCGCATCGAACACGAGCAGCCCGTCGGCGGCGACTCCCACGGTGCGCCGCAGGCGATCCTCGGAGGCACGGAGCACGGCATCGGCGCGGGCATCGGCGACGCGCCGCGCGGCCAGGCCTGCCAGGCGCTGCGAGCGGTCGCGGACGACGCCGATCACCACCGCCGCGCCGAGGTAGGCGGCCACGGGGGCGCCCGTTCCACGGACGGGCCGGCCGACCCCGGCGCCAGAGGTCAGCGCGCCAGTCGGCGGCGGGCAGCCCACAGTGCGACACCGCCCAGCAGCGCCAGTGCCGCCAGGAAGAGGGCCGCCGAGTCGGGTCCGCCGCGGCCGTCGAGGCCGTGGTCCGCGGTGGAAGTCTCGGGCACCGCTCTCGCACTCGGCGTCGGCGTTGGGGTGGCGTTCGGCGCGGGGCTGAGAGTGGCACTCGGCGTCGGCGTTGGGGTGGCGTTCGGCGCGGGGGCGGTGACCACGATGGCCGCGCTCACCGTCTGATGGTCGAGGACGGCCTGTGCGGTGGCCGTGCCCCGGGTCGTTCCGGCCGTGAGCGTGACCGACGCCACGCCGTCGACGGTGCCGGCGCTCGGTGCGCTCAGCGTGCCGGTGTCCACGCTGAAGGCGATCGACGTGCCGTCCATGATCGATCCGCCGCTCGGCGTCGCACCAGCGGAGTTCGCCGTCAGCGCGGCATGCAGGGCCGCAGTGCCCCCGGTCAGGACCGAGGCAGGATCCGCGGTCAGGGTCAGCGTCAGCCACGGATCGGCGTCGATCGTGCCGGTCAGCGTGTCACAACCGGGCGCGCCGGGTCCGGCGTTGCAGCCCCACCACTGGTTCTCGGCGACGACGGTGGTCGTGGCGTTGCTGTAGATGCCGGTCGCGTTGCCGGTCAGCCGGTTGAAGAGGATGGTGACGCCAGGAGCCAGGGTCGGGCTGTTGATGACGATCCCTGCGAAGGTGCTGTCCAAGACCGTGTTGGATTCGAGGGCGACGTTGGTGATCGGGCTGCTGGCGGCATCGGTTCCGATGTTCAGGCCGAAGACGGCGTTGAGCACCTGGTTGCCGGTGACGGAGACGTCCGTGCCGCCCGACACCAGGATCCCGCTGCGGGCCGGATCGATGACCACGTTGTCGCGAATGACGCTGCCGGTCAGGTTGCCGAACCAGAGGCCGGACCGATTGAGGCCGGTCACCCGCTCCACGCGGTTGGCCTCGACCGTCCAGTTGGTGCCGAGCGGCGCGACCAGGCCCATGTTGCCGTGGTAACCGACCGCCTCAGCCGTCACGTCGGTGAACGTGTTGTCGGCGATCGTCACGTTGCCCGCGCCGTAGCCGGGCACGGTGATGACGCCGTTGTAGGCGGTGCCGGTCACGTTGGCGAAGGCGAGCCCATCGATCGTCACGCCGCTCACCCCCAAGGTGCCGTTCTGCAGCGTGAAGATCGGCCCGGCGCCACTGAAGACGGCTTCCGCACCACGCGTGGCGGTGTTCGGGTCGACACCGGCGTTGGGCCCCAGGATGGTGACCGCCTTGTCGATCACCACCTGCTCGCTGTATGCGCCGGCGGCCACGTGAATCGTGTCGGCACCTGCCGCCTTGACGAGCGCGCCGCCGACGGTGGCGCAGGGCGTGGCCGGGCTCAGGCAATCGCTGCTATCGCTTCCGGCGGGTGCCGGAGCGACGTAGAGGTCGCTCGCGGCGCTGACCGGGCTCGCCGCGAGCGCGACCAGCGTGAGGGCCAAGGCCAGCGACGCGGTCGCCAGCCGCGCGGCACAGGTCGAAGCCGCGGTCGAGAGCTGCATGGGTCTCTCCTTTCGGACGACAGAGGCCGTCGCTCGGGTTGGCGACCGGTCGTCATCCGCCCGCCAGCTTCGGACAGCGGCGCGCCGCGGCCGGCGCCCGCCTGGGACCCAGGGTTGCAGCTGGAGCGCCCCCGACGCGCCGGCCGAATGGCCAGCAGCGGATGCCTGCGCGGCCGAACGGGAATGCTCGGCGGCGTCACGACCAGTTGACACCCTCAGCGAGCCGGCGGCCATCACCCATTGGGACCGGGGCGGCGCGATGCTTCTGCGACCCATTGGTCCCATATCCCGGCAGAGACGCTTCACGACCAACGTGGGAGCCCGCTACGTCGAGACGTGGCGATCGCTCGGCTTGGGCTCGCCCACCCGGGCCTGGGCAGGGCGTCATGCGTGCCGCGTGGAGTGCCGCCGGAGCGGCCCGGCGGTACGCCCGAGGCTTGCTCGCCCGGGCGGCGCATGGCCGGCCAGCGGCATGGCGGCGTCAGATCGTCGGGGCGGTCCGCCCGTAGATGCCGTTGAGCACGTCGGGCGCACAGGGTATGGTGGCCGCACACCACCTCGCAGCTGGTGAGCGAACACCCGGCGCCCCTCGATGAGGCAGCCTCGATGGCCTTTGAGCCCGTGACCAGCACCGGCCGCCTCGGGCCCGATCGAGGGGCCAACGCGCCGGCGCGGATCCTGATCCTCGACGCGCACGCGCTCTTCCGGTCCGG
>JAJYLA010000003.1 GCA_021788115.1 Actinomycetes bacterium | reverse complement strand
CGGCGGGCGCGACAGCCGGCCGGGCCCCGGCGGGGCGGGCGGCCCCCCGGCCGGCGCGAAGGCGCGGCCGAGCACGCTCGCCGCCTGGTCGTCGACGTCGGCGGCGTAGCCGGCCAGGTTCACCCAGGTGCGCACCCCGTCCCAGAGCACCGCCGCCGGCCGGTACAGCGAGGCGGCCAGGGCGAAGGGATCGGCCGTCTCGCCGACCCACCAGCGGTCGGCCTCGGGAAGCGGCCGGCAGCGAAGGACGACCTCCGCGAGGAGCGCGAGGGTGCCGAGGGAGCCGACGAAAAGCCGGCACAGGTCGTAACCGGTGACGTTCTTGACGAGGGGGGCCCCGGCGCGGATCAACTCCCCCGCGGCGGTGACGGCGGTGACCTCGAGGACCGTGTCGCGGGGTGGACCGAGGCCGAGGCGGCGAAGCCCGCCACGCCCGACGGCGAGAACCCCCCCGACCGTCGCCTGGTCCGGGTCGCCGGCTTCGAGCGCCACGAACTGGCCGCCGGCGGCGACCGCGTCGCGCAGCTCCGCCACGGTGGTGCCGGCCCGCACCCGGACGATCATCTCCGCCGGCTCGTGCGCCACCACCCCGGCGGGCGCGGCGACCTCCCGGGTTCCGGCGGCGACGGCGCCGCCGACGTCCCACTGGGTCTTGCCGCCGGCGGCGCAGACGGGCCCCTCCGCGCCGACCTCGTCGGCGAAGGACTGCAGGGCGGCCGCGGGCGCGGCGATCACACCCACGCCCCCGCGGGGAGCTCCTCGAGGTCGCCGCAGCGCGACCCGCCCCGGGGCAGGACCTTCTCGGGGTTGCAGCACCCGTCCGGGTCGAACGCCTCGCGCAGCCACCGCTGCGCTTCGAGGTCGGCGCCGGCGAAGACCAGGTCCATGGCGTCGCGTTTCTCGAGGCCGATGCCGTGCTCCCCCGACAGGCATCCGCCCGCTGCCACGCACGTTTCGAGGATGGCGCGACCCGCCTTGTGGACCCGCTCCAGGGTGCCCGGGACGCGGCGGTCGAACACGATCAGGGGGTGGAGGTTGCCGTCGCCGGCGTGGAAGACGTTGCCGAGCACCAGGTCGTGGTCCGCCGCGATCCGTCCGACGGCTGCGAGCACCTCGACCAGGCGGGTGCGGGGGACGACGCAGTCGTGAAGGTAGTAGTTGGGGGCGATGCGGGCGATGGCACCGAAGGCCGACTTGCGCCCCTTCCACCACAGGGCCCGCTCCTCCGGGTCGGCCGCGACCCGCACCGTGCGGGCGCCGTGGCCGCGCAGCACCGCCTCGACGCGCGCCGTCTGGGCGGCGACGCCGCCGGCGAGGCCGTCGACCTCGACGAGGAGCACCGCCGCGGCGTCGGTGGGCAGCCCGGCGTGCACGTAGGCCTCGACGACCTCGACCATCGTCGCGTCCATCATCTCCAGCGCGGCGGGGATCACCCCCGCCGCGATCACCCCGGTCACCGCCGCTGCGGCTTCGCCCATGGTCGGGAAGTCCGCCAGCAGGGTCGCCACCTGCGGCGGGAGGGGCGTGAGGCGCACGGCGATGCGCGTGGCGACGCCCATGGTCCCCTCGCCGCCGACGAAGGCGCCGCGCAGGTCCAGGCCGTCAGGCTCGGGGTCGACGCCGCCCAGGAGGGTGACGCTGCCGTCGGGGAGCACCACTTCGAGGGCGAGGACGTGCGCGGTGGTGACGCCGTAGAGGAGGCAGTGCGGGCCGCCGGAGTTGTTGGCGACGTTGCCGCCCACCGAGCAGGACTGCTGGCTCGAGGGGTCCGGCGCGAAGTGGAGGCCGAAGGGGGCGACCGCCCTCGACAGGTCGAGGTTGAGCACCCCCGGCTGCACCCATGCCACCCGCTGGTCGGCGTCGACGTCGAGGATCCGGTTCATCTTGGTGGTGACGATGACCACCGGCGGCAGCGGCCCCGCCGGGGTGGCGCCGCCGGCCAGGCCGGTGCCCGACCCGCGGGGCACGAAGGGGCGCCGGTGCCGCCGGCAGACCCGGACGGCGGCGGCCACCTCCTCCGTGGAGGTCGGGAAGCACACGACCGACGCCTGACCGGTGATCAGCGAGGCGTCCCGGGCGTACAGGCCGAGCTCGATGGGGTCGGCGCGGACGCGGGACGGCTCGAGGGCTTCGCCCAGGTCCCGCACCAGGGCGGCGGTCGCTGCGTCGGTCATGGGACCCACAGTCTGTCCCATCGGCGGGCTAGTCGCTCGGGCAACGGGTCCCGGCCGCCGGCGGGGTGAGGTCGATGAGGTAGCGGTCGACGGCACTACGGATGCAGGAGCTGTAGCCGTAGGCGGTGTGGCCGTCCCCGACGCGGGTGAGCAGGACCGCGTTGGAGAGCTCCGACGCCAGGCTCTGCGCCCAGCGGTAGGGGGTGATCGGATCCCCGGTGGAGCCCACGACCACGATCGGCGGCGACCCGGCGGCCCGGATGGGGCCGACCTTGCCTGTCGCCGGCACGGGCCACACGGCGCAGCCCACCTGGCTGTAGAGGTTCTGCACGCCGAACACCGGGGCGGCGGCCTCGGCGGCGGGGACCGCGGCGCGGATCTGCGCGATCGTCGGTGACGGCGTGTCGAGGCAGTTGATCGCGGCGTTCGCCTCGAAGAGGTTGCTGTAGCTGCCGTTGGGCTGGCGGCCCGTGTAGGCGTCGAACAGCTCGAGCAGGACGGTCCCGTCGCCGTGGCTGGCCTGCTGGAGCGCGTAGCCGAGGTCGTTCCAGGTGGAGGTGGAGTACAGGGCCGCGGCCGTGCCGTAGAGCAGCTCGGAGGGTCCGACGGTCCGGGAGGTTCCCTCGGCCGGCAGAGGGTGGGCCCGCACCCGCGCCAGGAGCGCGTCGAACGCCGCGGCGGGGTCGCCCGACGGCTTCCACCCGCACGACGGCTGGCGGGTGCACTGGGCGAAGAACTGGCGCAGCTGGGCGTCGAGGCCGGCGGACTGCTGGTCGAGCTCGGGCAGGACAGGCAGGGCGGGGTCGAGGGCGCCGTCGAGGACCATCGCCCGGACGTGCGTCGGGAACAGCCCCGCGTAGGTGGCGCCGAGCAGGGTCCCGTAGGACAGCCCGAGGTAGCTCAGCCGGGCGTCGCCGAGCGCCCGGCGGACCACGTCCATGTCCTCGGCGGCGTCGTGGGTGCTGACGTAGGGGAGCTCCGCCCCGCTGCGCGCCTCGCAACCCTGTGCGAAGGTGCGGTCCTCGGCCACGATCCGGTCGAAGCCGGCGGCGGTGGTGGGCTCGGGGTCGAGGTGGAAGTACCGCTCCAGGCCGGCGCTGCCGAGGCAGATGATCGGCGCCGTCCGCGCCACGCCGGGCGGGTCGAAGCCGACGATGTCGAACCTCTCGAGCAGGCCCGGCGGCATGAGGGACACGATGTCGGGAAGCGCGTCCACGCCGGACGCGCCCGGCCCTCCGGGGTTGATGAGAAGAGACCCGATCTTCGAGCCGGTGGCGGGGTGGCGGTCGAGGGCCATCGCGATGGTCCCGAGGCCCGGATCGGCGGGGTCGCGGGGGACGGCGACGGTGGCGCACTGGTATCCGGGGGGCCCGGCGGACCCGGTGCAGCGTACCCAGTGGACCGCGGGGGCGCCGCCCGAGGCGCGCGTCGAGCCCGGCGCGGTGGTGGCGGCGGTCGCGGCGGTTGTCGGGGCGGTTGTCGGGGCCGCCGGGCGCGGCCCTCCTGCGGAGCCGCTGCATGCCGCCACCGAGGAGGCCAGCAGGGCGGCCCCGACGCCGAGGAGCCGGGGGCGATGCCGGGCCATGGCCGGCGAGACTACCGCTCGCAGGCGTGCACTACGGTGCGGGGAATGCCTGATCCGACGCTGGCCGGGTACGCGCAAACGGAGCGGGAGCGCATCCTGGCCACCCTTTTTCAATGGTTGCGGATCCCGTCGATCTCCGCCGAGCCCGATCACGCCGCCGACGTGCGCGCCTCCGCCGAGATGTGCGCCGGGCTCCTCATCGAGGCGGGACTCGAGCACGCCGAGCTGCTCGACACCGGCGGCCATCCCGCCGTCTACGCCGACTGGCTCCACGCCGGCACCGGCGCCCCGACGGTCCTCGTCTACGGGCATCACGACGTGCAGCCCGTCGACCCGCTCGACGAGTGGCGGTCGCCGCCGTTCGAGCCTGTGATCGCCGACGGCGAGTGCCTCGCCCGTGGCGCCATAGACGACAAGGGCCAGGTGCTGTACCAGATCGAGGCCGCCCGGGGGCTGCTCGCCCGCGACGGGCGGCTGCCCGTCAACCTCAAGTTCCTCGTCGAGGGCGAGGAGGAGGTCGGCAGCCCGCACTTCGAGTCGCTGCTCGTGGCGGAGTCCCGGCGCCTCGCTGCCGACGTCGTGGTGGTCTCCGACACGGGGATGATCTCCCCGGAGGTCCCCTCGGCGACGGTCGGCATGCGGGGCCTCATCGCGTTCGACGTGTCGTTGCGCACGGCGGCCGTCGACCTCCACAGCGGGATGTGGGGCGGCACGGTGCCGAACGCGGCGCTGCTCGCAGCCCGCCTCGCCGCCGCCCTCCACGACGGGCAGGGGCGGGTCACCCTCCCCGGCTTCTACGACGCCGTGGCGGAGCTCACGCCAACAGAGAAGGCGTCCCTCGACGCCCAGCCCTTCGACGAGGAGGCCTTCCGCGCCTCCGCCGGCGGCGTCGCCTACCTGGAGGGCGAGGAGGGCTACACGCCCCTCGAGCGCATCGGGGTGCGCCCCACCGCCGAGGTCGTCGGCCTCCACGGCGGCTACAGCGGGCCGGGCATCAAGACGATCGTGCCGGCCGTCGCCAACCTGAAGGTCGCCTTCCGCCTGGTTCCCGACCAGAAGCCGGCGGACGTCGACGCGGCCTTCCGGTCCTGGGTGGCCGAGCGGGTGCCCGCCGGGGTGACCGTCGCCGTCACCCCCGAGGGCGGCGTGGCCCCCGCGCTCACCGCCGTGGACCACCCGGCGATGGGCGCCCTGTCCCGTGCCGTGGAGGCGGTGTGGGGCCGTGCGCCGCTGTTCACGCGGGAGGGGGGCAGCGGCCCCGAGGAGGCGTTGGGGCGGGTCCTCGGGGCGCCGCTCCTCTTCCTCGGCGTGGGCCTGCCCGGCGACCGCATCCACGCCCCCAACGAGCGGATGGTCCTCGACCAGTTCTGGAAGGGTCTGCTGGCCGCCGGAGAGCTCCTCCTCGAGCTGGGGGGGCGGGGCCGGTGAGCCCGAGGGCCGGCGGCGGGGGCCGCAAGCTCTACCGCCAGGTCCCCCCCGGCACCCACGAGTGGGTCAGCTTCGAGGACCCCGACGAGGAGCGCAGCTGGCTCTTCGACGTGACGTTCCTGCTGTCACGCTGGCAGTGCATCTACGGGCGGGGCTGCAAGGGGGTGCTCACCGGGCCGGCGGAGGAGAAGGCGGAGGGCTGCTGCTCCTACGGTGCCCACTTCACCGACGACGAGGACGTCGCACGGGTGAAGGAGGCCGCGCGCACCCTCGGCGAGGACGACTGGCAGTTCGCCGGCGTCGCCCGCCACGGCGGCGTGGTCCGCACCAGGGCGGACGGCACGAGGGTCACCCGCATGGCCGCCGGGGCGTGCATCTTCTTGAACCGCCCGGGCTTCCCCGGCGGACCCGGCTGTGCCCTCCACCGGGCGGCGCTGCGGCGGGGACGCCCGCCGATGGAGATGAAGCCCGACGTGTGCTGGCAGCTTCCGCTGCGCCGGGAGGACAGCACCGACGACACCGGCCGGGTCGTCTCGGCGGTCACCCAGTGGGAGCGCCGGCACTGGGGCGACGGCGGCGACGAGTTCCACTGGTGGTGCACCGAGGCCCCGGAGGCCTTCACGGCGCCCGACCCCGTGTACGTGTCTCTCGCCGCGGAGCTCACCGCGCTCGTCGGCAAGGAGATCTACCGCAGGCTGGTCGCCTACCTCGATGCCCGCCGCTCCGCCGGGGTACCCCTCCCCCACCCCGCGGTCCGCCGGCGCTGACGCCGCCCCCGCGGCGTTGCGGGCGCCCCGTGGGCGTTGCGGGCGCCCCGTGGGCGCCGCGGCTCACGCCCGGTGCGGCTCGGGGTCGGAGTACTCCTCCTCTTCCTCGTCGTCCTCCATGGCGAGGCACCAGGAGGCATGCTCGGCACCTGGCGTTGCGCCGCACTCGGCGCAGGGCTCGGCGAACTCCTCGGTCAACCGCTTCAGTGCCCGCGCCTCCTCGAAGCGCCGGTGCCGTCCCTTTTTCACATGCCGCTCCCATTGGTCGAGACAAGGCGTGACCGGTCGACATTGTATCGCCCGGCCAGAACGTACGGTGCGTCCGTAGGCGCAGGTCGTCACCGATTTTACAGGGGGAGGCGCCGCCGGCGCGCGGGCCGGGCGGACGGCTGCGGCGGGCCGGTAAGGTGGGGCCCATCGCTGACCAGCTGGACATCGACCGCATGATCGAGCGCTTCCGGGCCCGGGCACGCGCGGTGCGCGAGCGCGGGATCCCGCCCGTCGAAGGCGCCGAGAGGAAACGGTTCGTGGACCAGGCGAGGATCGACTTCCAGGACTACGCCATCATCGGAGACGCCGTCGGGCGCATCGAGGACGGCGTTCTCACCCTGACCGTCGACCTGCGCCCGGCCGCGCGAGACGAGCCTGACCAGGGGGGGCAGCCGCCGCCCCTGCCTACCGGGGCGCCCTGAGCGCATGGGCGACCAGCCGTCGCGCTGGTGGAAGTCCGCGGTCGTGTACCAGGTCTACCCCCGGTCGTTTTGCGACGCGTCCGGCGACGGCGTCGGCGACCTCGAAGGGATCCGCCGCCACCTCGACCACCTGGCCTGGCTCGGCGTGGACGCGATGTGGCTGTCGCCGTTCTACCCGTCCCCGATGGCGGACTTCGGCTACGACGTGGCCGACCACTGCGACGTCGACCCCCTCTTCGGCACGATCGAGGAGTTCGACGCGCTGGTGGCGCAAGCGCACGCGCTCGGCATCAAGGTCCTCGTCGACTTCGTCCCCAACCACACCAGCGACCAGCACCCCTGGTTCGTGTCGGCGCGCTCGTCGCGCGACAGCCCGAGGCGGGGCTGGTACTGGTGGCGCGACGACCGGCCCGACGAGGCCGGCGGCTCGGGTCCCCCCGGCTCGGAGGGCAGGCTGCCCAACAACTGGCGCTCCGCCTTCGCCGGCGCCGGCCGCAGCAGCCTGCCGCCCGCGTGGACGTGGGACGAGCGGACGGGGCAGTGGTACCTCCACCAGTTCCTCGCCGAGCAGCCGGACCTCAACTGGGGCAACCCCGAGGTGGCGGAGGCGATGGCGGAGGTGCTGCGCTTCTGGATGCGCCGGGGCGTCGACGGCTTTCGCGTCGACGCCATCCACTGCCTGGGCAAGGACCCCGGCTTACCGGACCTGCCCTCCCACCTGGAAGCCCTGCCGCGCTCGGCGACCAACGACCACCCCTCGGTGCACCCCGTCGTCGGCGCGCTGCGCCAGGTGGTCGACGGCTGGCCCGAGCCCCCGGCGCGGATGATGGTCGGCGAGGTGTTCCTCCCCGGCGCCGAGCAGGTCGTCGCCTACTACGGGACGCCCGACGCCCCGGAGCTGCACCTTGCCTTCAACTTCAGCCCGACGTTCGCCCCCTGGGACCCGGTGGAGTGGCGCCGGCGCGTCGACGAGGTGGAGACCCTCATGGGGGCGGCGCACACGTGGCCGACGTGGTTCCTGTCCAACCACGACCGCCCCCGCCACAGGAGCCGGTACGGCTCCGACGCCCGGGCGCGCGCCGCGGCCGTCCTGCTGCTCACGCTGCGCGGGACCCCGTTCGTCTACCAGGGTGAGGAGCTGGGCCTCGAGGACGCCCCGATCCCCGCCGGGGGCCGCGTCGACCCGGGTGGCCGGGACGGGTGCCGGGCGCCGATCCCCTGGGACGGGTCCGGCGGGCACGGCTGGGCGGGGGGGGCGCGCCCGTGGCTGCCGTGGCCCCCCGGTGCCGGCGGCGGCCGGTCGGTCGCGGCGCAGCGCGCGGAGCCCTTCTCCATGCTCCACCTCTACCGCCGGCTCATCGCCGCCCGGCGTTCCTCGCCGGCGCTGTCCACCGGCAGCTTCGCGTGGCGGCCCGCCCCCGGCGGGGTGCTGGCGTGGGCCCGCCGGGCCGGCAGCGACGAGCGGTTCGTCGCCGTCAACTTCGCCGACCGGCCCGCCCGCGTCGTTCTTCCCGCCGGCACCTGGGCCGCGGAGGTGGGAACCGGCGCCGGCGCCGGCCGGGGGGCCGCCACCTTCGGGGGGGCCGCCACCTTCGGGGGGGCCGCCACCTTCGAGGGGGCCGTCGACCTCGCCGGCGACGAGGCGCTCGTGCTGCGCCCCGCCGGACCGACCCGCTGACGCACGGGGCGCCGCCGCACCGTGGCCGCTACACGGCCTCCGCCCGCCCGCGCCACGGCCGCCCCGACCGCTCCTCGAGCACCAGCCCGCCGCCGGCGAAGCTGATCGCCGCGCGCCCCTCGACGAGGGCGTGCAGCGGCCGGGCCAGCAGCTCCCGGCGCCACCCGCGGGCCAGGCGCGCGGCCGGATCGCCGCGCAGGTAGGCGGCGACGTCCCCGCGCGTGGCGAGCAGCGCCGCGTCGACCTGCTCGTCGCGGGCCAGCTGCGCCACCCACGCCATGGCCAGCGCCACCGCGGGGCGCTGCTCCCTTGGGACGTCCTCGGCGGGCGGCAGGTGGATGTCGGCGGCCCGCAGCCGGCGGCCCCGCGCGACCGCGGCCAGGATCTCCTCGACGACCTCGCCGGGGAAGCGCCTGCCTTCGAGGCCGCGTACGTGGCCGAGGCCGTCCGCCGAGGTCGGCGGCCGGTGGGCGATCGCCTGCACCGCCAGGTCGGGGAGCACGGTGCGCACCGGCTGGTCGAGCGCCTGGGCCCGCCTCTCCCGCCACGCGGCGAGCTCCTGGGCGACGGCCTGGGTCGGGCCGCGCATCTGGCGGGCGTCGCGCAGCTTCCACCAGGCCCGCTCCGGGTCGGTTCCCACCCGGGCGCGCAAGCGCAGAGTCTCGCACTCGTCCTCCGCCCATTGCCGCCGGCCCCTGCGGTCGAGCTCCGCGCCGATGGCGTCGGCGAGGGCGAGGAGGTTCTCGACGTCTGAGGCGGCGTAGGCGATCTGGTCCTCGGTGAGCGGACGCCGCCGCCAGTCGGTGAGCCGGTCCCCCTTGAGCACGTCCACCCCGAGGAACGCACGGGACAGAGCCGCCAGGCTGGCGCTGCCCTGACCGGCGAACCCCGCGGCCACCTGGGTGTCGAACAGCCGGCCCGGCAGCTGCCCGCACGCCCGCTGGAGGACCTCGAGATCCTGGTCGGCCGCGTGCGCGACCATCGTCCCCGGCCCGGCCAGGACGTCTCCGAGAGGGGCGGGGTCGACGGCGTAGGGGTCTATGAGCGCGACGCCGGCGGGACCGGCGGGACCGGCGGGCCAGGCGACCTGCAGGAGGGCGAGCTGCGGCCAGTAGGTGCGCTCCCGGTGGAACTCGGTGTCGAAGGCGTAGCGCTCGGCGGACCTGAGGCGGGCTACGAGGTGGTCGAGAGCGGCGGTGTCGGTGACGATGAGGGGTCCCACGGGCCTCCTTTCCCCGGAGCGTACCCCCCGCCGGCTGCCGTGCTCACCCGCCGTAGCTCATGCGGGTGTCCTCCATGCGCAAAACCTCCGTGTCGGGGTCGCCGCCGCAGTCGACCACTTCCCCGACGAAGAGGGTGTGGCTGCCGCAGGGCAGCTCGTGGCGGACCGCGCATTCGAGCCAGGCCGCAGCCTGCGCCAGCACGGGTGCGCCGGTAGGGCCGGCGACGACGGCGAGACCGCCGAGGGACCCGGGGTCCCCGTCGTCGTCGAGGGGCTTGACGAACCTGCGGACGACGGCCCTGTCCGCGCGCCTCAGGATGCTCAACGCAAAGACCCGGCCGTCGCGCACCAGCCCGTGGCTCACGGC
Source organism: Actinomycetes bacterium (assembly GCA_021788115.1). Lineage (GTDB taxonomy): Bacteria > Actinomycetota > Acidimicrobiia > Acidimicrobiales > Palsa-688 > JAJYLA01. Next base: position 69,186 of record JAJYLA010000003.1, on the reverse strand, counting down.
GGCGGCCTCCACGCTCACGGCCACCAGCTTCGGTTCCACGGCGACCTGGGTAGCCCAGTTGAGGGTCATGAGGTTGCGACGGCCGCCGGCGCGGCTGCCGAGGACGTAAAGGCCGCCCGGCATGCTCCACAGGATCCGCCGGCGGAGGCGGTCGTAGGCCTCCGGGTCGGCGCCCGCGGGCCACGGGCCGACCGGCCTGTTGTCGCCGGGCATGCCGGCGAGGCTACAGCGTCGTCAGGGGACCACCCGGAACGCCAGGCCGGGCCACGCCGGCCGGCGGCCCCAGCCGGTCCTGCCGTCGAAGAGGGCGGCGAGGGTGTCGACGTCGTCGCGGGTCACGTCCACGACCAGGTCGCCGCCGGTCAGGGTCCAGCCCGGCTCGCGGGACACCACGAAGCGCAGCGTGGCGTCGTCGCCGATCACCGAGAAGCCGGCGCCTTCGGCCACCAGCTCGCGCCGCAGCGCCGGCCCGAGGGCGCACGCAGCGCCCGCCCCCAGCTGAGCGACGAGCCCCCGCGCCACGCGGCGTCGCAGCCGCAGGCTGGCCACCCGCAGCTCGTGCAGGGAGCTGCCGTCCGAGCCGGACCGGGCGGCGATCTCCTCCGCCCAGCGGCGGTCGGTCGCCACCGACTCCCGGTCGAGGCGGGTGACGAGAAGCGGGTCGTCGCGGGCGAGCAGCTCCGCCACCCCCTCGGTGCTCCACGTGCGGCACAGCTCCAGCTCGTCGGCGGTCAATCCCACCATCTGCAGGAACTCCACCGACCCGAACGGGCCGCCGAGGACGCCGAGGGTCGGGTCGGTGACGACCATCGCCGCGGTGATCGAGCTGTCGCTGTCCATGCGGACAGGGCCGCGCAGGTCGACGTGGTGGCCGGCGGCGAAAGGGTGCCTGCTCGACCACACGTAGGCCGCCATGTTGGCCAGGAAGTCGACCGCCCACAGCGGCGGATCGTCGCCGCTGCGAGCGACGCGAAAGGTCAGCTCGAACCCCCAGCCGGACACGTGGCGGTCGGGCGACTCCTTCTCGCGCAGCTCGCTCAGCCCGTAAGTCACCAGATGCCAGTGCGGCGGGTCGTCGAGGGCGTGGACGGTGACCGCCTCGAGCGGCCCCCGCCCCGCGAAGCGGTGCGGCGCCCGCGGGTGGTAGGTGTGCGCGGGCGGCCCGCCGTCCGCCCCGTCGACGAGGGCGTCGATCGCCGCGGTGCCGGGCGGCGTGTCCTCGTTGGCCATGCCCTGCATCGTCGCGCGACGCTGGGCGGCCGTGAGCACCGCGCGACGGACCGCCGGCGACGAGGCGTGCGTCTTCGACCGGATCGTGGCCGGGGAGCTGGCGGCGCACGTCGTGCTCGACGAGCCGGAGCTCCTCGGCTTCCTCGACGCCCGGCCGGTCTTCGCCGGCCACACCCTCGTGGTGCCCCGCCGGCACGCGGCGACGATCGCCGAGCTGCCCGGGCGCCTCCTCGGGCCCTTGATGGACGCGGGCCGGCGGGTGGGGGCCGCGCAGCGCCAGGGGCTCGGGGCCGACGGCACGCTGCTGCTGCTCAACGACATCGTCAGCCAGAGCGTCCCCCACGTGCACCTGCACGTCGTCCCCCGCCGGCGGGGCGACGGGCTGCGCGGCTTCCTGTGGCCGCGGCGGCGCTACGCCGACGAGCAGGAGGCGGAAGCGGTCGCGGCGACGGTCCGCGCCTGCCTCGCCGGGCCGGGGGCCGTGCCGTGACCGGGGAGGTGGTGGTGCGAGAGGCCCGCCCCGACGACCTTGCCGCCCTGGTCGCCCTGCTCGCCGCGGGGACGCTCCGCGGCGCCGAGGACCCCGGCGACCTCGCCCCCTACCGGGCGGCGCTCGAGGAGATCGCCTCGACGCCGGGCAGCGAGGTCCTCGTCGCCGAGGCCGGCGGGGCCGTCGCCGGCATGTGCCAGCTGGTCACGTTCCGCCACCTGCAGGAGCGAGGAGGGCGCTGCGCCGAGATCGAGTCGGTGCACGTCGCGGAGCGCCTGCGGGGGCGAGGCATCGGCGGCCTGCTGCTCGACGCCGCCGTCGAGCGGGCCCGCCGGGCCGGCTGCTACCGGGTGCAGCTCACGAGCAGCAAGGTTCGCCTCGACGCCCACCGCTTCTACCTCCGCCACGGCTTCGAGGCGACCCACGAGGGCTTCAAGCGCTACCTCGGCGGCGGCGGCGGCTCCGGCTGAGGAGGGTCAGCCGGCGACGGTCATGACGTGCTGAGTGGCCTTGCCGCGGCGGAGCACCACCCAGCGGCCGTGGAGGGCGTCGCCGGCGCCGATCGCCCGGTCCTCGCCCTCGACGCGGCGGCCGTTCAGGTACACCGAGCCCTGGGCGAGCAGCTGGCGGGCATCGCGCCGGGAGGTGGCCAGCCCGGTGCGGGTGAGCGCCTCGACGAGGGCCAGGCCGGCGTCGAGCTCGCCGCGACCCACCGCTGTGGCCGGGGCGTCGGCGAGGGCCGCCTCGAGGACGTCGGGCCCGAGGCTGGCGACGGCCTCGGTGAAGAGCACGGCAGCCGCGCGCTCCGCACGGGCGGCCTCGCCGGCGCCGTGGACCAGCGTCGTGACCTCGAGGGCCAGCGCCCGCTGGGCATCGCGGCGCTCCGGGTGCGCGGCGGTGGCCGCGTCGAGCTCCTCGATCCGGTCGCGCCCGAGGAACGTCAGGCGGCGGAGGTAGGCTCCCACGTCGGCGTCGGCGGCGCGCAGCCAGAACTGGAAGAACGCGTACGGGCTGGTCCTGGCCGGGTCCAGCCACACGGTTCCGGTCTCGGTCTTGCCGAACTTGGTGCCGTCCGCCTTGGTGATCAGCGGCGACGTCAGCCCGAACGCCTGCACCCCCCGCCGGCGGCGTATCAGGTCGATGCCCTCGGTGATGTTGCCCCACTGGTCGCTGCCGCCCGCCTGCAGGAGGCACCCGTAGCGGTCGTGGAGCTGCAGGAAGTCCCAGGCCTGCAGGAGCATGTAGCTGAACTCGGTGAAGGACAGGCCCTGCTCGCGGCCCTCCAGGCGGGACCGCACCGAGTCCTTGCGCACCATCTCGTTGACGCTGAAAACCTTGCCCACGTCGCGCAGGAAGTCGAGCAGCCGCACGGCGCCGAGCCACTCGACGTTGTCCACCAGCAGCGCGCCGCCGGCGCCGAAGTCGAGGAACCGCCGCATCTGCGCGGCGATGCCGTCGCGGTTCGCTTGCAGCTGGTCGGCGTCGAGGAACGTGCGCTCCTCGCTCTTGAAGCTGGGATCGCCGATCATGCCGGTCCCCCCGCCCACCAGGGCGATGGGCCGGTGCCCCGCCTCCTGGAGCCGCCGCAGGGTGCACAGCTGCTGGAGGTGGCCGACGTGGAGGCTGTCGGCCGTCGGGTCGAAGCCGATGTAGGCGACCAGGCCGCCGGCGTCGAGGAGGCCGGGGAGCTTGCCGTCGTCGCTGACCTGGTGGAGGAGGCCCCTCCAGCGCAGGTCGTCGAAGAGGGGGTGCACCCCCTCAGCCTGCCACGCCGGCGGGGGGCCTCAGAGCGACCCGAGAGGGTGGAGGTGCCCGGAGCCGGCCGCGCTGGTGGAAAGGGTGTAGCGGTCCCGCCCTGCCCGTTTGGACTCGTAGAGCGCCTCGTCGGCGGCGCTGATGAGCGCCTCGACCGACGTGGCGTTGCCCGGCACCGACGCGATCCCGGAGCTGACGGTCACCCCGGAGAGGTCGAGGCGCTGGCGGAGCAGGGCGGTGAACCGGTCGACCACCCGCACGGCGTCCTTCTGGTCGCAGCGCGGCAGGACGAGGGCGAACTCCTCTCCGCCGTAGCGGGCGACCAGGTCCATCTCGCGAACCGCCCGGCCGAGGACCTGGGCGAGACCGCGGAGCACCTCGTCGCCGGCGAGGTGGCCGAGGGTGTCGTTGATCCTCTTGAAGTGGTCGACGTCGACCACGACGAGGCTGAGCGGCTCCTGGGTGCGCTCCGCCCGGCTCACCTCGCGGGCGATCCACTGATCGAACTCCCTGCGGTTGGCCAGCCCGGTGAGGCCGTCGATGGTGGCGAGGCGCTCCCTCTCGGCGAGGAGCCGGACGTTGCCGACCGACAGGGAGGCGTGGATGGCGAACTGCTCGAGCATCACCAGGGTGCGCCGCGGGAGCCGCGCCGTCAGGGGGTCGCCGCCGTGCTCGAGGAGCAGGAGCCCCGAGTCGCGGCCGTCGATGAGGAGGCGCAGGGCCACGACGTTGCGGGCGTCGGGCAAGAGGGCCCTCGCGGCCGGGTCGGCGGCGGTGTCGAAGGTCTTGAGCAGGACCGGCTCGCGCGCCGCCCAGGCGGCGGCGGCGACCGAGTCGAGTTTCGCGTCGGGGTGCACCGGGACGCTGGCGACGGCGGCGCCGGGGTCGCTGCGCCGGTCGATCAGCAGGGCCCACGGCGTCTCGCCCCGCAGCCACCACAGCGCGCCGCGGTGCAACGGGAAGGTCTCCACGATGGTCTCCAGCACGAGGGAGAGCACCTCCTCCTCCCCCTGGATCGTCTCCAGCCGGGACGCCATCGACGCCAGGGACTCGAGCTCGGCCTTGCCGCGCCGCAGCTCTCTCTCGCTCACCGTGGAGAAGAAGGCGGTGCACAGCGCCACCACCCAGAACCCCATGATGGCGAGTGCCGTCTCGGAGGCCGGGGGGGCGGCCACGACGTGGGCGCCGAGCAGCCGGGCGATGCTCCCCGACAGGGACAGGGTGGGGATGAGGACGAACAGGAAGGAGTCCCAGAGGGCGACGCGCACGCCGGCGCGCTGGCTGGCGAGCAGGGTGACAGCGATCAGCTGCGCGGCGAAGAGGACGACGAGCTGGCTGCGCGGGCCGCCCGAGGGGGTGGTGACGATCGCCAGGAACACGGCGTCGAGGGGGAGGACGGCCCGGTGCACCACCATCCGGCCGCGCCACGGGCTGCGTCTGTAGCCCTCGGCCAGGCCCGCGATGACAAGGTAGACGGCGCTAACCGGCCCTGCCCCGCTGACCCCGAAGCCGACCTGGTCGCGTGCGACGAGCGCCCCGAGGACGACCAGGCCGACGAAGCTGATGCGCACCAGGAGCAAAAGCCCGAGCCGCTCGTCGAGGCTGGTGAGCTCGTGCACGCCGGGACGGGCGCCGGCGGGGTACCTCTGCCGGTCCGTCACCCGAACCCGACCGTGTCGTCGTCGCCGCGCTCGGGGGCGCGCGACAGCTTCGGGTCCCGCTGGTCCACCAGCGCCTGCAGCAGGACGAAGATCGCTACAGCGACACCGAACGCGATCGGCACCGACAGCCGGGTCGCTGCGCTCAGGGATACCCCCCACTTGCCGGCGGCGATCTGGACCGGCTCGCCGCTGATGCCCGCGACGCTGTGCCGAGGTGCCGCCGGCGCCCCGGAATGCCGTGCCGGATGTCCCGTCTCCGTCGTGGCGAGGGGTGCCTCCGGCGCCGGCGACACCGCCAGGGTCGGGGTCGGGTACGCCGCGGTCAGGACGACGACGCTGGCGGTGGGCGGGCGCGGGTTCCCCGTCGTGGTCCTCGGCTTCGTGCGCGTGGTGCGGTGCGCCGTCGGAGGGGTGCGGCGAGGCACGGTGGTCGAGCGGGCGATGACGAGCCGGACATCCCTGTTCGGGCCCCGCCCGTGGGGGGTCGCCCGGCGCCGGGTCTCCGCGCTCGGGTGCACGCGCGGACGCGGCGCCAACGCCTGGGCGCGCACGGTCCGCCCGGGGCAGCCGGCCGTCGAGACCGGCGCCGCGCGAATGCCGCCGCGCGGCGCGCCGTGGACGCCGCCGGGACAGGTGGGCCCCGGAGTGCGGGCCCCCGGCACCGGCGAGGCGCCGGCGGCGGGCGCCAGCCAGGCAGTCACCGCGAACCCCACCGCCGCCGCGGCCAGAGCCCAGCGTGCCGCCCTGGGCCACGAGCGACCCGTACCCGGTTGGCCCGAGCCATGAAGAGTTCCCACCAAATTTGGGATCGGCACCCCGAGGGGGCATCTTGAGATTTCTTTCCCCCTTTTCCGGCCCGAGCATCAGAATGATTCCGTGCCTGCCGCCGGACTCCTTCTCACGGGCGGCACCAGCCGGCGGATGGGGCGCGACAAGGCGTCGATCCGCGCCGGCGCCGGCGCCGCGGAGACCCTGGCGGAGCGAACCGCCCGGCTTCTGCGCGCCGCCACCCGCCCCGCCCTGGAGGTGGGGCCCGGCCGGACGTCCCTGCTGACCGTGCGGGACGCCGGCGAGGGGCCGCTCGCGGCGCTGGCGGCGGGATCCGCGGCGCTGCGGGCGCTCGGCTGGACCGGCGCCGCGGTGGTGGTGGCGACCGACCTCCCGTTCCTCACGGCCGGGATGCTCTCCTGGCTCGCGGACCATCCCGTGGGCCGCTCGGTGGTACCCGTGGACGGTGGACGGCTCCAGCCGCTCTGTGCCCGGTTCGAGGCGCCGGCCCTCGCCGTCGCCGAGACCCTCGCCGCCGGGGGGGCTCGTGCCATGCGGGACCTCCTCGAGGCCATCGACCCGCTTCTTGCCGGGCCCGAGGCGTGGCGAGCCGCGGCGGGCGAAGCCGGCGCCCTCCTCGACGTGGACACCCCCGAGGACCTGGCGCGGCTGCCCGGGTACCCGCCGTGACCGCCACGCCGCGCGCGGTGACGGTCGTGCGCGCCCTCAAGGTGCGCCCCGGCCGGAGCGCGGTTCTCCCCGACCACCTCGCCACCGAGGAGCCCATGGAGATCCGGGTGGCCGGCGCCTGCGAGGAGCCGGCGGCCGCCGCCCCGGTGGCCGTCACGATGCGGACGCCCGGCCACGACTTCGAGCTGGCCGCCGGGTTCCTCGTCACCGAGGGGCTCGCAGGCCCCGGGGAGATCGCGGCGGTGGCGTACTGTGGCGACCCCGGCGCCGTCACCCGCTACAACACGGTGACGGTCACCCTGCGGCGCCCCTGGGCGCCGCCGGCGCCGGCCCGGGCCTTCACCGTGTCCTCCAGTTGCGGGGCGTGCGGGAAGGCCAGCATCGACCAGCTGGAGGTGGCCGGCCGCCCCGTCCCGGCCGCCGCCCCGCTGCCCCGGAGCCTGATCGCAGGCCTGCCCGACCGTCTCCGGGCCGCGCAGCGCGTGTTCGACCGCACCGGCGGCCTGCACGCCGCCGGGCTCTTCGCAGCCGACGGCGAGCCGTGCTGCATCCGCGAGGATGTCGGCCGCCACAACGCCGTCGACAAGGTGGTCGGCCACCAGGTCCTCGGGAGCCGGGGCGCGCTGTCCCCGGCTCTCGCCGGGTGGGTGCTCGCCGTGTCGGGACGAGTGAGCTTCGAGATCGTGCAGAAGGCTGCGCTGTCGGGTGTCGGCACGATCGCGGCGGTATCCGCACCGTCGAGCCTGGCGGTCGACGCCGCCGAGCGCCTCGGTGTCTCAGTCGTCGCGTTCGTGAGAAACGGCTCTTTTACCGTCTACTCACACCCCGAGCGCCTGGATCTCGACCGCTGACCCCTGCGCTGCGGGTGGCCGGGGTCCCCACCGGCTGGGAGGGACCCCCGGCACTGCGCCGGCGCCCTACCCGAGGCGCTTGACGTTCGCGGCCTGCAAGCCCTTCGGGCCCTGGTTGATCTCGAACTCGACCTTCTCGTTCTCCTCCAGGTTGCGGTACCCGTTGCCCTCGATCGCGCTGTAGTGCACGAAGACATCGGGGCCGCTTTCCTGCGAGATAAAGCCGTAACCCTTCTCCGAGTTGAACCATTTCACGGTTCCTGTCGCCACAAGCAATCCCTCCTTTCCTGGCCGGAGCGATCCTTGACCTGCGGGACCGACGGCCTCCGGCCGGAGCCGGGAGGGATTCTGCTCGTGAATCGATGCTCCACCCTCGTGGGCCAAAAGTTAGCACGCCGGCAGGGCGGCGTGTGCGGAACCCCCCCCGTGCCCTGCACCTTCGCGCTGCGTAGCCTGGGCAGCCGTGGCCCGCACCGTCGCCGTCGTCTCCCACACGCACTGGGACCGGGAGTGGTACGCCCCCCAGGAGGCCTTCCAGGCGCGCCTCGTCGAGGTGGTCGACGGCCTCCTCGAGCTTCTCGAGTCGGACCCCTCCTACCGGCACTTCCTCCTCGACGGGCAGATGGCGATGGTCGAGGACTACCTCGCCGTGCGTCCCGAAGCCCGGGGGCGCCTGCGCAGCCTCGCCGGCGCCGGGCGGCTCGCCGTCGGCCCCTGGTACGTCCTCATGGACGAGTTCGGGGTGTCCGGCGAGACGATCGTCCGCAACCTCCAGCTCGGCCTCCGCCGCGCCGCCGTGTTCGCCCCCCCCATGGAGGTCGGCTACCTGCCCGACATGTTCGGCCACGTCGCCCAGATGCCCCAGCTGCTCCGCCTCGCCGGCATCGGCCGCGCCGTCGTGTGGCGCGGCGTCCCCTCCGCCGTCGACCGGACCGCATTCCGCTGGCGGGCCCCCGACGGCAGCAGCGTGCAGGCCGAGTACCTGCCCGCGGGGTACAGCAACGGGGCGTACCTGCCGCGCGACGCCGGGGCCCTCGTGCGCCGCATCGAGGCGCACGAGGCGCAGCTCGCCGGGTTCCTCGGCCCCGAGACGCCCCTGCTGCTCATGAACGGCACCGACCACCAGGCGCCGCAGCCCTGGCTGGCCGGCCTCCTCGCCGAGGCCAACGACCGCCAGGACCGCTTCGACTTTCGCCACGTGTCCCTTCTCGAGTACCTCGCCGCGGCGCCCGCCGGCGGCCTGCCGGAGTGGAGCGGGGAGATGCGAAGCGGGGCGCGTACCAACCTGCTCATGGGCGTGGCGTCCAACCGGGTGGACGTGAAGGTCGCCGCCGCCACCGCCGAGCGGCTGCTCGAGAAGGTCGCCGAGCCGCTCGCGGCGCTGTGGCTGCCCCCGGGGGACTGGCCCGGCGACGTCCTGGAGCGGGCCTGGCTGCAGGTGATCCGCAACGCGGCGCACGACTCGATCTGCGCCTGCTCGGCCGACCCGGTCGTGCGCGCCGTGGTGCACCGCTACGACGCCGCAGTCGCCCTCGCCGGCGAGGCCATCCGCCGGACGCTGGACATCGCCTCGCTCGCGACCCGGGCGGCGGGCCCCGTCCTGGTGAACCCGGGCCCCCGGCGCGCCGCCACCGTGTTCGAGACGGTGCTCGCCGGCACCGACCCGCCGCCCGGCACCCAGGCGCTGTCCGCGACCCCGGAGGGCGTCGAGGAGCGCCCCGGGATCGGCGACGAGCTGGGGGCGATCCTGGCCGGGCTCACAGCGGACGGGTGGCTTCCGGGCGGCTCCGCTTCGGGCACCACCGCGGCGCTGCGGGTCACGCCGGCGGCCCTGGAGGTGGAGATCGAGGTGGACCCGACCCGGGTGGCGTCGCCGGATGTCGCCTCGGTCATGGCGGAGGCCTACACCCAGGCGGGGGCGCGCCCCTCGGCAGCGCTTCGGGTCACGGTCACCCGGAGGGCGTCGCAGCGCGTGGTGGCTTGGGCGGAGGTGCCGGGATACGGCTGGGCGGCCTGGCAGCCCGGGCCGACAGGGGTAGGGGCGCTCCGCGCCGGCGACGGCTGGCTGGACAACGGCGTGGCCCGCGTCGAGGTGGACCCAGCGGACGGGACGTTCTCCCTGGGCGGCGTCGCCGGCCTCGACCGGCTCGTCGACAGCGGCGACGAGGGGGACACCTACACCTACTCGCCGCCGGCGTCCGACGTCGTCGTCGACCGGCCCCGGTCCGTCCACGTCGAGGTGGCCGAGCAGGGGCCGCTGCGGGGCCGGCTCCGGGTGCGGCGGCGCTACGTGTGGCCGGCGCGGGTCAGCGGGGGGGCCCGGGTGGGAGAGGAGCCGGTGGAGGTGGTCACCGACCTCGAGCTGCGCGCCGGTGAGCCTCTCGTCCGGGTCCAGACCAGCTTCGACAACAGGTGCCGGGATCACCGGGTGCGGTCCGTGATGCCCCTCCCCGCCGCGGCGGCCTGGTCGGAAGCCGAGTGCGCCTACGCGACGGTGCGCCGTTCGGCGGGGCCGGCGGAGGGCGGACCTCACGAGCGGGGGGTGCCGACGTACCCGTCCCGCCGTTTCGTGAGCGCCGGCGGGCTGACCGTCACCCACGAGGGTCTCCTCGAGTACGAGCTCGTCGACGACGGCAGGGCCCTGGCGCTCACCCTCCTGCGGGCGACCGGCATGCTGTCCCGGCCGACACCGGCCTACCGGCCGAACGCGGCGGGCCCGGCCGTCCCCGTCGAGGGGCCCCAGCTGCTCGGGTCGCACCGGGTCCGCTACGCGGTGGCCGTCGGCGTCGAGGACCCCTGGGCGCTCGCCGACCAGGCCTGGTTGCTGCTCCCGGTCGTGCGCGGCACCGGCACGGGCCGGCTCCCCGAGACGGGAAGCCGCCTCCGCGTGGACGGCGCCGAGGTGGCGGCGCTGCACCGCGTCGAGGGATCGGCGCTGGAACTGCGGGTGTTCAACCCGACCCCCCGGCCGGCGGCGGTGCGCGTCGCGGGCCACAGCGGGTGGCTCGTGGACCTGCGCGGCGGCCGCGGGGAGCGCTGGGACGGCGGGTTCGAGCTGCGGCCCTGGGGGATCGCCACCGCGCGCCTCGACGTGGTCGACCTGGACCGCGTCGAGGCCCCCGGCGGCTAGGCCGCGTTGCGGCCGGTGAGGACGACGACGACCGGCGGACGCCAGGCGCCGGCACCCCCCGCCCAGGCCGCCCACCCCACCGCGGCGGTCGGCTCCACCCGCACGCCGAGGCGGCCCAGGCCGGCGCGCGCCGCGACGATGGCGTCCTCGCCGACCGTGACCACCTGCCCCCCGCTGGCAGCGACGGCTGCCCGGACCTGCTCGGCTCGGGGCGGCTCGGCGATGGCGATGCCGGCCGCGACGGTCGGCCCGCCGGGCTCCCTTCCGGCGAGGGGGGCGCAGCGCTCCGCCTGTACCGCCACGATCGCCGGGGGCGCCGGCACCCGGCCGGCGGCCTGCAGCTCGCCGAAGCCGGTCCCGAGCCCGAGGACCAGGGTGCCGTTGCCCGCCGGCACGATCACGGTCCCCGGCGCCCGCCGCCCGAGCTGCTCCCACAGCTCGAACGCCAGCGTCTTGACGCCGTGCACGAACGCCGGCTGGTAGACGTGGCTGGCGTACCAGGCGCCGCCGGCCGGGGAGCCGGCGCGCTCGCGGGCCGCCGCGGCGGCCGCCTCGCGTGACCCCGGCACCCTGACGACGGCCGCACCGTGGGCCTCCATGGCCTCGACCTTGAACGGCGCGGTGCCCTCGGGCACGTAGACCTCCGCGTGGAGGCCGGCGCGCGCCGAGTAGGCGGCGACGGCGAGGCCGGCGTTGCCGCTGCTGTCGGCGACAACCCGCCGCACCCCCAGTCCGGCCGCGAGGGCCACGGTCACGGCGGCCCCCCGGTCCTTGAACGAGCCCGTCGGCATGACGTGGTCCAGCTTGAGCCACAGCCCCGGCCGGATCTCGAGAAGGGGGGTGTCGCCCTCCCCCATCGTGGTCCTTTCCCAGGCGGTGCCGTCTCCGGCGACGGGCAGCACGTGCCGGTAGCGCCAGACCGACCGCGGGCCCTCCCCGGCCGGCAGCGGGTCGAGGGGCGGCCCTTCGAGGTCCAGCAGCCCGCCGCAGGTGCACAGCCAGCGCCGGTCGGCGGGCTCCCAGGTGCGCCCGCAGCGCCGGCAGCGCTCGGCCCAGCCGCCGGGGGCGGGGCGGCGGGCGGCGGCGGTCAATACCCTGCCGCCGGGTCGACGAGGCCCTCGAGGGCCCTGCCGGCGGCGAAGCGGGCGACGTTGTCGCGGATGCGCGCGGCGAGGTGGGGCAGGATCATCTCCCACGTGTCGGCGCTGTGGGGGGTGATGATGCAGTTGGGCGCCGTCCAGAGGGGATGGCCGTCGGGGAGGGGCTCAGGGTCGGTGACGTCGAGCGCCGCACCGGAGATGCTGCCCTGCCGCAGCGCCTCCACGAGGGCGTCGGTGCGGACGTGGCGCCCGCGTGCGACGTTGACCAGCCACGCCCGCTCGTCCATCGCCTCGAGCGCAGAGGCTCCGACGATGCCGGTCGTCTCGGGGGTCAGGGCGAGCGCCACGACGACGACCAGCGCCCCCGGCAGTGCGTCGGCGAGCCGCCCGGTGGTCACCGTGCGGGCGGCGCCCGGCAGCGGCTCGTCGGCCCGGCGCACCACGGTCGTCTCCACGCCGAAGGGGGCGAGGAGCCGCATCAGCTCCCGGGTGATGCCGCCGGCGCCGAGAACGGTGACCCGGGCGCCGTAGAGCGTGGTGCCCTCCGGCCTCCCCCAGGTGCGGGCGCGAACCCGGTCGGGAAGCCGGCGCAGCCCGGCCAGGGCCAGCGCCAGGGCGTGCTCGGCCACCGGCTCGGCGTAGCTCCCCTTGGCACAGGTCCACAGCCGGCCGGCGTCGATGACACCGTCCTCGAAGGCCTTCTCGACGCCGGCGAACGGCAGCTGCACCCACCGGATGCGCGGCTGGTCCTCCAGCACGGCGCGCAGCGGGCCCAGATCGTGCGCCGAGAGCCACACGAGGGCGTCCGCCGGCTCGCCGAGCTTCACCGGCCGTCCCCCGCCGGCCCGCACGGCGTCCTCGGCGAAAGCGGCGCTGTGGGGCCCGACGGCGATCGTCGGGGCGGCGGCCCTCGGAGTGGTCATCGCCGCAGATCCTACGGGGCCGCGCCTACATGCGCTCCGGGGCCTCGATGCCGAGCAGGTCGAGGCCCCGCCCGAGCACCGCCGCCGTGAGCGCGCACAGCACGAGCCGGCTGTCCCGCACGGCGGGGATGGCCGCCTTAAGGACGGGGCAGGTCTCGAAGAACGTCGTGAACACCCCGGCGAGCTCGAACAGGTAGGAGCACAGCCTGTGCGGGCTCCAGGTGTCGAGCACCCCGGCGACGGCCGGAGCGAACCCGAGCAACGACACGGCGAGGGCCCGCTCGACCCCCTCCCCCAGCACGACCGGCACGCGTCCGGACGCGTAGGGCGCCGGGTCGATCTCCCCCCGGCGGAAGATCGACAGGCAGCGCACCCGGGCGTACTGCACGTAGGGAGCGGTGTTGCCGTCGAAGCTGAGCATGCGGTCCCAGTCGAAGACGTAGTCGCGTACCCGGTCGGTGGACAGGTCGGCGTACTTGACCGCCCCGATGCCCACCATGCGGGCCACCCCGGCGCTCTCGGCGGGGTCCAGGGAGGGGTTCTTCTCGGCCACGATCGCGGCCGCCCGTGCGACCGACTCGTCGAGCAGGTCGACGAGCTTCACCGACGCCCCCGAGCGCGACCGCAGCATCTTGCGGTCGGCGCCGAGCACGCTCCCGAAGGGGACGTGCACCGCCCGCTTCCCCGGCGGGATCCACCCGGCCTCCGCCGCGACGGCGAAGCACATCTCGAGGTGCTGCGCCTGGGGGGCGCCCACCACGTAGAGGGCGAGGTCCAGGCCGAGGGTGCCGAAGCGCTCCCGCAGCGCCGCCAGGTCGGTGGCCGCGTACCCGTAGCCCTCGTCGGACTTCTGCACGATGAGCGGCAGCGGCTCGCCCTCCCGGTTGGTGAAGCCCGGCGGGAACACGCAGCGGGCCCCCTCGCTGTCGACGAGCAGGCCGGCGCTGTCGAGCGCGCGGACGACGTCGGGGAGCAGCGGGTTGAAGTGGCTCTCGCCGACGATGTCGGCGCGGGTGAGGAGCAGCCCGAGCTTGGCGTTGACCTCGTCGAAGTACGCGAGGCTGGCATCGACGAGAACCCGCCACAGCCGGAGGGTCTCGGCGTCCCCCGACTGCAGCAGCACGACGCGCCGACGGCTGCGCTCCTGCATCTCCGGGCTGGCGTCGAAGCCCGCACGCGCCTGGCGGTAGAAGGCGTCGAGGTCCCCGACCGACAGCTCGTGCGCCGCTTGCTCCTCGCCGAGGTCGACCAGGTGCTCGATGAGCATCCCGAAGGGGGTGCCCCAGTCGCCGATGTGGTTCTCCCGGCGCACGGAGTGGCCGGCGAAGGCGAGCGTCCGGCACAGGCAGTCGCCGATGATGGCGCTGCGCAGGTGCCCCGCGTGCATCTCCTTGGCGACGTTCGGCGAGGCGTAGTCGACGACGACGCGGAGGGGCCCGCCGGCCGGTCGGACGCCGAGGCGGCCGTCCCCGGCCTGCTCCTCGACCCGCCGGGCCAGGAACGCGTCGTCGAGGGTCAGGTTGACGAAGCCCTGGGGCGCCGCCGTGACGGCAGCGCAGATCCCCTCGAGCTGCGCTGCAGCGACGACCTTCGAGGCGACCTCCGCCGGCGTGGTGCCGAGCCGCCTGGCCAGGGCGATCGCCCCGTTGGCCTGGAAGTCGACGCCGGGACGGGTGGACGGGCGGAGCACCGGGTCGGCGCCGGGCTCCACCGTGTCGAAGGCCTGCTGGAGGCGCTGGGCGATCGTGTCGTGCAGTCCGGGCATCCGTCCATGCTCGCTCGTCGAAGGGGAAAAAAGGAAACCGGTGGCGCCGGCACCGCCCGACGGGCGCCTCCGGGGGCGGCGCCACTAGCTTGCCGCCTGCGTGGCCTGCAACGGATCATCTCCCCTTCGCTTCGACGCCGTCGACCTCGACCGGGTCGCCACCCCGGTGCTGCAGGGGGTCACCTGGGCGGTCGGCGCCGGCGAGCGGTGGGCGCTGCTCGGACCGAACGGGTCGGGGAAGACCACGATGTTCGAGCTGGCGTCCGGCTACCTGCACCCGACCCGCGGCAGCGTGCTGATCCTCTGCGAGCGCCTCGGCCGCACGGACGTGCGCCGGCTGCGTGAGCGCATCGGGCTGGTGTCGACCGCGGTCGCCAAGAAGCTGGTGACCGGCATCACCGCCGCCGACGTGGTGGTCTCGGCGCTGCACGGCGCCCTGGAGCCGTGGTGGCACGACTACGGCGAAGAGCAGCGGCGGCGGGCCCGGCGCCTTCTCGAGGGCGCCGGATTCGGGGCGATCGCCGACCGGCCCTTCGGGGTGCTCTCCGACGGCGAGCGCCAGCAGGTCCTGCTCGCCCGCGCGCTGATGGGCGAGCCGGCGCTGCTCCTCCTCGACGAGCCTGCGGCCGGCCTCGACGTCGGCGGCCGGGAGCGGCTGCTCGCCGCCCTCGGCCGCCTCGCCGCCGACCCGGCGTCGCCGCCGACCGTTCTGATCACCCACCACGTCGAGGAGATCCCGGTCGGCTTCACCCACGTCCTTCTGCTGGCGGCCGGCCGGGTGGTCGCCGCCGGCCCCCTCGAGGAGACCCTGAGCGCCGCCAGCCTCTCCGCCACCTTCGGGCTGCCGCTCACCCTCGAGCGGGTCGAGGGTCGCTGGGCCTGCCGCGCCCGGGCCTGACCCTCGCCCGGCGGCGCGGGCGGTCTACGGCTCGTCGTCCTGCCCGCCGCCCGTCTCCGGGGGCTCGCGGTCGGCGGTGGGCTCGGTCTCGACGGCCTCGGAGCCGTGCTCGGCCTCGAGCGCCCGGATGCGCTGCACCAGGCCGTCGATCAGCCCCGCGCCGCCGCCCGGCTTGCCGGTCCTCTCCGCGTAGATGGCCGCGCCGAGGTCGCGGAAGAGGGCCTCTATCCGCCGTTTCGCCTGGACGTCGACGATCCTCGCCTGGCCCGCCTTGCCGACCTGCTGCGCCCGCTGCGCGGCTTGAGACGCCTGCACCTTCACCTTGTCCAGCAGTCCCATCGCTCCTGCCTCCTTCCCGTGCTGCGCGAATAGGCCCGGGCCGCCGCCCGGGAAGGGCCGGAAGAACCCTGCGGGCCCCCCCGGCAGGCGGCGGGGCCGCCTACCCGAGGTGCTCGTGGAGAAAAGCGATCGTCCGGTCCCACGCAGTGGCGGCCTGCTCCGCATCGTACGTTCCGAGCAGGTTCTCGTCGTTGAGAAACGCGTGGCCGGCCGGGTAGCGGTGGATCGTCGGGGTCTGCCCGTTGCCGGCGGTGACCCGCGCGGCCAGCTCGTCGGCGGTGGCGAGCGGAACGAAGGCGTCCTGCTCCCCGAAATGGGCGAGGACCGCAGCCTGCAGGCCGGAGTAGTCCTCGGGCAGCGGCCCGGCGGGGTAGAACGGCACGGCCGCAGCGACCTTGCCGCCCTGCTGGACCGCGAGGGAGAGCACGAAAGCGCCGCCCATGCAGAAGCCGACCACCCCCACCCGTTCCCCGCTCACGTCGTCGCGGGCCAGGAGGTAGTCGACGCCGCCGGCGAGGTCCCGGGCGGCGCGGTCGACGGGCAGCTCCTGCATCAGCCGGTCCGCCTCCGCGGCGTCGTGGGTGGTGGGCCCGCCGTAGAGGTCCGGGGCCAGCGCGACGAACCCCTCCGCCGCGAAGCGGTCGACCAGCGAGGCGATGTGGGAGGTGAGCCCCCACCACTCCTGGATGACGACCAGCCCGGCGCCCCGCCCCGAGGGTGGCAGGCCCAGGTACCCGTGGGCGATACCGCCGTTGCTGGGAAAAGTGACGTTCTGGCGTGGGTTCGCGGTCTCAGCCATGCGGCCGGCCCGTCAGTTGGAGGAGAGGACGGTGGTGAGCCGGGCGTCGACGTCCGCCGTCGCGTACAGGTTGCGCATCAGGGTCTCGGTGAGCCAGCGCTCCACCTCGCTGCGCGTCCCGCCCTCGGGCAGGAGGCCCCACAGGTCGAGCAGGCTGTCGCGGACCACCGACGCCGGGACGGACACCTGGCCCTCGAGCTGGCGGCGGAACGCCGCGACGGCGGCGTCGGTCTCGGTGATGTCGATCTCGGAGGCTGGCGCTTCGGACTTCTCGGGCGCGTCGGTCACCCTTCCAGCCTAGGGCGGGGCCGGCCGCAATTTCAGGATGGATCGGCGAAGGACGGCTGGCGCTTCTCGAAGTACGCGCGGACGGCCTCGACCTGGTTGGGGCTGCCGATCAGCCCCTCCATCTCCCGTGTCTCGTCTGCGAACTGCTGCGCCTGGCTGACGAGCCCGGCCTGGTTGAGCAGGCGCTTGGCGGCACGCACAGCGTCGGGGCTGCTCGCCGCCAGGCGGCCGGCCAGCTCTAGGGCGGCCTGGCGCGGGTCGGCGTCGGCGCGGGTCGCGAGGCCGAGACGGACCGCTTCCTCGCCGGTCACCATCCGCCCGGTCCAGGTGAGCTCCTTGGCCACGTCGAGGGGCAGGAGGCGGCGCAGCATGTGGGTCCCGGTCATGTCGGGCACGAGCCCCCAGCGGATCTCGAGCACCGACAGCTGCGCGTCGGGGGCGACGATGCGGATGTCGGCGCCCAGGGCCACCTGCAGCCCGCCGCCGAGCGCCGCCCCGTGGATCGCGGCGACCACCGGGACCGCGAGCTCCGTCCACGCGAACGACGCCTGCTGCGCCCGGTTGGCTACCCGCCCGGGGGGGCGCTCGGCGAGGGACGGCGTCAGCCCCGGGCTGCCGTCGTGCGAGGCCATCGCCGCGAACGACGCGAAGTCGAGCCCCGAGCAGAACGCGCGACCCTCGCCGGAGAGCACCACCGCCCGCACCGCGGGGTCCGGCGCCAGCCTCTCCCCTGCGTCGACGAGAGCGTCGAACATCGCGGGGTCGAGGGCGTTGAGCTTCTCCGGCCGGTTGAGCCGGACGTCCGCGACGCCGCCCTCGATGCGGACCGTCACCCTCTCGCTGCCCGTGTGGTTGTCCACGATGAAGCCTCCCCTCCCCGGTCGGATCCTCCGGGATTGCCGGGTCCATGCTAAGTGCGCAAGTGTCTTCGCCGATGCGAGCAGAGCACCAGGGCGACGATCCCGCCGCGGCCGTCGCCCGCGAACTAGCGGAGGTCGTCGGCGCCGAGCACGTCCTGGCGGACCCCGACGTGCGGGCTCCCTTCGAGCGGGACTGGACCGGGCGCTTCGGCGGCCCGGCGATGCTGGTGGTCCGCCCGAAGTCGACCGCCGAGGTGGCTGCCGTCGTCGGGGTCTGCGCGGCGCGGGGCGTGCCCCTCGTCACCCAGGGCGGCAACACCGGACTCGTCGGGGGTGCTGTCCCCGCGCCGGCGGACCGCTCCCGCGCGGGCACCGGCGCGCCCATCGTGGTGAGCACCGTCCGCCTCGACGGCCTCGAGCCCGTCGACACGGTGGCGGCCCAGGTGACGGCCGGCGCGGGCGTGACCCTGGCGCGCGTGCAGGCGGCTGCCGCCGCTGCGAGCCTGGCGTTCGGCGTCGACGTGGCGGCGCGCGACAGCGCCACCGTCGGGGGGATGGTCGCGACCAACGCCGGCGGGCTGCACGTCCTGCGCCACGGGGCGATGCGGGCCCAGGTGCTCGGGGTCGAAGCGGTGCTCGCCGACGGCAGCGTCGTGTCGCGCCTCTCCGGCCTCGTCAAGGACAACACCGGCTACGACCTCTCGCAACTGCTCGTCGGCAGCGAGGGCACCCTGGGGATCGTGACCGCGGCCCGGTTGCGGCTCGTGCCGGCGCCGGCCGAGACGGTCGTCGCGCTCCTCGGGCTGCCGGGCACCGCGCAAGCCCTCGCCGTCGTCGACACGCTGCGCCGGAAGGTCGAGGGTCTGCAGGCGGCCGAGCTGTTCTTCGCCGGCGGGCTCGACCTGGTGCGGTCCCACGCCGGGCTGCCCGCCCCCCTGCCGCGGGCGTGGCCGGCCTACCTGGTCGTGGAGTGCGCGGGGCTGCACGACCCGAGCGGACCCCTTGCCGACGCCCTCGAGGGTCTCGGCCTGCCCGACGAGGCCACCGCCGTCGCTTTCGACGCCCCGAGCCGGGCGCGCCTGTGGGCGTACCGGGAGCGCCACACCGAGGCGATCTCCTCGCTCGGGGTCCCCCACAAGCTCGACGTCACCCTGCCCCAGGGGCGCCTGGCCGAGTTCGAGGCGGCCGTGCGCCGGGCGGTCGAGGAGGCCGCCCCCGGGTCGACGCTCGTGCTGTTCGGCCACGTCGGCGACGGCAACTTCCACGTCAACGTGGTGGGCCCCGGCCCCGACGACGACGCCGTCGACGACGCCGTGCTCCGCCTCGTCACCGCCATGGACGGGTCGATCAGCGCCGAGCACGGGATCGGCCGGGCGAAGATGCGCTGGCTGCCCCTCGCCCGCTCCGCCGCGGAGCTCTCCGCGATGCGCCGGCTCAAGGCGGCCCTCGACCCTTCCGGGCTGCTGAACCCCGGGGTTCTGCTGTAGAGCGGCGACCCGCCGTGGCGGATGTCACAGGCGCCGATTTGACGGCGGCGGAACCCCCTCGGGTATCCTCAGCCCCCGAGACAAACGACAAGGTGCCCGGGTGACCGTCCGAGAGACCGCCGGCAGGGCGCCATAAGCAAACCTCCGCCGATCCCCCTTTCCGGCGGAGGCCCGCGCTGGTTCGCCTCTCACTTCCCCCTGCATACTGCGGATTGTGCCGCCGGCGCGCTGACGAAAGGGTCCGTGCCGTGCCGACAATCCCCGATACCTCCATGCCCAATTCCGTGCCGGAGCTCGTTTCGCGCCCCGGCGGCCGCGTGCCGTGGGGACGACAGCGCGTACGGTGGCGCCGCCACCGTCCCGCCACGCTGGCGCTACCGCTGGCGGTCGGTGTCGCGCTCCCCGCGGCCGCCTTCGGGATCGTGCCGGGCCAGACCGGGCGCACGGCGCATCCTGGCCGGCTTCCCGTGCGCGGCCGGCTCGCCGCAGCCCCCGTGGCCGCCCGCCCGGCCATGGCGGCCGGCGGCCGGGTCGTCCTGGACGCCGCCTACCGACCCCCGGCAGAAGCGACCCTCGGGCCGCCCGCAAGCCAGCCCGGCGCCGTGGCGGCGTTCGGCGCCGCTCCGGCGCTGGGGGGCCCCGGCCCCGCCACGTCCGGTCCCGTCGTCGCGGTGGCCTCGTCGCCGACCGGGCACGGCTACTGGCTCGCCGGCTCCGACGGCGGGGTGTTCTCCTTCGGCGACGCCGGCTTTTACGGCTCGGCGGCACGCCTGCACCTCGGCGGCAGCATCGTCGGGATCGCGTCGACGCCGACCGGGCACGGCTACTGGCTCGCCGCCTCCGACGGCGGGGTGTTCTCCTTCGGCGACGCCGGCTTTTACGGCTCGGCGGCACGCCTGCACCTCGGCGGCAGCATCGTCGGGATCGCGTCGACGCCGACCGGGCACGGCTACTGGCTCGCCGGCTCCGACGGCGGGGTGTTCTCCTTCGGCGACGCCGGCTTCCACGGCTCCGCCGGCGGCCTCCAGCTCCGCAAGCCGGTGGTCGGCATCGCGCCCACCGCCAGCGGGCGCGGCTACTGGCTCGCCGCCTCCGACGGCGGGGTGTTCACCTTCGGCGACGCCGGCTTCCACGGCTCCGCCGGCGGCCTCCAGCTCCGCAAGCCGGTGGTCGGCATCGCGCCCACCGCCAGCGGGCGCGGCTACTGGCTCGCCGGCTCCGACGGCGGGGTCTTCTCCTTCGGCGACGCTCCCTTCCTCGGCTCGGTGGCGCCAGAGCCGTCCGCGACGCGCGTCACCGCGGTGGCGGCACCGCGCGGTGCGAGCGGCTACTGGCTGGCGACCGCCGCCGACCCCGCCGCCGGGGCCGGCCAGGTGGCCGCCGCCTCGGCTCCCGCCGGCACCCCGATCGGTACTTTCGTCGTCACCTGCTACGACCTCCGGGGCACCACCGCTTCGGGAGCCCCGGCCGGGCCCGACAGCGTCGCGGTGGACCCGTCGGTGATCCCGCTCGGCACCCGCATTTACGTCGAGGGGGTCGGCACCCGGGTGGCCGACGACACCGGCGGCGCCATCGTCGGCCGGCGCCTCGACATCTGGGAGTCGACGGGTTCGGCCTGCGCCGCCTGGGGCGTGGAGAGCCGCCTGGTCTGGCGCGAGGGCTGAGCCCCGGGCGCCCCGCCATACTGTGGCGCCACCATGATCGACGCCGTGCTGGTCGTGTCCTTCGGCGGCCCCGAGGGACCCGACGACGTGATGCCCTTCCTGAAGAACGTGACGCGCGGCCGGCGGATCCCCCCCGAGCGGCTCGTGCGGGTGGCGGCGCAGTACCTCGACGTCGGCGGCGTCAGCCCGATCCAAGACAGCGTCCGCCGCCTCGTCGCCGGCGTCCGCGGGCAACTGGCCGCGCGCGGACGGCCGCTGCCCGTCTACTGGGGCAACCGCAACTGGCACCCCTACCTCGCCGATACCGTCGAGCGGATGCGCGCCGAGGGGGTCCGCCGGGCTGCCGCGTTCGTGACCTCCGCCTACTCCTCCTACAGCGGCTGCCGGCAGTACATCGACGACATCGCCGCGGCACGCCGGGCCGCCGGCGAGGGCGCCCCCGAGATCGTCAAGCTCCGCCCGTTCTACAACCATCCCGGCTTCGTGGAACCCCTCGCCGGCGGCCTGCGCGCCGCGCGCGCCGAGGCGGGCCCGGCCGCGCCGGTGCTGATGAGCGCCCACAGCATCCCCCTCGAGCTCGCGGCCACCTGCGACTACGAGGTGGAGCTGCGCGACGCCGCCGGCCTGGTCTCGGCCGCCGCCGGCGAGGATCCCCGCGGGTGGTCGCTCGTGTACCAGAGCCGCTCCGGCCCGCCCGACCAGCCGTGGCTCGGGCCGGACGTGGAGTCCGCCGTGGCCGCGCTGGCGCCCGGCTGCCGGTCGGTGATCGTGGTGCCCCTCGGGTTCGTCGTCGATCACATGGAGGTCGTCTACGACCTCGACCGGCTCGCCGCGACCGCAGCGGCGCGCCGCGGGGTCACCATGGTGCGGTCCGCGACGCCGGGCGACGACCCCCGCTTCGCCGCGATGGTGTGCGACCTCGTCGAGGAGGCCGCCGACCCCGCCGCTCCCCGGCGGGCGCTGGGCGCACGCGGCCCGGCCGCCTTTCCCTGCGCGCCGGGCTGCTGCCCCGGACCCGCCGCATGACCCCCGGTCAGAAGCGCACGCGGACGAGGACGTCCACCGCCATCGACGCGAACAGCAGGCTCAAGTAGGTGATCGAGTAGTGGAAGAGCGACATCGCCGCCCGGGGTGAATCGTCTCTCCGCAAACGGAAAGCCCGGACTATGTAGAGGGCCCCCGCCACCGCCGCTGTCAGCACGTACACGACGCCCATGTGCGCGAGCGGCGCGAACACGAGGGAGGCCGCCACGAGCACCACCGTGTACAGCAGGATCTGGCGGGTTGTCCGCGAGAAGCTGGCCACCGCCGGCAGCATCGGTACCTTCGCGGCGCGGTAGTCGTCGCTGTAACGGATCGCCAGCGCCCAGAAGTGCGGCGGGGTCCACAGGAAGATCAGGCCGAAGAGGATCACCGGCGCCCACCCGAGACTCCCGGTCACCGCGCTCCAGCCGACGAGCACCGGCACCGCGCCCGCCGCGCCCCCGATGACGATGTTCTGCGTCGTCGAACGCTTCAACCACAGCGTGTAGACGAACACGTAGAACAGGGTCGCCGACAGCGCCAGCACGGCGGAGAGCAGGTTGACCGCCAGCCACAGCTCCACGAATGCGACCGCTTCGAGGGCGGCTGCGAAGACCACCGCCGCCGGCCGCGTCATCTCGCCGGTGACCAGGGGCCGCCGGCGGGTGCGGTTCATCACCCGGTCGATGTCGGAGTCGGCCACCATGTTGAAAGCGTTGGCTCCGCCCGCCGCCAGCGCCCCGCCCCCGAGCGTGGCCAGGATCAGGCCGACGGCCGGCACGCCGCGCCGGGCCACGAACATCGTCGGCAGCGTGGTCACCAGCAAGAGCTCGATGATGCGCGGCTTTGTCAGGGCGACGTAGCCGCGGACCGACGCGAGGCGAGGGCGCAGCGGGCGCGCCCGGCTGGCCTCCAGAACCGGCGGCAGGGAAACCATGGAGCCTGGAGCATACGGCGCGACCCGCGCATCGACAACTGGTTCTCGCGCGGTCCCCTTTGGTTCCCGGTCCCATGACGTGCCCGGGCCGGTCCCGTGTGTTTGTATCGGGAGGCACATGACGCCCGATGGACCGCCCCCGCCCGCGCGCACACGGCGCCGCGTGTGGATCGCAGTGGCGGCCGCCGCGGCGGCGCTCGCCGCCGGGGCCGTGGCGGGCGCCGTCCTCAGCTCGCCGGGCTCGAGCCCGCGCTCGAACGTTTCGGGGGCCCTGGCGGACCGCACGGGCGGTCCCGCGCCGGCTTTCTCGCTGGCGGACCTGCGCACGCCGTCGCGCACGGTCTCCCTCTCGGACTTCCGTGGCCGCGACCTGGTCCTCAACTTCTGGGCGTCGTGGTGCTTCCCGTGCCAGTCGGAGACCCCCGTGCTCGAGTCGGCCTACCGGGCCGCACACGGCGCGGTCCAGTTCGTCGGCGTGGACACCGGGGACACCCGGGGGGCCGCCCTGGCGTTCGCGTCGCGCAAGCACGTCACCTACCCGCTCCTGTCGCTCCCCGACCTGCACGGCAAGGTCGTCACCGAGTACGGGCTGCCCGGGCTCCCGGTCACCGTGTTCGTCTCCGCGCAGGGCACCCTGCTCGGGGAGCACATCGGCCAGCTCGACGCCGCGACGCTTCGGGCTGCCATGACCGAGGCGTTCGGGTCCAAGGCGGTGAGCGGATAGGCGGTCGGCGCCGGCGCCGGATATCATGCATCGCAGTGACCACACGGGGGGTGTCGGTTGAGGTGATCCGCGCGGGTATGGACGAGGCTGGGACGCGCCCTTCCGGCGCCGCCCCCCCCGCCGACCGGGGCTCCCCCCGCCGGCGCCGGGGCCCGGGGTGGATGGCCTTCCTGGCGGCGGTGGTGGTGGTGATGGGAGCGCTCGGCTACGCCGTCGCGAGGCCGAAGCACCCGCACGCTCCGCTCCTGCGGGCGTCGGGCATCCCCGCCGCGGTGCCCACCAGCACCGCGGACCTGATGGGCCTCTCCCCGGTGCCGACGAAACCCGCTCCCGGCTTCACCCTCGTCGATCAGCACGGTGCGACGGTGTCGCTGTCGAGCCTGCGGGGGCACGCGGTGGTGCTCGAGTTCATGGACCCCCACTGCACCGACATCTGCCCGATCGTGTCCCAGGAGTTCGTCGACGCGTACAGGGACCTCGGCCCGAAGGCCCCCGGGACCGTGTTCGTCGCCATCAACGTCAACCAGTACTTCCGCACGACCGCGGACATGGCCTCGTACTCCCGCGAGCAGGGGCTCGGCATCATCCCCGACTGGCACTTCCTCACCGGGCCGGTCCCGGCCCTGCGGGCTGCCTGGCACGACTACGGCATCGGGGTATCCGCCCCGAGCCCCGACGCCGACATCATCCACGCGTCGATCGTGTACTTCATCGACGCCCGGGGCCAGGAACGCTTCGTCGCCGCCCCGATGGTCGATCACACCAAGAGCGGCGCGTCGTACCTGCCGCCATCGCAGATAACGGCTTGGGGCCGCGGGATCGCGGCGGTCTCGGGGGGACTGTCCTGAGCTCCGGCGACGCTCGATGCGCTATCTGACCGGCCATTGGTCCTTCGACCCATTCGTGGCGATCGCCGTCGCCCTGGTCGTCGCCCACGAGGTCGGCCTCAGCCGGCTCCGCCGGCGCTCGTCCGCCGAGCGGTCGCGCAGCCGGCGACGCCGCTCCTTCGCCTTCTACGGCGGCCTGCTGCTGCTCGCCGTGGCCGTCGCCTCCCCGATCGACTACTGGGCGTACCGATACTTCTACGTCCACATGATCGAGCACGTCCTCATCATGTTCCTCGCCCCGGCGCTGGTGGTCCTCGGCGCCCCGTGGATTCCGCTGGTGTTCGCTGCGCCCGTCGCCGTGCGCCGGCGCGCCCTGCGGGCCGTGTGCCTCGGAGGGTGGGCCCGTCCCCTGCGCGCGGCCGTGCGCTGCGCTCTGGCGCCGTGGACGGGGTTCGTTGCCCTCAACGCGGCGATGATCCTCTGGCACGTGCCGGCGCTGTTCGACCTCGGGGAGAGGAACCAGGCCGTGCACGTGTGGCTGATGCACGGCAGCTTCTTCACCGTCGGCATCCTCTTCTGGATGCAGATCGCCGGGTCGCCGCCGTTCGCTCCGCGGCTGACGGCCGTCGGCCAGGGGGTCTCGCTCATCGCGACCAACGTGATCATGTTCGTGATGGCCATGTCCATGAGCATCTTCAGCCACAGCGCGTGGTACAGCGTCTACGCCCACCACCCGGGCGTGACGCTCAGTCCCTTCGCCGACCAGCAGCTCGGAGCCGGGGTCCTGTGGATCTGCGGGGACTTCTGGGCGGTGCCGGCCCTGAGCGGGGTGATCCGCCGCGCGATCAGCGAGCACGGGAACCTCTCCACGGCGATCGACCGCTGGCTCGGCGTCCTGGACGGCGCCTCGGCGGCGGGGTCGCCCCCCGCGTTCCCTGACGTTTCCCGGCCTGCCGCGTCAGCGCTTGACGGCCACTCCACTTATCCGTAATCTCAGCGCACCAATCGGTGCCGACCGATCGTTAGACATAAATCACGGGGGGAATATTCGCATGAGTCGATCCAGCAGGATTGCTGTCGTGCTGGCCCTGCTCGCCGCCGTTGCGGGCCTGGTCGTCGGCACGGCGATGGCGTTCCTGCGCTCAGCCCCGCCGACGATCGACTTCGCCTCGCGCCATCAGGCCGGGCAGCCGGTCGACCTGTCGGTGCAGACCGTCGGCAGCATCGGGTTCGGCGCGCACCCGAGCTGGGTGTCGTACCTCGTGCAGGCGCCGGACGGCAAGTGGGTGCACAGCACGCTGTGGGACCTGCCCGCCCACACCCGGATCAATGTGACGATCTACCAGTACGACTCGGGAAGCCCGCTGCGCAATCAGCTGCTCGGCCG
Source organism: Actinomycetes bacterium (assembly GCA_021788115.1). Classification (GTDB taxonomy): domain Bacteria; phylum Actinomycetota; class Acidimicrobiia; order Acidimicrobiales; family Palsa-688; genus JAJYLA01. The sequence goes on along the minus strand of JAJYLA010000003.1, from coordinate 43,590 downwards.
CGTGACCGGCACGGCGGGAGGGGACATGACACTCGACGGCAAGACCACCGACCTGGTCGACGCCAACAGCGGCAACGGGGTCGGCCACACGTTCACGGTGCCGACCCTCGGAATCAACGTGCCGCTGGTGGGCATCTCCCACAATGCCAAGAACCCCTGCAGCGCCGCCCCCTGCACCGCCAACTACGACCACAACACGGTCCGGTTCTCCTTCGTCACCCCCGGCGTCGGCCAGTACCCGTGGCAGTGCTTCCTCCCCTGCGGGCTCGGCTGGCTCGACGGGACCGGGGGGCCGATGCAGACGATCGGCTACATGGACGGATTCCTGAAGGTGGTCGCCTGATGCCCGACGCCCCCGCCCCCCGCCATTTCCGGCGGATGGTCGCCGTGTGGTTCGTGCTCTCCGCGGTGACCGACCCGCTGTTCTACTTCCTCGCCGGACCGCACATCCCGCCCGGGAAGATGACCTCGAGCGCCAACGGTGCCCAGTTCGACTTCAACGTGCTCTTCATCATCGCCCTGCCGGTCGTGATCGCCGTGTGGGTGTATCTCGGCTACGCCATCTGGACGTGGCGTGCCTCGCGCGGCGGCCCCGAGCCGGTCGCGGGACCCTACTCCCGCGGCCACCTCGGACTGCAGACCGGGTGGATCTCGGTGAGCACCGTGATCGTGCTCGGTCTGTTCGTTTTCGGAACCTACGAGCTCGTGGTGCCCGCGGGTGCCGGCGGAGGGGAGGGCCCGAACCCGATCTGGTCGCCGGCTTCGAAGCAGATCCTCCCGGTCCAGGTGATCGCCCAGCAGTGGATGTTCACCTACCGCTACCCCACCTACGGTGGCTTCGAGACGCGCAACCTGGTCCTGCCCGCCGACACGAACGTCGCCTTCCACGTCACGTCCCTCGACGTCATCCACGACTTCTGGGCCTACCAGCTCGGCGTCAAGGCCGACGCCAACCCCGGACAGGACGACGTGGCCTACACCTCGACGGGCAGCCAGCTCGGGCGGTTCATGGTCCGCTGCGACGAGCTGTGCGGCATCTGGCACGGGGCCATGTACAACACCGGCCACATCGAGTCGGCGGCCGCCTTCCAGAGCTGGGCGACGACGCAGGAACAGACCCTCGCGGCCACCACCAAGCTGCTCCCGCCGTTCGCGTGGACCTACACGCCCGACGCCAACGGCGCCGACGGCGGCTTCTACCCGGACAACCGCGATCCCTACAACAAGGTCGAGATGTACGGGGCACAGAAGGTGACCTCATGACCGCAACCACGTGCGCACAGATGCAGGAAGGTGGACGGCAACCATGACGATCGACAGCGGTCGCCGGCCGGCGGCCGGCGAGCCCGTCGGGGACGTCGGCGTGACGCGACCCGGGCCCACACGGCGGCCGACCAGCAGGCCGGCGTGGCTGGGCCAGCACCTCGGCACCGCCGTCGTCGGCGCGGTCGCCGGCTACGCCGTCGGCCACTGGCTCGGCAACCAGATCGCGAGCGCGTACCCGAACACCGCGGGGGCGAGCGGGCTCAACGACACCGCCGTCGTGCTCGGCCTCGCCTTCGGGGTGGTCGGCTGGCTGGCCGGCATCGGGGCCCTCAACTACCCGCTGGCCAAACTGGTGGGGCGCGAGCCGGTCACGCCCGAGCCCCAGCAGGGGTGGATGCGCTACTTCAAGTACTCCACCGACCACAAGGTGGTCGGCATGCAGTACCTGGTCACCGTCCTCGTGTTCTTCTTCACCGCCGGCCTCCTGGCCATGGCGATCCGGACGGAGCTGCTGACGCCGGCCAACCACTTCTTCGGCCCGGACATCTACATCGCCGTCGTCGGCGAGCACGGGACGATGATGATGATGATGGCGTCCTCCGCCGTCGTCGGGCCCCTCGGCAACTATCTCGTCCCGCTGATGATCGGCAGCCGCCGCACGGCGTTCCCCCGGGTCGAGGCCGCCTCGTACTGGTTCTTCGCCGCCGGCTACCTGGTGATCCTCACGGCCCTGCCGCTCGGCGGTTTCCCTACGGGGTGGACCGGCTACGCCCCCCTCCAGACCCAGTCGGCGGGAGGGATGGACTCCTACCTCGTCGGCTTCGGCGTGATCGGCATCGGCATGATCCTCGCCGGGTTCAACCTGGCGGTCACCATCATCCACTTCCGGGCGCCGGGCATGACCTGGAACAGGGTCCCCGTCTTCGTGTGGTCTATGCTCGCCACGGCCGCCCTCCTGACACTGGCGACGCCGACCCTGGTCGCCGCCGGCCTCTTCGGGGTACTCGACCGCACGGCGCAGACGGCGTTCTACGTGACCGAGCACGGGGGGAGCCAGTTCCTCTGGCAGAACCTGTTCTGGTTCTTCGGCCACCCCGAGGTCTACATCATGGCGCTGCCCGGCTTCGGGATCGTCGCGGAGATGCTCCCGGTTTTCACCCGCAAACCCCTCTTCGGTTACCGCGTGGCGGCCGCCGGGATGCTCGGGGTGGCGCTGCTGTCGTTCTTCGTCTGGCAGCACCACCTCTTCCAGAGCGGCATCAACCCGGACATGCGGCCGCTGTTCATGCTCACGACCGAGCTGATCTCGATCCCCACCGGGTTCATCTTCCTGGTGGGCCTGGGCACCCTGTACAAGGCGCGGATCCGCATGGAGGTGCCGATGCTGTTCGCGCTCGGGATGTACTTCAACTTCCTGATCGGCGGCGTCACCGGCGTGTTCCTGTCGGACGTCCCGGTGAACGTCACCGTGCACGGGAGCTTCTTTGTGATGGCCCACTTCCACTACACGATCATGGGCGGGCTCATCTTCGCCCTCTTCGGCGGCATCTACTACTGGACGCCGAAGATGACGGGCAGGATGCTCGACCAGAAGTGGGGGAAGATCCACTTCTGGACGATGTTCGTGTTCTTCAACCTGACGTTCTTCCCGCTCTTCATCGTCGGGCTGCTCGGCCAGCCGCGGCGGGTGTTCGAGTACGCCGCCAACCTCCAGGTGTGGAACGACATCTCCTCCACCGGAGCGTTCCTTCTCGGCGCCTCGTTCCTGATCTTCGTCGGCAACGTGGTGTGGACGATGGTCATCAACCCCCGCACCGCGCCGGCCAACCCCTGGGCGTCCAACGGCCTCGAGTGGCAGACGCCCACGCCGGTGCCGTATTTCAACTTCGAGCGGATCCCCGTCGTCCTCAACGACCCCTACCACTACGGCGATCCCGAGCCCGCCCCCGTCGCCGACCTCGGCGCCGGGCTGGCGATGGCCGTCGCCGGAGCCACAGCAGACCCCTCGACCGGGCTCGACCCGAGGTGACCGACATGAGCGCCATCAACCCGGCCCCGGGCATCCCCGGTCTGATCGAGTCGCCCGAGGAGGCCGAATACGAGCTGCGCGCCGCCGAGGGCTCCGTGTGGACCGGCACACGGCTCGCCATCGGCATCGTCGCCTTCGCGTTCGCAGGGCTCGCGTTCGCCTACTTCTATCTGCGGTCCGCCAACAACGACCAGTCCTGGCGGCCCCACGGCGTCACCGCACCGACCGACATCGGCACGTCGATCGTCGCCCTGACGATCGCCGCCGGCGCTCTTGCGCTGCTCGGCAACGTGCGGCTCCGCCGGGGCCTGCGGGCCGACTGGCAGGTCGCCGGGTGGACGGTCGTCGCGACGGGGCTTCTCGTCGTGGCCCTGCAAATCTGGGAGTTGACCCGCCTGCGCTTCTTCCCCGGCTCGAGCGGGTACGCGTCGTGTTTCATCGGGTGGGCGGCCATGAACATCGCCCTGGTCCTCGGCGCGACCTACTGGATCGAGACCCTGCTCGCCCGGGGCCTCCGCCTGCGCCGGGCCCTGGTGGAGGAGGGGGCGACCCCCGCGGCGCTTTCGGCCGAGCGGCTCTTCCGGGCCAACGCCGAGGGCTGCACGCTCTTCTGGGGCTTCACGGCGGCGGTCGCGGCGTTCTTCTGGCTCCTGTTCTACATTTTCTGAGGTACTGAGGAAGACGTGATGATCGCCTCCGACGCATTCATTGGGGCCCAGGTCCTGACCTTCGCCATCCCCCTGGGCACGTTGTGCGCCGCCATCCTGGTGGGGTACTTCGTACGCAAACGGGAGTCCTGATCGGCAGGCCCGCCGTTTCCTGGCGGCCGGGCGCCCGCGCGGCGCTCGCCGCCGGCGCGGTCGCTCTTGTGGCGGCCGTGGTGGCGCCCCCCTTCGGGACCAGCGCGCGCCGCTCCGACTGGGCGGAGGCGCTCCAGTTCCTGGTGCTCGCCCTGGTGGCCCCCCGGCTGCTCGTCGCCTCGGAGCCGTGGCGACCGCTCGGCCTGGGCAACGTCGCCGCCACGCTCGCCGAGGCGCGCCGCCGCCACCCCGAGCGGCTGCGAAGCGCCGCCATCGTCGGCGCGGCCCTCGCCTGCCTGGTGGCCTGGCGGACCGCCGCCGCCGTCGACGCTCTCCACGCCGGCGGCTGGCCCCTGGCCGTCGAGGCGATCAGCCTGACTGCCGCCGGCACGGCCCTGTGGCTGGAGATGGTGGCGTCGGCCCCGCTCGCGCCGCGCTCCGCCCGCCCCCTGCGCATGGCGATCGCCGCGGTGAGCATGTGGACGGTCTGGATCCTCGCCTACATGATCGCGATGTCGCCGGGCGACTGGTACCCCGCGTACCGCCACACCCCCGGCCACGGGCTCGGAGTGGCCGCCGACCAGCAGATCACCGCGGGCGTGATGTGGCTGGTCGCGGGGGCGTGCTTCGTCCCGCTGATCTTCTCGAACCTCCTGGCCTGGCTGCGCAGCGAGGAAGACGCCGACCACGAGCTGCACCGGCTGGTGCGCGAGGAACGCCGGCGGGTCGAGCCGCCGCGCCCCTCCCTGTAGCCGCCCGACGATGGACCTAGCACCGACCACCCCGGAGCACCGCGTGGCGCCGCCCGCCCGCGACACGCCCGGCGCGGTCGTGATCGACCGCGCCGCCGCCTTTGCCGCGGGGCCCTCGAGGATCCCCCGGCGGGTGGTCGGCTGGTTTCTCGGCGCCGTCGTCCTGCTGGGCGGCGGGGGCGCCGTGGCGGACCACTTTTTCGGGGGCCCTGCCGGCAGCCCCGCCGCCTCGCCGCAGCTTCCCGCCAGCCTCTCGGCCCTCATGCAGCTCACCCGCACGCCGGCGTCCGACGCGCCGGCGTTTTCCCTCACCGACCAGCGCGGCCGGGCCGTGTCGCCCGCCGGCCTGCGCGGCAGGGTCGTCGTCCTCACCTTCTTCGACGCCCCCTGTGACGACATCTGCCCGGTCCTCGAAGCGGAACTGGCGGCGGCGTACCGCGACCTCGGCGCGGACGCGCCCCGGGTGGCGCTCGTCGCGGTCAACACCGACCCCCTCGCCCCCAGCCCTTCGTCCGCCCGCGCCGCGGCCGGGGCGCTGGCGACGCTGGGCGCCTGGCACTTCCTCACCGGCCCGCTCCCCCGCCTCGACGCCGTGTGGAGCGCGTACGGGATCACGGTCGACGTGCAGCGCTCCACCGGGGCGGTCAGCCACAACGACCTGCTGTACTTCGTCGACCCCTCCGGGCGCCTGCGGCTGCGGGCGACGCCCTACGCCAACGAGAACGGCGCGGGCCGGTTCACCCTGTCTGCCCCCACGATCGCCGCGTGGGCCGAGGGGATCGCGGTGGAGGCCCGAACCCTGCTAGGAGAAAAGCCGTGACCGTCATCGAGGGCACCCCCGTCGCCGCCGCCGCCCCCCGTCGCAGGCGTCCCTGGTACCGCCGGCGGGGCCTGCTCGCCGGCTCCGTGGTGGCCGCCATCGCCGCGGTCACCGTCGTGACCGACCTGCCCCGCCACGCATCCCGGCCCGTCGAGGTCGCCGGGGAGGCGAGCACCGTGTCGCGGGTCAACGCCGACGTGGCCGCCTGCAGCTACGGCCTCGGCGAGTCGCTCACCATCTGGGCCGACGTCCAGGCCCGCTCGCTGACCCCGGCACAGACGCGCCAGGTCCCGGGTCTCCTCCGCGACGACCAGCAGGCCTGCTCGTTCGTCGACGACAGCATCTACCAGCTGTCGACGCTCGAGGTGCCGGCCTCCGCGCCCGGCAGGCACCTGAGCCGGATGATCGGCGCGGTCACGATGTGGGCCAGCTCCGACGCCCTCGGGGCCATCGAGGCGATCCAGACCCTCGCCACGAGCCCCGGCGATGCCGCCGCCCTTCGGTCCCTGACCCGCTACGAGGGTCTGCTTCGAGCCGACCGCGCCAAAGCGGAGGCCGAGCTGGCCGCGGCGGGCACCCTCCTCTCCGCCCGTCTGCCGGCGCTGCGCCTCGCCCGGCTGCCGGCATCCGGCGGCTGAGGGCGGCGGGGCGGATAAGCTGACGCCGACCCCGGGCTGACCAGACGGGAAGGGCCTGACGGCCCCGGCCTGGCGGGACCGGCCGCCGGCGCTGCAGCGCCGAGGGCGGCGCCCGGCCGCCGCGGGTCCCCGTCCCCCTCCGCATCCCCACACAACCAAGGAGCCCCCGTGGCCGAGCACACCGTCCCCCCCTTCAAGGTCGCCGACGTGGGCCTCGCCCCCTTCGGACGGCGAGAGATCGACCTCGCCGAGGTCGAGATGCCCGGGCTGATGGCGCTGCGCGCCGAGCACGGCGACACCAGGCCCCTCGCCGGCGCCCGCATCACCGGGTCGCTGCACATGACCGTGCAGACCGCCGTGCTCATCGAGACCCTGGTGCACCTCGGAGCGCAGGTGCGCTGGGCGTCGTGCAACATCTTCTCCACCCAGGACCACGCCGCCGCCGCCATCGCCGCGGCCGGCATCCCCGTCTACGCCTGGAAGGGCGAGACCCTCGAGGAGTACTGGTGGTGCACGGAGATGGCGCTGCGCTGGCCCGACGACGCCGAGGGGCCCAACATGATCCTCGACGACGGCGGGGACGCCACGCTCCTCGTGCACCTGGGCGTCGAGTCCGAGCGGGACGGCACGGTCCCCGAACTGGGGCCGGAGGACTCCGAGGAGTACGGCGTCATCCTCGCCACCCTCGGGCGCACCCTGCGGGAGGACGGCAAGCTGTGGTCCCGCATCGCCGAGGGCATCAAGGGTGTCACCGAGGAGACCACCACCGGCGTGCACCGCCTCTACCAGCGCCACGCGCGCGGCGCCCTCCTCTTCCCCGCGATCAACGTCAACGACTCGGTCACCAAGTCCAAGTTCGACAACCTCTACGGGGTGCGCCACTCGCTGATCGACGGGATCTTCCGGGCGACCGACGTGATGGTCGCCGGCAAGACGGCGGTCGTGTGCGGGTACGGGGACGTGGGCAAGGGGTGCGCCCAGTCACTGCGGGGGCAGGGCGCCCGGGTGATCGTCACGGAGATCGACCCGATCTGCGCCCTCCAGGCGGCCATGGAGGGCTACCAGGTCCTCACCATCGAGGACGCCGTCGGCACCGCCGACATCTTCGTGACCGCCACCGGCAACCGGGACATCATCACGGCGGAGCACATGGGGGCGATGAAGCACAACGCGATCGTCTGCAACATCGGCCACTTCGACAACGAGATCGACATGGCCGGTCTCGCCCGGGTGCCGGGCATCGCCAAGTCCCCCATCAAGGCCCAGGTCGACGCGTGGGACTTCCCCGACGGCCACTCGGTCATCGTCCTCGCGGAGGGCCGGCTGGTGAACCTCGGCTGCGCCACCGGCCACCCCAGCTTCGTGATGTCCTCCAGCTTCACCAACCAGGTCCTGGCGCAGATCGAGCTGTTCACCCGCACCGAGCACTACCCCACCGGCGTGCACGTCCTGCCCCGCCACCTCGACGAGAAGGTCGCCCGGCTGCACCTCCCCAAGCTCGGTGCCCGCCTCACCCAGATGACCGACCGGCAGGCCTCCTACCTCGGCGTGGACCTGGGCGGCCCCTACAAGAGCGAGCAGTACCGGTACTGACCGCCGCGCGGCGGGCTACCCTGCCACGGATGCCCGCCGCCCCCGCCCCCACCCCCGCCGCCGCAGGGCCGTCGCCCACGTGACGCTCCTCTACGCCGCCGGGATCTCCCTGATCGTCGCCCAGATCATCGGCATCTACGCGCTCGTGACCCGCAAGGCGGACCTCGTCTTCTCCGCCCTGATGGCCCTGCTGCTCGTCGGGGCGGTGGTGATGGGTGGGGTCGGCGCCTACGATCGCATCCACTGACCGCCGGCGCCGGCCGCGCTAGCGCCCGGCGAAGCGGGGGGCGCGCCGCTCGAAGCTCGCCCGGATGCCTTCGGCGAAGTCCGCGGTGGGGCGCAGCCGGACCTGCTCGGCGTCCTCCCGGTCCGTCGCGGCGGCGACCTCGTCCGCGAGGTGGCTGCGCATGGTGCGCCGGATCGAGCGCACGGCCAGGGGCGCCGACGCTGCGATCTCCCCGGCGAGGTCGCGGGCCGCGGCGCGCACGTCGGCGAGGGGCACGAGCCGGTCGCACAGGCCGATGACCGCCGCCTCCTCGCCGGGCACCCGACGGCCGGTGTAGAGCATCTCGAGGGCGTGCTGGTTGCCGACGATGGCCGGGAGGGTGATCGTCAGGCCGAAGCCGTGGTGGAAGCCGAGCCGGGCGAAGTTGGCGCTGAAGCGGGATTCGCGGGCCGCCACGCGGAAGTCCGCTGAGCAGGCGAGGCCGAGGCCTCCCCCCACCGCGGCGCCGTGCACGGCGGCGACGACGGGCAGCCCGGTGCGGAAGAGCCGGACCGCCTCACGGTAGAGGCCCGCGGCGCCCTCCTCGGGGACGGCCTCGGCGCTGCTCTCGGCGTTGAAGTCGGCGCCGGCGCAGAAGTGCCTGCCCTCCGCGCACAGCACGATCGCCCGGCACGCCCCGGCGGCGTCGAGGGCTTCGTAGGCGTCGGCGAGGCTGCGGATCAAGGCGGCGTCGAAGAAGTTGTTGGGCGGCCGGTGGATCTCGACCTCCGCGACGAAGTCCGCGCCGATCTCCACGGTCACGTCCCCGTAGCGCCTCGCCACTCCCCCGTCGTCGCTCACGCCTTCCTCCCTCACTTTCGGTGCTGCATCCGGCCGGCGCCAGGCTATCCGCCGGCCCGGCGCGCCCCGCCGGCCCGGCGGCGACAGCCGGGGTGGAAATCCCCGGCCGCTCGCCGCTAAGGTCGTCCCTCGTCCTGTGGCTCACTTCGCGAGGCTGGCGAGAGCCAGCAACCCGAGCGGAGCGGGTGTCGTGAAGCGGTCGATCACCGGCGTCGTCGCCGGTGTCCTCGCGCTCGGCGCTTCCGCTGTGCCGCTGTCGGCGCCCGCCGGTGCCGACCCGATCGCTTCCACGCGCGACCAGATCGGCGTGGTGCGGGCGGAGGTCGACTCCCACGCCGCCCGGCTCCACCAGCTCACCCTGGCCTTCGACCGCGCCAACCTGGGAGCGATCACCCTGGCCCAGCAGATCGCCGCGGACGGGCTCGAGGTCGCCGCCCTGCAGCGCCGCGTCGGCGCCCGCGAGGCTCTTCTGAAGCGGCAGGCGCTCCTCAGCTACACCGGGGGGATCGACCCCGCGCCCCTACCCGAGGCTCTCTCCGGAGACCCGTCGATCAAGGCCGAGTACCTGCAGGTGGCGGCCGGCAACCTGACCGACGCGGTCGACGGCTACCGCACCGAGATGCGCCAGCTCCACGCCGAGGAGGCGGACATGGCGCGCGAGGAGGGGGTGCTGCGCCGGGCCGCGCAGACCGTCGACGAGGCCCGCGACGCGGCGCTGGCCGCGGCCGCGTCGGAGCAGGCCCAGCTCGACCAGCTGCAGGTGCAGCTCAGCCGGTACACGGAGACGGCCGCGACCGCCGGCGCCCGCCCCCCCTCGCCGGCCGGGCAGGGCATGCCCGTCAACGGAGGCCTCGTGGCGGTGGTCCACAGCATCGTCTCCTCCCCCGCCCCCCCGCCTGCCGCCGCGCCGGCGCCTCCCGGCGCCGGGTACACCGACGCCGGCGGCGTGTGGCTGCAGCTGCGCGAGTGCGAGTCGAGCGACAACTACCGGGAGAACAGCGGCAACGGCTACTACGGCGCCTACCAGTTCAGCCAGCAGACCTGGACCGACCTCGGCTACCCCGGCCGCCCGGACCTCGAGGCGCCCGAGATGCAGGACCAGGCGGCGATGCGGCTCCAGGCCCAGGCCGGGTGGGGCCAGTGGCCGGCGTGCGCGGCGGCGCTCGGCCTGACCTGAGCACCCGCGGCACCGTCCGCCCTCACCACAGGCCGCGCAGCGCTTCGTCGACGGCGGTCCCCAGCGGCACCGCGGCCGCCGGCAGGGGCGTGTCCTCGCCCCGCGCCCGGACCGCCCGGTGCTCGAGCAGGGCGTCGGCCGCCGGGGGGAGGAAGCGGCTGCGCTGCGCGTACCCGTGGCGGTCCCCGTGGCCGAAGGGGCCGCCGGCGTGGTAGCGGAGGGGGGCGTAGAGGTGCAGGTGCTCCCGTGCGCGCGTCACGGCCACGTAGAACAGCCGGCGCTCCTCCTCGATCTCCTCGGCGCTGCCCGTCGACATGTCGGAGGGGAACATCCCGTCCGACATGTGGATCACGTGCACCACCCGCCACTCGCAGCCCTTCGCGGAGTGGACCGTGGAGAGCACGGCGTAGTCGTCGTCGAGCAGCGGCGGCCCGGCCAGGTCCCCGGTGCCCGACGGCGGGTCGAGGGTCAGCTCGGCGACCAGGCGGGCGCGGCTGTCGTAGCCCGCCGCCAGGCGGCCCAGGGCGTCCAAGTCGCGCAGCCGCACCTCGGCGTCGGGGTAGCGGCGGCGCAGGAGCGGTTCGAGCGCGTCGCGCAGCCGCTCCACCTGCGCCCCCGGCTCGAGCCGGTCCGTGCGGCAGTCCGACAGGGCGGCGCCGAGGCGGCCGGCGTCGGCCTGCGCCCGCCCCGGCAGGGCTCCGCCCCCTCCGGCGAAGCGGCCCAGCGGGTCGCCGCCCTCCCCCACCCCCAGGTCCTGCATCGCGCGCCGCGCCCCGGCGGGGCCGACACCGTCGAGGAGCTGGAGCACCCGGTACCACGCCAGCTCGTCGCGGGGGTTGTCGAGGATCCGCAGCACCGCCACCAGGTCCCGGATGTGGGCGGCTTCGAGGAAGCGCAGGCCCCCGTATTTGACGTAGGGGATCCGCCGGCGGCGCAGCACGACCTCGAGCAGGTCGCTGTGGTGCGCGGACCGGAACAGCACGGCCTGCTCCCGCAGCGCCACCCCCGCCTCGTGGTGCTCGAGGATGAGGTCGGCGACCGCCTCCGCCTCCGCACCCTCGTCGGGGCAGGTGGCCAGCACCGGCCTGCCGCCCCCCGGCGCGGAGGTCCACAGCCGCTTCGGGTAGCCCTCGGCCGAGCCTGCGAGCACGGCGTTGGCGAGGTCGAGGATCGGCTGCGTCGAGCGGTGGTTCCGCTCGAGGGTCACCACCGTGGCCTCGGGGAAGTGGCCGGCGAAGTCGAGCATGTTGCGCACCGTGGCCGCCCGGAAGGAGTAGATCGCCTGGGCGTCGTCGCCGACCACCGTGAGCGCCCGGCCGCCCCGGCGGAGTGACCGGACGATCTCCGCCTGCAGCCTGTTGGTGTCCTGGTACTCGTCGACGAGGACGTGGTCGTAGGCGCCGGCGAGCGCGGGCCCCACCGCCGGGTCGGCGGCGGCAGCGCGCCAGTACAGCAGCAGGTCGTCGAAATCGAGCAGCCCCTGGGCCCGCTTGCGGGCGGTGTAGACCCCGAACACCCGCCCGATGGCCTCCTCGTGCTCCTGCACCCAGGGGAAGTGGCGCCGGACGACGGCGCCGAGCGGCTCGCCGGCGTTGACGACCCGGGAGTACAGCGCGAGGAGGGTGTCTTTGCGGGGAAAGCGGCGCTCGTCGCGCCCGTAGGAGTCCCCGACCTCCTGGCGGGCGAGGTGCATGAGATCCGCGGCGTCGCCGGGGTCGAGCACGCTGAAACCGCCGTCCAGCCCGAGCGCCGAGGCGTGCCGGCGCAGCAGGCGGTGCGCGACGGCATGGAACGTGCCGGCGTGGACCCGCCGGGCGGTCGCCGCCCCCACCAGAGCCCCGAGGCGGCGGATCATGTCCTCGGCCGCCCGCCGGCTGAACGTCACGAGCAGCACCCGGTCGGGGGGCACCCCCGAGTCGACCAGGCGCGCCAGGCGCGCCACCAGGGTCCGGGTCTTGCCTGTGCCGGCGCCGGCGACGATCAGGAGCGGGCCGCCGTCGTGGTCCACCGCCCGGCGCTGGGCGGCGTCGAGGCCCGCGGCCCACGCGGGCGCGTCGCTGGGGGCAGGGTCGCTCACGCCCGCGAAGCCTAGCCGCCGCGCCGAACAGGTGTTCGCATGGGTAGGTGGTCGGCGGTGCCGGGGGGTCAGCCGGCGGGCGGCCCGGACCCCGGCTCGTCGCCATGCCCCGGCCACCAGGCGCGGTGCCCGACGAGCGCCGTCAGGCTCGGCGTGAAGAACATGGCCATCACGAACGCGGCGAGGGCGATGCCGCAGGCGACGGCGAAACCCAGTTGCGACAGGATCGTGTTGCCGGCGAGGGACAGCGAGGCGAACGTGCCGGCGAGGATCAGCCCCGCCGAGCCGATGGTGGGCCCGGTGTGGCGCAGCGTCAGGGCGGCGGCGCCCCGCGGCGTGTGGCCCTGCCGGGCTTCCTCACGCAAGCGGGCGATCATCAAGATGTTGTAGTCGGTGCCCAGCGCCACCACGAACACGTAGATGTACACGGGCAGGAGGAACACGAGGCCCGCCTCGCCGCGAAGCCCCTGGAAAACGAGCACGCTCGCCCCGAGGGTGGCCGCGAACCCCAGGCCGACGGAGGCCATCAGGTACCACGGGGCGACGACGCTCCGCAGCAGGAGGGCGAGGATCACGAGGATGACCGCGGCTGCGGCGGGGAACACCACCGCGTAGTCGTGGTCGATCGCCTTCTGGATGTCGGCGAACACGGCTGTCAGCCCCCCCACGAGGGCGTACGTGCCCGGAGGTGCCGCCGCGTGGATCTCCGGCCGCAGGCTGTGCTTCACCAGGTTCACCGCGGCGGTCGAACCGGGGTCGCGCGTCAGGGTGACACTGTAGTACGCGGTGGCCCCGTCGGGGCTGACCCTGGGGGGCGCCACGGCACCCACCCCCCGCATCGCCCTCACCCGGGACGCGAAGGAGCTGATCTGGCCGGCGGAGAGCCGCCGGCCGGAGGCGGAGTGGAGGTACACCTGGGCGGGATCCGTCGAGCCGGGCGGCAGGCCTTTCTCCAGCGTCTGGAGCGCCGTCCGGGACTCGGCGGTGCTGGGGATGCCGGCGCTGGAGAGGTCGAAGGTCGGGTGGTAGCCGAGGGCGCTGACCGCGAGGGCCAGGAGGAGGATCCCCGAGGCCGCCGCGAAGACCGCCGGGCGCGCCGCCAGGGAAACGCCGATACGCGAGAACCTCGCCGCCCGGGGTTCCCGCTGCCAACTCCTCGACGGCCAGAACACCCGCGTCCCGAGCAGCGACACCGCCGCCGGGATCAGGGTCAGGGCGGCGACGAGCATCGTCGCGACGGCGATCGCGAGGGCGGGGCCGATCGCGCGGAGCACGCTCAGCGTCGAGAGGACCAGGGCGAGGAAGGCGACCATCACGGCGCCCGCGGCGGAGGCGATCGCCTCGCCCGCCCGGGTCACGGCGCTGACCATCGCACGGCGCGGGTCCTCCCCCATGCGCAGCCGCTCCCGGTAGCGGAACATCAAGAAGAGGATGTAGTCGGTGCCGATGCCGAAGAGGACGACGATGAGGATCGTCGTGATCGACGAGTCGGCGTTCAGGTTCGCCGCCTTGTTGACGTCCGCGATCAGGCCGTCAGCGGCCTGGGAGACCAGTGCGATGGTGATGATCGGCATCAGGGCGATGATGGGGCTGCGGAAGATCACCAGCAGCAGGACCAGGATCAGGAGGAGCGTCGCCGCCAGCACGATCTGATCGGCCCGGTTGCTCGACTGCTGGCTGTCCAACTGCTGCGCCGCGGTGCCGGTCACCCCTTCGACCAGGCCGCTGCCGGGGATGAGGGGCCTGATGTCCGCCCGCAGCACCTTGACGGCGTCGGCGGCGGCCTTCCCTGTTCCGTTGACGATGGCCTTGGGCATCGCCACCAGCGCCGCCTCCACCAGGCGGTTGGGCGACTCGGGGGCGAGGGTGACGGCGTCGATGTTGCGGATGCGCCGGCGGTCAAGGGTCGCCACGATGGCGGAGATCCTCGCCGTGTCGGCCGGGGTGAGGGCCCCGCCGTCGCGACGCGCGAAGACGATGATCGCTGCCGACGAGACGGTCCTGCTCGCCTGCGGGAAGGCCTTGGCGTCCAGGGTGTTCGCCTCGATCGACTCGTAGTGCTTGGGCAGGAAGCTGCTCTCGTTGGTGGTGGTGGGAAGCCCGGGGGAGGTCGCGATCAGAGCCACCGCGGCGACGACCCACAGGGCTATCACCCGCCAGGGGTGGTGGACGACCGCTGCGCCGAGCCGCGCGAAGAAGCGCCTGCGGCCCTCCTCCGCCCCGCCGGGGGGGCGGCGCCCGCCCCCCCGGCCCTGAATCCGAACCCGCTCCACGCGCCGCGAGGTTAGACCAGCGGCCCGCCGGCCCCGCCCGGCGCACCTGAGCGACCGGGCGGGGCGGGCCGTATCACTGGGGTGGCGTCAGCGCTATCAGCGCCCGGTGGATGTCGTGGCTGGCCTCGGCGACGCGTATGGCGTCCTCGAAGTTTCCGCCGGGCACCGTCTTCTGCCACATCTGGTCGAGCGTGCGATCCACCTGCTGGAGCATGTCGATCAGCCTCGACAGGGTGTCCTCGTCGTCATCCCCGTCACCGAACGGTGCCGGATCGAGGCGGGAGCTCTTGTCTCGGTCAATCATCGGCGGATCTCCCTTGTCGAGGGGACCGGTACAGGACCTGTGAGGTCACCCATCGTGCCGTGCGTCCTGGCCGTGCAACAGGGCCATTGGTCCCGACCCGGAACCCTCCGTTCGGGCGGCCGCCCGGGGCGTGGGGATGCCTCCGAGCCGATCCGCTTCGACGTGGACCGCCTGCGCAACGACCGGACCTACGTCACCCGGGCCGTGGTCGCCGAGAAGGTCCTCCTGCGCCCCGCGGCGTAGCGTGGGCACGCATGGACCTCGACCTAGCTCTGCGCACCACCGGCGCCGTCCGGGAGTTCACCGGGGACCCCGTGGCCGACGACGTCGTCTACCGGCTCCTCGATGCGGCCCGGTTCGCGCCGAGCGGCGGCAACCGGCAGGCGTGGAAGGTGATCGTGGTCAAGGACCCCGCCCTCAGGGCCCGTCTCCGGGACCTCTACCTCGTCGGGTGGTCCGAGTACCTGGCCATGCGCTCCGCCGGCCTGGTCCCCTGGGCGCCCGTCACCGACCGCGACGCCGAGGGCGCCGCCCTGCAGCGCGCCTCTCAGGGGTCGCCGCGCACGGCGGTGAACCTGGGCGACTTCGCCGAGCACCTCGACAGGGTGCCGGTGCTCCTGGTGCTCCTCGCCGACCTGCGCGGCCTGGCCGCAGCCGACAGGGACCTTCCCCGCTACACCCTCGTCGGCGGCGCCTCGATCTACCCCTTCGCGTGGAGCATCCTTCTCGCCGCGCACGGCGAGGGCCTCGGCGGCGTGTTCACCACGATGCTCGTCCGCAGCGAGGACGAGGTCCTCCCGGCGCTCGGCATCCCGGAGGGGTGGGTGCTGGCGGGCGCGCTCGCCCTCGGCTACCCCGCCGGCGCCGGGCGCGCCACCCGCCTGCGCCGCGAGCCGGTCGAGCGCTTCGCCAGCACCGACCGCTTCGACGGCCCACCGTTCGCCGCCTAGCGAGCCGAGAGGGCGGCGATCACCTTCTCGGGCACCGGGGCCACGTGGCACGACATCCGCAGCTCGCCGGCCCAGCTCTCGACGAGCATGTGGCACGTCGGGATCACCCCGCTGGTCGCGAGGTCGATGGACGCCAGGCGGGTGCCCGCCGCCTCGAGGGTCAGGACGTGGCCGTTGTCGATGCCGACGGCAAGCGGCAGCGACACGCCGTCGACCTTCACGCGGAGGGCGTTGGAACCGGAGAAGGACACGGCCTGCCCGGTCACCGCGGTCAGCTCCGCCGCGGTGACCCACACGGTGACGTCCGCGTTGGCGATCGAGCCGACGACCACCCGCCGGTCGCGGACCAGATCGTGACGGTCGATCCGGACGTGCCGGGCGATTACCTCCACCTTGTCGATCCGCAGAGCCCCGGCGGGGACCCCGCGGGCGGTCACGTCGACCCGCTCCACGGTGCCAGAGCCGACAACGTGCAGGAGGAACGGAAACGACTCGATCCGGGCGGAGGCGCTCCTCGCCCCGGTGGACGCCCGCACGTACCCGGCCAGGCGGTCCTGCACGAAGATGCGCGCCGCGATGTCCGCCGCCACCACGAGGGCGGCCAGCAGCACCGCCACGGCGAGAACCCTAAGCGGCCAGCGCCGCCTCCTGCCGGCGGCCCGGAGGTTCCTAGTCGCTGACGTGCGCGCCACGATCGGCTCTCGGCGCGGTTTCCGCGGCTGCGGCGACGGGGCCGGCCAGGCCGGGGCGGCGCCGGGTCACGTTGCCGTGCCGGTGGCGGCTCTCGCTGACGGCCTGCTCGCGCGCCCAGCGCAGCACCTCCCGGGCCGGGTCGGCGGCGACGGGGACGTCGTCGGTCCACACGCCGGCGTCGACCGCCGCGAGGCGGGCGGCGTCGCCGGCGCCTCCGAGGAAGCGGATCTTGTCCACCGCTCCGGTCGCGCCGGCGGCGATCAGGTCGGGCAGGTCCTCCTCGCCGACCACGTCCGCGGCCACGCCCACGGCCGTGGCGGCTGCGAGGGCGCGGGAGATGTCCTCGTCCTGGACGCTGCCGCCCGTGCACACGAGGACCCGGTGCAGCGGCCGGTAGCGCAGCACGTTCGATTCCGCCGCGAGGCCGGTCTCGTCGCGCGGCACCCGCAGCGCCTGCCAGGCCGCCTGGCAGGCGGCCCCGTACTCGGCGCCCGACGGGGTTTCCGGCCCGGCCTCCGGCCAGTGGCCGAGGCTCGCCACGTACTGCGGGCCGCCGGCCTTGGCGCCGGGCCCGACGACCGACCGCTTCCAGCCACCGAAGGGCTGACGGCGGACGATCGCGCCGGTGATCCCCCGGTTGACGTACAGGTTGCCGGCCGCCACCGCCTCCCTCCAGCGGGATATCTCGGCGGGGTCGAGGGCATGCAGGCCGGCGGTGAGCCCGTAGGGCACCTGGTTCTGCAGGGCGATGGCCTCCTCGAGATCCTTGGCGCGGAGCACCCCGAGCACCGGGCCGAAGTACTCGGTGAGGTGGTACTCCGAGCCGGGCGCCACGCCCAGCTTCACCCCCGGCGACCAGGAGTAGCGGTGCTCGTCGAGGGGCCTGGGCTCCACCAGCCACCGCTCGCCGGGCGCGAGCCGGGTGAGCGCGTCGAGCAGCGGCGGCTCGGGCGGGTGGATCAGCGGGCCCATCGACGTCGCCAGGTCCCACGACGGCCCTACCGTGAGGGTGCGCACGGCGTCCGCCAGGCGGCGCAGGAAGGCCGGGTCGTCGTAGACCGGCGCCTCGACGATCGCCAGGCTCGCCGCCGAGCACTTCTGGCCGGCATGGCCGAAGGCACCCTTGACGATGTCGGCGATCGCCTCGTCGAGGTCGGCCGTGGCCGTCACCACGATGGCGTTCTTACCGCTGGTCTCCGCGTGCAGGCGCAGGTCGGGGCGCCAGCGCAGGAACATCCGCGACGTGTCCCAGGACCCGGTGAGCACCACGGCGTCGACCGCAGGGTCGACGATGAGCTGCCTGCTCGCCGTGCGGTCGGTGCACGCGAGGAACTGCAGCACGTCGCGGGGGACGCCGCCCTCCCACAGCGCCCGGGCGATCTCGCCGCCGACGGCCACCGCGTCGCGCGCCGGCTTCAGGATCACGGCGTTGCCCGCGGCCAGCGCCGCGAGGACCCCGCCGGCGGGGATCGACAGCGGGAAGTTCCACGGGGAGGCGACCACGACCGTCCCGTAGGGCCGGAACCCCGACCCGGCCGGGGGGATGTGGGCGGCGTAGTAGGTGGCGAAGTCGATCGCCTCGGACACCTCGGGGTCCCCCTCGCGCACCGTCTTGCCGGTGTCCACCGCCATGACCCCCAGCAGCCTGCCGCGCGCGCGCGCGAGAGCGTCCGCCGCGCCGAGCAGCACCCGGCGGCGCTCCTCCGGCGGGACCGCAGCCCACTGGGGGCCCGCTTCGCGTGCCGCGGCGACCGCTTCGTTGACCACGCCGAGGTCGGCCGGGAGCCACCGGTAGGCGGCACCCCGGCCGGGGTCGCTCGGATCGATCCCTGCCTCGGTGGCGGCGCCCTCGACCTCCCGGCCGGCGACCACCGGCCGGTACTCGCCGAGCCCCTCCCGCCGGGCCGCCTCCAGATGTCCGGCGGCCCACTTCCTGTTCGCCGCGCGGGTGAAGTCGGTGTCGGGCTCGTTGGCGAACGGCGGAAAGCCGCCGTCGGTGGCGGGGCGGGCGGTGGTGACGGCGGCGGTCTCGGCGCTGCGGTCCTGGCGCCGGCGGGGACCGCCGGCGGGGCGCCGGCGGGCGCGCACCGCCCGGCGGAAGCGGCCCGCCTCGGCGTCCCAGCCGGGCGACCCGGTCGTCATGCCGAACTGGCGGGCCAGGAAGTTCTCCGGCCCGGTGTTCTCGTCCAGCCGGCGGACCAGGTAGGCGATGGCCGACTCGATGTCGGCGCTCTCCACGATCGGCGCGTAGAGGAGCAGGCCGCCGAAGCGCTTCGCCGCGGCCGCCGCCACGGAGGGCGCCATCCCCTCGAGCATCTCGATCTCCAGGCGCCCGCCGGCGCCCCGCTCGGCGGACAGGGTCGACGCCCACGCCACCTCGAAGGGGTTGTGGCTGGCGACACCGACGCGGACCGCCCCGTCGTTGGCGGGGTCCAGGGTGACGTCGAGGAGGCGCTTGTAGTTCGCGTCCGTCTCGTCCTTTGTCCCGAACGGCGCCAGCTCCCAGCCGTGAACCTCGGCGTCGACGTGCTCCATCGCCAGGTTGGCGCCCTTGACCAGGCGCACCTTGATCCACCCGCCGCTGCGCTCGTGGCGCGCCCGCGCCCACTCGCACAGCTCCACCAGCGCCGGCAGCGAGTCGGGCAGGTACGCCTGCAGCACGATCCCCGCGCCCGTGCCCGCGAAGGCGTCCTCGTCGAGGACCTTCTTGAACACCGCCAGCGTCAGATCGAGGTCCCGGTACTCCTCCATGTCGAGGTTGACGAACTTCGCCGGTCGGCTGGCGGCGGCCGCCCGGTAGAGGCGCCTCAGGCGCGCCGCGATGCGCTCCACCTCGTGGTCGAAGCGCAGCACGTCGAGCTGGGATGCGATCGAGGAGATCTTCACCGACACGTAGTCCACCGACGGGTACGACAGGGCCTGCAGCACCCGCCGCAGGCGCCGCTCGGCCTCGTCCTCGCCGAGGACCGCCTCGCCCAGGACGTTGACGTTGAGCCGGATCCCGTGCCGGTGCCGGCGCGCGGCGTGCAGCGCGAGCCGGCGCCGGCCGGCGGGCAGGATCACCCCGGCCATCTCCGAGCGCACCCGCTGGCGGATCAGGGGCACGACGACCTCCGGCATCCGCTCGGCCAGGCGTGCCCCCGCCGCGAAAGAGGCCCGGTCCGCCGGGCCCAGGGCGCGCTGGCCGCGGCGATCGGCGGCCAGACCGCGGAACACCTCCGCCGCCCGCGCCGGCTGGTGGATCCGCAGAACCTCGTCGGTGAGCGCCATCACCAGCTCCAGGCCGGCCCGGTCGGCGAGCATGCGCTCCACCCGGTGGGCCTGGGCCTTCTCGAGGGGCCCCCGCTTGCCCAAAGCGTCGTTCCACAGGTCCGCGGCGAGCCTCTCGGCCGAGGCCATCAAACCCTCGTCGCCCTCTTCGGCGGGCGCGTCCGTGCCGGCGGTGGCCGGCTCCTTCTCGGGATGGGACATCGTTGACCTTGACCTCGCTGACGTCGTTGTCGCTGGCGGGGCGAGCGGTGGCCGCCGTCTCGCATGCCGTGGGCGACGGTATTCCTGGCCTCTACCACCGGGCAACAATCCACGCTACCGGGAGCGCCCGACTGGTGAGAGGGCCGGCCGGGCGCGAGCCTACGATGGGGGCGAGTTACCGGAACACGAGTCGCATGGGAGAGGGTGCAACCGCGATGCAGACCTCGGACACCGCGACGGACGCCGTCGCCGAAGTCACGGAGTGGCTCGCCGAGAACTGGGATCCCGACCTCACCGTCGGCGAGTGGTGGGAGCGGCTCGGCACCGCCGGCTGGTCGGCCCCGGGGCTGCCGGCCGGCGCGTACGGCCGCGGCCTTCCGCGCGCCGAGGTCGTCCGGGTGCACAACGCCATCACCGCTTTCGGCGCCCTCGGTCCCCCCGGCGGCCTCGGGCTGCTGCTCGCGGCGCCGACCATCGCCGTGCACGGCGACGACGGGCAGCGGGAGCGCTTCATCCGCCCGATCGTGACCGGCCGGCACGCCTGGTGCCAGCTGTTCAGCGAGCCGGCGGCCGGCTCGGACCTGGCCGGGCTTCAGACCCGCGCCGAGCGCGACGGCGACGAGTGGGTCATATCCGGACAGAAGGTGTGGACCTCCGGCGGCCAGGTGGCGGACATGGGGATGCTCCTCGCCCGCACCGACTTGAACGTCCCCAAGCACCAGGGGATCACCTACTTCGCGTTCGACATGCGCCAGCCGGGCGTCGACATCCGTCCGCTTCGCGAGATGACCGGCCGGTCGCTGTTCAACGAGGTCTTCCTCTCCGAGGCCCGCGTCCCCCACGACGCCATCATCGGCGGGCTCAACAACGGGTGGGCCGTCGCCAACACGACCCTCGCCTTCGAGCGGGCCGGGCTCGGCGCCGGCGGCGAGTCGACGGCCGCCGCCGCGACGCCGGGAAGCATCGCCGGCGACCTCGACCGGCGCGCCGCCGCCGTGCTGGCCAGCCCCCGCGCCAACGGCGACAGCGGCGTGGTCCCCGGCACCAGCCGGCTGTTGCGCGCCCTGGCCCACCGCCTCGGGGTCGACACCGACCCGCTCGTCCGCCAGGACCTCGCCCGGCTCCACACCCTCACCGAGATCGGCCGCTACATGATGCTCCGCCAGAAGGCGCTGGCCGCCGACGGCAGGGACCTGCCCGGCATCGGCAACATGGCCAAGCTGTCGATGAGCAGCATCCTGCGGCTGTCGCGCGACCTGTCCCTGCGGATCCTCGGGCCGCGCGGCACCCTGCACGGCTACGACGCCGAGAGCACCCCCGAGCTCGACAGGCTTCCCGGCGGCGAGCTCGCCGGGATGGCCACCTATATGGCCCTCTTCGCCCAGGGCCCCTCCATCTACGGGGGCACCGACGAGATCCAGCACAACATCCTCGGCGAGAGGGTGCTCGGGCTGCCCAGGGAGCCGAACAACGACCGGGTGACCCCCTTCAGGGACCTCCCCCGCAACGTGTAGCGCCTCGCGGCGCCCACGGGGCCGGCAACGGTGCCGGGCCGGCGGCCGGGCACTACCCTTGCGCACATGGTGGCCGTGAGGGGCAGCGGGTGGCGGACCGCGGAGGGCTGACCGACTCCGACGTCGCCGCTCTCGGCCAGCAAGAGGCGCTGCAGCGGTTGGAGCTCCTCTCGGCGACGAGCCGGGTGCTCGACGCGACCCTCGAGGACTACGGCAACGCGGTGCTGCAGGTGGTGGAGACGTGCGTGCCGGCCTTCGCCGACCTCTGCGCCGTGGAGGTGATCGGGCCCGACGGGGAGGTCGGCACGCCCGCCTACGGGGCCGCCGGCACGAGCGGCCTGGTGGTGCCCGAGGACTGGGAGCCCATTGGCCGGGCCTGCACCCGCGACCGCCGGGCGGTGCTCGCCTACCCCCACGCCCAGGAGCCCGCGCCCGTCAAGGTGATCCGCGAGAGCCTCGGCGCCCAGTCGCTCATCGTCGCCCCCATCACGGGCGGCGGCATCACCCTCGGGTGGTTCGTCGCCGCCACCGGTCCCTACCGGCGGGGGTTCCGCCCGTCGGCCCTGCGCGTCGGCGTCGAGATGGCGAGCCGCCTCGGCAGCGCCGTCCAGCGGGTGATGCTGCACAAGGAGATGCAGGAGGCCGCGCGCGAGCAGAACCGCACCGTTCGCCGCCTGCGCCGCCTGGCCACGGCCGCGGTCAACCTCGCCGGCGCCGCCACCACCCGGGCGGTGCTCGAGGTCGCCTGCGTCGAGGCGTGCGTCATCCAGGAAGCCGACGGGGCGATCGCCCGGTGGTGGATGGCCGACGGCTCGGAGGTCTCCGCGCATGCGGGGGAGATCGACTGGCACGTCGCCGAAGGCGCCTTCCGGTCGGTCACGACCCGCCGCCCGGCCCGGGGCCCCGGCTGGGTCGCCTACCCGCTGCCGAGCAGCGACCCCTGGCAGCAGGCGGCGCTGGTCGTCTTCGTCCGCGACGAGTTCTCCGCCGACGAGGAGCTGGTCCTGAGCTCGCTGGCGTCGCTGATCCCGGTGGCGTTCGAGCGGGCCGTCGGGACCGAGACGGCCATCGTGCACGAGGCCCGGCTGCGCGCGGTGGTCGAATCCTCACCGGTCGCGCTGATCGGCCTGCGCCCCGACGGGACGGTCACCTCCGCGAACCGGGCGGCGCTGGACCTCTTCGGCTGGAACGCCGAGCCGGCCGCCTGGTCGCTCACCGGGGGCCTTCGCCCGGCGATGATCGAGCTCGCCGACACGGTCCGCCGCGGCGGGGCGGTCGTCAACCGCACGGTGTCGGTGGACGGGCGCGACCTGTCCGTGTCGGGAGCCCCCATGCCCGCCATCTCCCCGGCCGACGCCAACACCGTGCTGATCGCGGGCCTCGACCTGAGCGAGATCCGCCGGGCCGAGCAGGCCCTGGTGCAGGCGCAGCGGCTCGAAGCGATGGGGCAGGTCGCCGGGCGGATCGCCCACGACTTCAACAACCTGCTCACTCTCATCCTCGGCTACGCGGACATCCTCCGGCGCAGCGCCTCCGGCGCCGAGCAGGAATCCCACATCGACCACATCGAAGACGCCGCCCGGCGGGCGGCGGACCTGACCAGCCAGATGCTCGGCATGACCCGCCGGGAGGACACGGGCGTCGTGCTCGACCTCGGAGCCGAGCTGGCCCGGCTCCGCCCGGTGCTCGCCCAGCTCGTCGGCCCGAAGGTCGATCTGCACGCGGTCGTCTCCACCGAGCCGGTGTGGGTTCGCATGGAGCCGAGCGAGGTGGAGCAGATCCTGGTCAACCTCACCATCAACGCCTGCGACGCCCTCGACGGGGACGGAGAGATCGTCCTGTCGCTCGAGACCGCGGACAGCTTCGACGCGGCGGCCGGCGGCGCACCGGTCGGCGCGGACGCCCCCCAGGGACCCTGCGGGGTCCTGGCGGTGTCCGACAACGGGCCCGGCATGAGCGCCGAGGTCCAGGCACGTTGCCTGGAGCCGTTTTTCACCACCAAGCAGCACGGCCACGGCACCGGGCTCGGGCTGCCCACCGTCTACGGCCTCGTGCACGAGCGCGGCGGCATCCTCCTGGTCGAATCCGCCCCAGGCGAGGGCACGGCCATGCGGGTGGTGCTGCCCCTCACCGCCGCCCCGGCGCCGGGCGCCGCAGAGGCCGAGCCCGCCGCCCCGCAGGACACGGCGGCCGACGAGCCCTGGCCCGCCGAGTGGACGGTCACCGGGCGGGTCCTCCTGGTCGAAGACGAGGAGGAGCTGCGCCGCATCGGCCAGGACGCGCTCACGAGCATCGGCCTCGAGGTGGTCGCGGCCGCCTCGGCCGAGGCAGCCCTCGACGTCCTCGACGCCGGCGAGGCGTTCGACGCCCTCGTCACCGACATCATGCTGCCCGGCCTGAGCGGCCCCGAGCTCGCCGCCACGGCGCTCGCGGCGCGCCCGTCGCTGCCCGTCCTGTACATGACCGCCTACTCGGGCAGCCCCGTCTCCGGCGAGGTGCCGGTCTCCCCGGCCTCCATCCTGCGCAAGCCGTACCGGCCCGACAGCCTGCGCCGGCGGGTCGCGGCGCTGCTCGGCCGGCCCTCACCCGGCGACGGGGCGGCGGCCCCGGCCCCGGCGCCCCGTTCCTAGGGCTCGAAGCGGTACCCGATGCCCCGGACGGTGACGATCCAGCGCGGGTGCTCGGGGTCTTTTTCCACCTTGTGACGGACCCGGCGGACGTGCTCGGTGACCGTCGCCTCGTCCTGCCAGTCGGAGCGCGAGGCCCACACCTGCTCGAGCAGCTGACCCCTGCTGAACACCTGGCGGGGGGAGCGGGCGAGGAAAGCCAGCAGGTCGAACTCCTTGGCTGTCAGCTCGACCGGCTTTCCGTCAACCGCCACCTCGCGGGTCCTCTCGTCGATGCGCAGACCCACCTCGGGCTGCCCGTGAGACCCCGCCGCCCCGGTGGCTCGCCCGACACGCCGCAGCACCGACTCCACCCGGGCCACCAGCTCGACGGGCGAGAACGGCTTTGCCAGGTAGTCGTCCGCACCGAGGCGCAGCCCGAGGACCCGGTCGGCGGTGTCGGCCTTGCCGCTGATGAAGATGACCGGCAGGTCGCCCAGGGCGCGGATCTCGCCGAGGACGAGCCGGCCGTCGTCGGCGCCGAGGGAGATGTCGAGGACGACCAGGTCCACGTCGCCCCGGCGCACCTGTCCGACGGCACCCGCCGCGTCGTGGGCCACCGACACGGTGTAGTGCTCCCCCTCGAGCACGAGAGTGAGCAGCGATGCCAGCTGCTCGTCGTCGTCCACCACCAGGATCCGGCCGCGCGAGGGACTGTCCATGACGGGGCAAAAGACTACCCGTCGGGAGTTGGGCCGCTGTTGTGCAGGCGGAGGGAGCCGCGTGAGCAGCCACCTGCACACTCCTGTCCGTGCCGGAGATCAACCTCGCTGACCTCGAGCGAGATTCCCGGCTCCCCTCCACCCACGCGAGCGAGATCCTTGTGGTGGGATCCGACGACTGGGCCATCCGGGACGCCACCGTCCGGCTGCGCGCCGCCGGCCGCACCGTGCACCGCTGCAGCGAGAGCACCGACGTGCCCTTCCCCTGCAACGCTGTCGTCGCCGGCGTCGGCTGCCCGCTCGACCGGCACCCGGTCGACGTGGTGCTCGACATCCGCACCCGCCCCGAGTCGCAGCCCGCTCTGAGCGAGATGGGCGCCATCTGCGGGCTGCACGGCCGTGTTCCCCTCGTCCTCGCCGGGCTGTCGGGGAGCTCGAGCTTCGCCCCCTTCGCCGAGAGAGTGCCCTCCGACGGCGACATCGTGACCACCTGCGACAAGGCCGCGACCGAGCACCGCCTGCTCCCGCAGAGGGACTGATGGCGCGCCTGTTCGGCCGTGGCGGCGCACACAGCCCGCGGGGCCGGGAGCTCTTTCCCGCGGCGGGCCGCTGGGAGGACCTCCTTCCCGACAAGAGCGACCTCCGGGAGGCCACCGGTGCGGCGTCGCGCGGCGAGCAGCTGTGGGGCCGGCCGGCCCCCACCGGGGTGCGGTCGACGGGGTGGCCCGTGTCCGGCCTCGACCTTCCGCTGTTCTCCCCCTCCCCCGCCCCCGCGACCGGCCCCGCCCGGTCCGGCAGTCTCCTCGGCGACCTCCTCGTGGAGCAGGGTCTCGTCACCCCCGGCCAGCTCGCCCAGGCGCTCGCCGAGCAGCCCGGGTCGGGCCTGCGGGTCGGGGAGCTTCTCATCCAGGTGGGGGCCCTCGACGAGCGGCAGCTGACCCGGGTCGTTGCGGAGCAGTTCGGCATCGCCCTCGTGGACCTGCGCGACACGGCGCCCGATCCCCACCTTGCCGGCCGGATCGGCGAGAAGGCCGCACGGGAGCTGACCGCTCTGCCGCTCCGGGATGTCGACGGGGTCGTCGACGTGGTGGTGGGCGACCCGCGGCCCGGCCTCGAGACCCTCGTCAGCGAGGCCGTCGGCGCCCCCGTGCAGCTCTTCGCCGTCACCCCGACCGAGGCGCGCCACGCCATCGACCGCGCGTACCGGGCTCTGGCCGACGTCGACCGGCTCGTCAAGGCCTACGCGGCCGGTGACGGCACGTCCCTCGCCGGCGAGGCGCCGGCGACCGAGCGGGCCCGCGACGCCGACTCCCCCGTCGCCAAGCTGCTCACCGTGCTCATGACCCAGGCGCTGCGAGACCGCGCCTCGGATGTGCACGTGGAGCCGGGGAGCGAGGACATGAGGGTCCGTTTCCGGATCGACGGCGCGCTCCACGACGTGCTGACGCTGCCCCCGTCGATGTCGGAGGCGCTCGTGAGCCGGGTCAAGTTCCTCGCGGGTCTCGACGTTGCCGATCGGCGCAGGCCCCAGGACGGCCGCTTCGGCGCCGAGTTCGACGGCCGCCCCGTCGAGGTGCGGGTCTCGACCATGGCGACCGTCCTCGGGGAGACGTGCGCGCTGCGTGTGGTGGCCGGCGACCGCGCGCTGCTGCGGCTCGACCAGCTGGGGATGGCCGCCGACACGTGCGCCGCCTTCGAGAGCATGGTTCGCTCCACCTCCGGCATGGTTCTGTGCGCCGGGCCGCCCGCGAGCGGCAGGACCGCCACCCTTTACGCCGTGCTGAGCCACATCGAGGAGCGCTCGCGGAGCTTCGTCACCGTCGAGGACCCCGTCGAGCACCTGCTCCCGTCGATCACCCAGGTGCAGGCCAACGGCGCGAGCGGCGTGCCCGTCGCCGAGCAGCTGCGGACCGCCCTGCGCCAGGACCCCGACGTGGTCGTCGTGGGCGAGATCCGCGACGCCGACACCGCCCGGACGGCAGTCCAGGCCGCCGTCGCCGGCCGTTTCGTGCTCGCGTCGCTGCGCGCCGCCGACTCTGCCGCGGCGCTGCGCCGGGTGGTGGACATGGGCGCCGACGCCTTCCTGGTGGCTTCCTCGCTGGTCGGCGTGCTCAGCCAGCGCCTCGTGCGCCGCACCTGCAGAGCGTGCGCCGCGCCCTACCAGCCCACGGAGTCCGAGCTGGCGTTCTACGCAGACGCCGGCGGGCCGCCGAAGGACGTGTTCCGCCGCGGCGAGGGGTGCACCTTCTGCGCCGGAACCGGCTACCAGGACCGCATCGGGGTGTACGAGCTCCTGCCTGTCACCCCCGAGATCCGGCGGCTCGTCGTCGGCTGGGCCTCCGAGGAGGAGCTGCGCGACGCCGCCATCAGCCGGGGCATGCGCCCGCTGCGCAGCGAGGGGGTCTCCCTCGTCGCCCGGGACCTCACCACCGTCTCCGAAGTCATGCGGAGCATCCACGCGCTATGACCGGGGGCAGCCCGCCAGGCGGCGCACGATCACCGAGGGGGTGCCTACCGCCGGCCGGTCAGCCTGGGGCGGGGTTGACCGGCTGGCGCGGCCATCGGTGACGGTCCGGCCGTCGCGCGCCATTGGGCCCGGGCCGTTCGGATGTTTCGGTCCCGCATGCGGCGCCGGCTCGAGATGGCGCGTCTGAAGGGTCGCCTCCTGGGGTAGAACGAAGTGTCGTACGTTGGTCTTCGAGCGCCGCGCGACGACATCGAGGAGGTCCTGTGCCCCAGAGCATCGCCGTCAGCCACCGTCGTGGCAGGTGGGCCGCCAGCCGGCGGGCTGCCGAGGCGACGTACGGCCTCGAGCGCCGGATCAAGCACCTGACGATCGTCGGGGTCGTGGCGCTGGCGTTGCTCAATGCTGCGGACGCGGTGACGACGCACCTCTTCTTGCTGCACGCTCCGGCGGGAGGCCTCGAGGCCAACCCGCTCGCCGGCCTGCTTCTGGCGTCGGGCAGCCTCCTGCTGGTCAAGATGGCGATCGTCGCGGCGCTCGGAATCGCGGTGCTGTGGGACCGCCCGAGGCTCGGGCTCCTGGTCGGCACCTGGACGGTGTCGGGTCTCTACCTCGCGGCCGTGATCTCCAACATCCTTTTACTGCGAATGGTCTGACACGCGCTCGAACACGAGGTCGGGGCCGAAGCGGCGCGCCACGTGCCACCGGGGGTCCTGGGCGAGGTAGGTGGACAGGGCGTCGCCCCGGGGCCACAGCACCCAGCGCACGCCGTAGCGGTCGAACACGGGGTCGGGTGCCTGCGACAGGGAGGACACCTTGGTGTAGGTGTCAAGCACGCCGGTGCCGAAGTACATGTCGGTGCGGCCGTCGACGAAGTCGGGGACGCCGACGTGGATCAGGTAGTCGTTCCACACGTAGGTCGAGAAGACCCGGCCGCCCTGTGCGCGCAGCCAGGCGGCCGCCCGGACCGGCACGGCCCCCGAACCCCGTGTGGTGGGGGCGCCGGCCGGCGGGTGATGCGGTGAGACGATCAGCGCCACCAGGGCGAGCGCGGCGAGCGGCGCCACCCGGGACGCTCTGAGGGTCTCCTTCGGCACGACCTTCCACGGCGCCAGGACCCCGGCGAGGGCGATCACCATGTACGGCCCGAAGCGCACCGCGCGCAGGGTGGCGATCAGCAGCACGGCCCACACCACCAGGTCGAACAGCTCGACGCGCTGCCGGCTGGACGCGAGCCACACGGCGGCGACGACGGCCGGCAGGGCCACGAACACCAGCAGGACCGGGTCGTGGAAGTTCGGGGACTGCCACTCTTCGATGCCGTTGAGCTTGCTGGTGGTGCCGACATGGAACGCGTAGCGATACAGGCCCAGGCCGTGCGGGTTGACGACGGGGGCGATCAGGGACGCTGCGAAGCTCGCCGCGCCCCAGCGGGCCGGGAGAGGGGCGCCCACCCCGACCCGGCCGCGAACCCGGAGCTCCCGAGCGCCGCCCGGCGCCGCGGGGCCGGGCTGCCGGGCGCGCGCAACCGCGGACGCCGCCACGTCGAAGCCGAAGACGGCCAGCCCGAACAGGAAGCTGCCGTGGAGATTCGCCCACAGCAGGAGAAGGGGGGGCAGGGCGAGGAGCCAGCGCCGATCCCGCCGTGCGAGCGTCAGCGTCAAAAGCTCGAAAGCGAAGAACAGGTAACTCAGGTCCTGGGGCCGCGGCGCCACCCCGATGACCAGCCCGCCGGCGACCATGATGGCGAGGGCCGCGGTCCACAGCTGACCGGAGCCCAGGCGCCGGCAGCGGGCTGCGCTCAGAAGGAGCGCACCGCTCGTCGCCCCCGCCGAGACCAGCCAGTAGCTCACCGGCCCGACGTGGCGGACCATCCAGGCCAGCAGCACCTCGAACCCCCACTCCTCGGCGAACCACGGGTGGCCGGGGACCGTGTAGGAGAAGACGTCGTGGCGGATGACGGCATGGTGTCCGAGCATCCAGTTGCCGGCGGCGAGCTGCCAGTAGACGTCGTTGTTGAGCCCCGACGCCATCGCGACCCGGAACAAGACCGCGCACGCCCCGATGGTGACGATCCACGCGGGGTGCAACGCCGGCAGCCCCGGGCGGCCCCTGCGCGGGCGCGCCCCTCCGCGTTGCTCCGGCGGAAGCTCCTCCTCCACCGGCGCAGCCTGCGCGGCGGGAGCTGGACTGCTGCTCACCATGCCTTCGTACCGGACGGCGCCGGCGCGATCAATGGGCCGAACGGACCACCGCGCTCCACGACGGGCCACGCTTTGGGTGGATGTTTTGTGTCTGTTGTGTTGCATCCGTAGGCCTTTTTCTTCTCCCCGGCTAAAGTTCCGCCCGGGAGCGCCGATCTGAGGCAGACCGGCTGCTGGAAGGGCACAACATGCTGCAGTTCGTGGGCACCGCGCGGAACGCGCCGGCCCCCGGCACGTCGCAACGAGTCGTGTCGCGTTTGCGGCGGGCCACCTGGGACGTGGAGGAAGTCGCCATCGCCGTCCGATGGGGCGCCACGTCCCTGGCCGTCGTCGGCGCCTTCGGCCAGCACCTTCCTTCAGTCCAGCGCGGCCTGGATCACCGCGTCGCCGGCGGCATCGTCCTGGTGGCCTATGCGCTGCTGCGGACGCTCGTACCCGTCCGCGCCCACCACCGGGGGCTCGTTGCCACGCTGGCCACCACCGGCGAGGCTGCGATGTGCATCGCCGTTGCCGCCTGGAGCGGCGGGTGGGCCTCCCCCTACGTGCTGACCGTCGGCGGCAGCCTCCTGCTGGCCGGTCTCCTCGGCGGAGCCATTCCCGCCCTCAGCACCTTCGCCGTGGTCACGGCGGTGACCGGCGCGGGGCTGTTCAGTGGCGCGGATCCCTCCGGTTACACCACGGTTCTGCAGCGGCTCCCCGAGCTCGGGACCATGGGCATCGCCGGCCTGTACGCCCGGCGCGTCTTTCTCGCCCAGGCCAAGCACCGGGGCGAGATCGACCGGCTGCGGTCCGCGCACGAGATCAACGATCTGCTCCTCGAGCTGCACGCCCGCGCCGCAGAGCAGCCGGCCGTGCTCACGCTGCGGGCGACGGTCGCCACGATCGTGGCGCGCCTGCAGGACCAGCTCGCCCCCGATTCCGTGGTGCTCCTGCTCCTCGACCCGACAGCGGAGGAACACGAGCATTCGTGGCACGTCGCGGTGACGGAAGGCATCGAGCTGCCCGCCGTGCTGCCCGACGCCCGACTTCCGGGGGCCCTCCTCCGGGCACGGTGGCTCAGGTCGCCTCTCCGCTGCGAGTCGCTGACCCACGACGGCATCGATCCCGAGGCCACTTCCGGCCTGTACGCCCCGCTGTGGGCCCGGCGAACCCTCGTGGGGCTCCTCGCCGTCGAGCGGCGCCGCCCCCCCGGCTTCACGGGCTCGGATGCCGACGTGCTCGAGGCCGTGGCCCGCCACGCCGGCCTGGCGATCGACAACACCCGCTGGTTCAACAGGCTGCGCAGCCTCGGCGCCGAAGAGGAGAGGGAGCGCATCGCGCGGGAGCTGCACGACCGGGTGGGCCAGTCGCTCGCGGCCGTGGCCCTCAGCGCCGACCGCATGGCGGTGACCATGCCCGTCGACGTGACGGCGAGGTCGGAGCTGGAGGACCTCGCAGCCGACATTCGGGCCGTGACCCGGGAGCTCCGCGAGGAGCTGACCGACCTGCGCACCGGCCTCAACGCCAACGCGGATCTGGTCGGTCTCCTTCGCTCCTTCCTGGATCGGGTCGCCGTGCGGTCCGGTCTGGCCGTGCACTTCCGGGACTACGGCAGCCGCCGCCTGCCCGAGGCGGTCGAGCAGGAGGTGTGGCGCATCGCGCAAGAAGCCGTCATCAACGCCGAGCGGCACGCGGACGCGTCGGAGATCACCGTGGCCTGGGGCGCCGACGGCGACGACCACCTTCTCCTCGTGGCCGACGACGGAAAGGGCGTCCACGGAGCGCCTTTGCGCCGGGACGCCTACGGGCTCATGGGCATGCGGGAGCGCGCCGCGATCATCGGAGCGACCCTCCTCGTGAAGTCCGCGCCCGGGAAGGGGACGGCGGTGCGGTTGCGCGTCCGCGGCAGCAGACAGTGACCCGGGTCCTCCTCGTCGACGACCACCGCGTCCTGCGGGAAGGCTTGGCGCGGTCGCTCGAGACCTTCGGCGTCGACGTCGTCGGCGAGGCCGGCGACGGCCCGTCGGCTCTGGGCGCTGTAGAGGAACTGCGCCCGGACGTGATGCTTCTCGACATCTCCCTGCCCGTCATGGACGGGGTCGAGGTCGCCCGGCGCGTCACCACCACGCACCCCGACACCCACGTGGTCATGCTCACGATGTTCGGGGACGGCGCAACCCTCAGCGAGGCCATCCGGGCCGGCGCAGTCGGCTATCTCGTCAAGGACTGCAGCACGGCCGAGATCGTCGACGTCATCCGCGCCGTGGCCGCCGGCGACACGGACATGTCCCTCGGCCTCGCCCGCCAGCTGTTGAAGGCCAACAGCGGAGACGGCGCCGTACCCGTGCTCAGCCCGCGGGAGGTCGAGGTGCTCCAACTCGTCGCCGAGGGCGCCTCCACCGCCATGGTCGCCCGCAAGCTGTACATCAGCGCCAAGACGGTCAAGAACCATCTCGCCAACATCTACGAAAAGATGGACACCCGCGATCGCACCCAGGCCGTGCTGCAAGGGTTGCGGCAAGGCATCGTCCGCCTGCATTGACGAGCGGGATTGGGTCTCGCGACCTATCGACTGGCGCAGGCCCGGATGGGACCATGACCTCAACCCGCCAGGGGCGGGGACGTACGTGGGTCAGGGCGGCCCACGGCCTGACCAATGGAGACTCTGCATGACCCAACTGCTAATCCTCCAGCACGCGATCATCGGGTGGTTCCAGGATCATCTGTCTCGCGACGACGAGCGGGGCGCAAGCCTCGTCGAGTACGCGCTTCTCCTGGCCCTCATCGCCGTCATCGCCATCGCTGCGCTGATCTTCCTCGGCCACAGCGTGAGCAACACCCTCAACAACGTCGGAGGCGCCATCAACAACGCCTGACGTCGTCGATCACTGCGAGGTGGCGCCGGCCGCACGCCCATGGCCTGCGGCCGGCGCCTGTCGTTACATCGCCGGCGTTCCACACTTCCCGTAGACGGCTCGTACGTTGCGTTCTCTCACGACGACCACCCCTGTGACCGGTCCCCTCGCAGACCCGAGGGAACCTGCTCGAGCCCCCTTCGGTCCACGCCGGAAGGGCCTTCGTGGAGCACCGGGAGTAACCGCCGTCCTTCGATCCCGTACGGCCGACGGACTTCTCGGATTGCAGTTGATCGCGCTGCTGGCCCTGAGCACGGTGCAGTGGTCCCGCCACGCGCTCACGCTCGACTTCGCCGCCTACGCCCAGGCCTTGTGGCTCATCGGGCACGGCCACCTCGATCCGTACAGCAGCGTTCTCGGATACCCGTTCCTTCGCAACAACGGCGAGTTGATCATGTGGCCGCTCGCATTGCTGGCCCGTCTCGGTGCAGGCGCCATCGCGCTCCTCTGGGTCCAGGACCTCGCCCTGGTGGCCACCGGCTACGTCACCCTCCGATGGATCCGTGACGTGCTGGACGGCAGTCCGCGCCTCGGGTCCGCGGCCCGATCCCGGCTCTGGTGGATCGCCGTGGCAGCGGTGCTCCTCGACCCGTCCTGTTACCAAACGGCACTGTTCGACTTCCATTCGCATGCTCTCGGCGCACTGTTCGCCGTGCTCGCCGGCCGCGATCTGTGGAGGCTCCGGCGCCGGCGCGCCCTGGTATGGGGCGTGCTCCTGGGCATGACCGGCACCGTAGGCGTCCTGGCGCTCGTCGGCATCGGCCTCTCGGGCCTCCTGCACTCCCGGCGCACCCGCCCGGCCGCCGCCGCGATGGTCGGGGCCGGTGTCATCTGGCTCTTGGTGCTGGTCGAGCTCCGAGCTGCGGGCGGCGGCGGGCACATGACCGCCACGACCTACCGCTACCTCGATCCCTCGGCGCGAGGGCAGCCGCCCGTCACCGGACTCGTCGCAGGTCTGTTCATCCACTGGCCCGCCGTGGCCCACCGGATCGCGGCGCACGCGGGTAGCGCCCTGGCCCTCCTGATCCCCGCAGGACTCGTCGGCGTCGCGAGCCGCCTGGCCATCGGGCCGGTGGCCGCGGTGTTCCTTCCGGCGATGCTCACCTCGTGGCAGCCGTCCTTGGCCCTCCCCCACGCCTACCAGGTCTGGCCGGCCATCGCCTTCGTCCTCGTGGCGTCGGTGCAGCACTTCGCCCGGTGGTCGTCCGCTGCAGCGGATGACGTTCGCGCCCCGGCCCCGACATGGAACCGGGTTCAGCCCGTCACGGCTCGAAGATCCCTTCTCGGGGCGTGGGCCCTGGTGCTATCCCTGAGCACGGTGACGGTCTTCCCCGGACTGCCCTCTTACTGGATGAGGGTATCCCCGGCGGCCCGATCGGCGCTGGACGAGCTCGACCGCCGGATCCCGCCCGGCGCGGAGGTCATCGCCTCGCAGGGGATTGCCGGCCGCTTCGCCGATCGCCGGTGGGTGTTCGCCGTGATGCAGCCCGTCATCCGCTTGCCGGTCCGCGCTCGGACTGTCGTGTTCGTACTTGCGCCCGACCAGGGCATTCTGGGTGTCGCTCCGCCGGCCACGGATGCCCTCATCAAAGCCAGCGAGAGTCTGCCCCGGACAAGGGTCCTTGATTCAGGAGGAGGGGTGACGGCGATCCTCTGGCATCCGCCGCTCGGTGCCGGGCAAGTCATCCTTCCGATCAAAGGCAATTAGTTCGATGGACCCATCGACCTTCGACTCGTGGCGCTCCACACTGGGGGTTGAGCCCGGCACGGACGAGGGCAGACGCTTGCACGAAAGAGGAAACGGCGTGACTCGGATGGTTTGGGCGATCAGCGCCGGCGTTCGACAGCTGCAGAGCTCCGCGCAGGTCGAGCTCGGGGCGAGCCTGGTGGAGTACGCCTTCCTCCTGGTCCTCGTCGCCGTCGTGGCCCTCGGGGCGCTCGCCTTCTTCGGCCACACCCTCGGGGCGAGCCTCAACAACACCGCCAACCTGGTCCGCAATGCCGGCTAGCCCCGCCCGCGCCGCAGCCGCCGAAGACCGGCGTCGGTCGCGCGACCTCGCCCGTCTGATCCTTGTCGTCGTGGTCGCGGCCGTAGCCGCGCTGGCCATCCCCTCCGCCGACGTGCGGCTCTACGAGCACTACGCCACCCAGATGGTGCACGGCTCCCTCGTGCACGGGCTACCCCGGGAGTACCCGGCCCTGGCCGGTTTCGTCTTCGTCGCGGCCCTCGTGCCGCCGGTCCCCTATGCGCTGGCCGTCGCACTCCTGATGGCCGCGGCCCTAGTGGCGCTCGTGGTCGCCGGCCGCCGCCTGGCTCCTGACGTGGACTGGACCCGGCGGCTTCTGTGGTACCTGGGTCTCGCCACCGTCTCTCTTCTGTTCGCGCGCTACGACCTTCTCCCGGCCCTCGCCGCGTTCCTCGCAGTCATGTGGGCGCGCGACGGTCGCTGGGGCCGGGCGTGGGTGGCCGCCGGGGCCGGCGCCGCCCTCCAGCTCTTCCCTGCTCTGCTCCTGCCCGGGTTCTTCCTCCTGGAATGGCGTCGCACCGGTCGCGCCCCGTGGCGCAAGCCTGTGCTGGCGTGTGTCGTCACCGCCGCCACGGCGGCTCTGCAAACCCTCATAGCCCCCGGGAGCTTCCTGGACCCGATCAGGTACGAGCTTCGGCGGGGCTTCGAGCTCGCCAGCGTGCCCGGAAGCATCACGGCCGTGATCGACCCGGCGCACCTCCGGTGGGCGTTCGCGTACGGGAACCGGGAGATCTTGGGAACCGGACACTCGGAAATCCAGGTCGCCATCACGATTGTCGAGTTGTGCGCGCTGGCTGCCGTGTGGCTCGCTGCGTGGCGGGGACGGTTCGGCGTCGAGGCGACGAGCCTGGCGGTGCTGAGCGTCGCCGTGCTCTGCGACAGCGCGCTCGCGCCGCAGTACCTGATCTGGCTTGCACCCCTGTGGGCCTTGTGGCCGCTTCGGCGCAGCTGGGTGGTTGCCGCAGTCCTGACCGCCCTGACCTTCCCTATCGCCTACTCTCTGGAGCCGTACTTCGGATCCTTCCTGGCCGCCACCCTCCTCGCGCTCGCACGAAACGCCGTCCTGATCGCCGGGACCGTGGCGTGGGCGCACGACCAGATCCGCGCAAAGGACGAAGCGGCGGCACACCGGCAATCACGCACATCGACCTCGATGCCGCCGCTTGGTATCATGTACGGGGCTTCGGGGCACGCGGACCACAGCAGAAGGGGCTTCATGATGGACAGCGCCACGCCGACTCCGGCCGGCGACCAGAGCGGAAATGGTGACCAGGGCGTGCTTCCCGCTTCTTTGGAGGTGCTCCCGTGACGGGGCGGCGAACCCTGGTTGCGGCGGTAGCTCTTCTCCTCGCGGTGGTGGCGGGGGGAGCCTCCTATCTGTACCTCCACGACGTGCAGAAGCGTGCCTACAACAACGCCGCTCTCGTGCCTGTCTACACGGTCGCGGGTCCGATCGCGAAGGGGACCTCCGGCCAGATCGTCGTCTCGAAGGGTCTCGTCAAGCGCGGCGAGATACCCCAGCAGTTCCTTCCGGCGGACGCTGTCACGGATCTCGCAACGATCCGCAACGAGATCGCCGTTGCCAACCTCTCGTCCGGTCAGGTGCTGGTCAGCGATGAGTTCGCCAGCCCGGCGGTCGCCGCATCGACCGCTTCGCAGGCCATTCCCAAAGGCGACGTGGCGATCACGGTGTCCATCGACGCCATGCATGCCGTCGCCGGGATGCTGCAGCCCGGGGACGAGGTGGACATCCTGGTCGAGATGTCCGGCGCCGAACGCTTTCTGTACCAGAACGTTCCGATCCTGGCGATCGGCTCGTCGTTCGCCTCGGGGGCGGTCGCAGCCGCGAGCACTCCCCCCTCCACCGCGGCGACCTCGGGGAGCGGGCTGATCACCTTCGCGGTGCCGCCCGCCGCGGCGCAGCGGATCGCCCTCGCGCAAAGCGGTGGAGGCGGAGTCAGCGGCTCCCTGTACCTGGCGCTCGTTCCTCCCGGCAACAAGCCGGTGTCGACCCCCCCGGTCAACGGAACGAGCCTCATCCCGGCCACCCTGACCCCGAAGGGCTAGCGGGTAGCGTGACCACCGGGGGCGTGGACAGCGTCGAAGCCGCCTCAGCTCTGCCGGGAGCGGCCGTTGCCGTCGTCGAGGAAGACGCCGTCGTCCTGGCCCGGCTCGTCGGGGTCCTGGCCTCCGTGCCCACCCTGCAGCCGTTTCTCCACCTCGACGAGCTTCTCGACAGCGACATCGACACCGCGGAGGGGCTGGTCCTCGTCCTCGGCCCTTCCCAGGTGTACGAGGAGAGCACCCTGGACCGGGTGAGCGCGCTGCTGCGCACCGAGGGCTCCTTCGGCGCAGTGCTCGTGGTTGCCGAGCCCGACGCGGCGACTCTCCGGATGGCACTCAGGGCGGGGCTCGACGACGCCGTCGCGCTCGACCGCACAGAGGAGGATCTCCCCGGAGCCGTCCGAGACCTCCGCTACAGGCTTCAGTCGAGCTCATCGTCGAAGACGACGGCGCGACCGACCACGCCCGCCGAGCACCGCGGCCGCGTCACGACGGTGTTCTCCCCCAAGGGGGGAGTAGGTAAGTCGGTCATCTCCGTGAACCTGGCGACCGCTTTGGCGCACCGCAGCGACCGCGCGGTCGCCTTGCTCGATCTCGATCTCCAGTTCGGCGACGTCGCCGTGATGCTCCGGCTCAAGCCGGCGCACCATGTCGGCGAGGCGGCCGCCGCCGGCAGCCGCCTCGATGCCGACCTTCTCGAAAGTCTCCTGGTCCGCCACGAGCGGAGCGGGGTGTACGTCCTCGCCGCGCCGACCGACACCTCGGAGGGGGCCAAGGTGACCTCCCAGTCGATCTCCGAGGTCCTGGCGGTCATGCGACGCACGGCCGATCACATCATCGTGGACACCGCTCCGGTCCTCGATGACACGGTGCTGCAGGTGCTGTCGGAGAGCGACGACATCGTGTACGTGGTCGGAATGGACGTCCCGTCCGTGAAGAACGCCCGGCTCGGCCTGCAAGCGCTCGAGCTCGTCCAGATACCCCTCGACCGGATCCTCGTCGTGCTCAACCGCGCCGACTCCCGGGTTCACCTCGCGACGCGCGACGTCGAACGTGCGCTGCAGATGAAGGTCGACGCCAGCCTGCCCTCGGACGCCCTGGTCCCCCAGTCGGTCAACAAGGGAGCTCCCGCCGTCCTGGAGTTCGACCGATCCCGCTTCGCGGGGAGGATGCGAGAGATCGCGTCCCTCATCCTCAACCGTGCATCCTCCGAGGGAGAGCCATGAGCCTCTACGACCGGATTCGAGAGGCCCAATCGCCGAACGGTGCCGCTGCCACCCTCTCCGCCGTCAGGCAGCGGATCCACCAGAACGTCGTCGCGGATCTCGGCTCCGTCTACTTCGACGGCCAGGTGGCCGAGGACGAGCTGCGCCGCCGCGTGCAGCAGCTCCTCCAGGCCGGCCTCCGCGAGGACACGACGCCCCTCTCCGCCGCCGAAAAGATCCAGCTCGTCCAGGAGCTGATGGACGACATCCTCGGGCACGGCCCCATCGAACCGTTCCTCCGGGACCCGACCGTCAGCGAGATCATGGTCAACGGCCCGGAGCACATATACGTCGAGCACGAAGGCCGGCTCGTCCTGACCGAGAGCCGCTTCATCGACGAGGCACACCTGCGCCGGGTGGTCGAGCGGATCGTCGCCGGCGTGGGCCGGCGCATCGACGAGAGCTCCCCGATGGTCGACGCCCGGCTTCCCGACGGCTCCCGGGTCAACGCCGTCTATCCTCCTCTCAGCATCACGGGACCCTACCTGACCGTCCGCAAGTTCCCTCAGGACCCCTTTACCGCGGAGGACCTGGTGACGATGGGGACCCTGACTCCGGCTCTGCGCACATTCCTCGAACGGTGTGTCGCCGGCCGGCTCAACGTCCTCGTGTCCGGCGGCACCAGCACCGGCAAGACGACCCTGCTCAACGTCCTGTCGTCTTTCCTCCCTGCCGATGAGCGCATCGTCACGATCGAGGACGCAAAGGAACTGCAGCTGCGCCAGGAGCACGTGCTGACGCTCGAAGCCCGGCCGCCCAACACCGAGGGGCGAGGCGAGGTGACGATCCGTGACCTCGTGCGCAACTCTCTGCGGATGCGACCCGACCGGATCATCGTGGGCGAGGTCCGCTCGGGGGAGGCGCTCGACATGCTGCAGGCCATGAACACAGGCCACGACGGATCGATCACCACCGTGCACGCCAACAGCCCGCGCGACGCCCTGTCGCGCATCGAGACGATGACGCTCATGGCCGGCTTCGACCTGCCGGTGCGGGCCATTCGCGATCAGATGGCCTCTGCGCTGGACCTCATCGTGCACCTCGCCCGCCTCCGGGACGGGAGCCGGCGGGTGACTCACGTGACCGAAGTCGAGCGTATGGAAGGCGAGGTCGTGGTGCTCCAGGATCTCTTCCTGTTCGACTACGGCATGGGAGTCGACGCCGAGGGGCGGTCGCTCGGCACACTCAAACCAACGGGCCTGCGCCCCAAGTTTGCGGAGCGCCTCGCGGACCAGGGGTTCGCGCTGGACGCAGCCTTGTTCCAGACCGAGGGCTTCGCGAGGGCCCCGGTCGGGCGTCGTTGACGAGGCGATGACCGTGCTCCTCGCCACCGTGTCGTCGGGGTTGCACCAGGTTACCCGCGGGGTGAGCGACTGGTTCCGTTCGATCGGGGTTCACGTCGGCCCCCTCGACGTGGCGGCGTTGGTGATCGCCACGGTGATCCTCGCCTTCTACGCCGTGTTCCTCATCCTGCGCCGCCCGAACCGGGACCTGGCCGAGACCCTCGAGCGCTACCGGATCCGTCGCGAGGAGCCGCCGCCACAGGCGCAGGGCTCGGCTGTCGTGACGCTCTCCTTCCTGCGCCGCCTGGCCGACGCCCTCACCCGACTCGCGGAGAAGCGCGAGCTTCGCCAGACCCTCGAGGTCCGGCTCGCAAAAGCCGGACTGCCGATCGGAGTCGGGGAGCTGCTCGTCGTGTGGCTGCTCGGCGGTGCCGTGCTCCTCCTGCTCGGCGCCGTCGCCGGCGGGGTCGTGGGATTCATCTTCGCGTGCGTGATCACGGTGATCTCCCCGCCGGCCACGCTCCAGTACCTCGGTGACCGCCGCAGGCGCCGCTTCGACAGCCAGCTCTCCGACGTGCTCAAGCTGCTCGCCGCTTCCCTGCGAGCCGGTTTCTCCCTCCTGCAGGGGCTCGACGCCATCTTGGAGCAGGTCACGGATCCCATAGCCTCCGAACTGCGTCAGGCCTTCGCCGCCACGCGGGTGGGTGCTTCGGTGGAGGACGCCCTCCAGGCGGCCGCCGACAGGGTGGGAAGTCAGGACTTCTCCTGGTCGGTGATGGCGATCCGGATCCAGCGCGAGGCCGGTGGCAACCTCTCCGAGATCCTCGACACCGTCGCGCGCACCATGACCGAACGCGAGAAGCTTCGCCGCGAGGTCCGCACCCTCACGGCCGAAGGACGGCTCAGCGCCGTCATCCTCCTGGCCCTGCCCGTCGCAATCGGGATGCTGGTGTACGTCGTCAACAGAAGCTACATAGACGTGCTGTTCCAAACCCTGGCCGGCCAGCTCGCGCTCGTCGGTGCACTCGCGCTGGAGATCGTCGGCGGCTGGTGGCTGTACCGCACAGTACAGATCGACCTATGAGGACCCACGAGGAGGTGATCTGACACCGTGTTGATCGTCGCAGTCGTCGCAACGGCGCTGGCCGTCGGGCTCCTGCTCCTCGTGGCCTTCACCCGCCTCAGCAGCCGCGCCGCTGTGCGCGCCACCCTTGGCGCCGCCGCCGGGACCCTCGCTCCCGACACGAGACCGACAGGCGAGGTGGACGCCCGTTCCTTCGGCGAACGCGTGATCCTCCCCGCGCTTCGCGGATTGGCCCGGACCGCGCTTCTCATCACACCGCCCGGCTACGCCGCCAGCGTCCGGCGACGGATGATCCTCGCAGGCCACGCCCACCCTGCAGACGCCGACCGCTTCCTCGGAACCCGTCTGCTGACACTCGGCCTGCTTCCGGTGACGCTCGCCGCTGCGATGCTCCTCCCGGTGAGCACGACCGCGTCGATCTTCTTCTTCATTGTCGTCGGGCTGTTCCTGGTGCTCGGACCCGACGCGATGCTCAACCGCCGCGTTCAAGACCGCCAGAACAGGATCCGCCGCCAGCTCCCCAACCTTCTCGACCTGCTGACGATCTCCGTCGAAGCGGGACTGGGCCTCGAGCAAGCGCTGAGCCGGACCGTGGCCGCCCTCCCGGGTCCGCTCAGCGATGAGTTCTCACGGATGCTCGCCGAGAACCGCCTGGGTGTTTCCCGCCGAGACGCTCTCCA
Organism: Actinomycetes bacterium; assembly: GCA_021788115.1. GTDB lineage: Bacteria > Actinomycetota > Acidimicrobiia > Acidimicrobiales > Palsa-688 > JAJYLA01. Next base: position 2,874 of record JAJYLA010000003.1, on the reverse strand, counting down.
GGGCGTCAACGAGCGCTGCGACGTCCCCGAACTGCGGACGTTCATCCTCGCCCTCATACAGGCGGAGGGTTTTGGCATCTCCATCCTCCAGATCCTCCGCTCCCAGTCCGCCGAGATCCGCACCGCCGCGCGCCAGCACGCGGAAGAGCGCGCGCAGAAGGCGCCCACCAAGATGCTCTTCCCGCTCGTCTTCTGCATCCTGCCGGCGCTGTTTGTGGTGATAGTCGGGCCGGCCGTGATCGAGATCTACAACCAAGTGATCAAACCGCACATCATCTAGAGGTATCGGGGGCATGCGAAGGACATTTCGAAGTCGAGCGCATGATCAGAGGGGGGCCGCTCTGGTCGAATTTGCGCTCGTCATCATCCCGCTGCTCATGCTGATCCTCGGAGCGGTAACAGGGGGACTGGCGTACAACCGAAAGATCACCCTGACCGACGCCGCACGCGTCGCCGCCCGCTACGCCACGACGCATGCGATCCCCGGAGGATGGTCCCCACTAGAAACGCCGCCCTGCACGACAACCCCCGCCTCCAGCCCGCTTGGCGAGTGGCTCGTCGATGTGGCGTGCTACGCCATACCCAACGCGCAAGGCGAACTGGACGAGGGCACGTCGGGGCGGATGATTTGCGTGGCATACATCCCCCCGTCCGGACTGTCTTCGATGCTCGAATGGGGAACCTCTAATACAGGCAGCATCACGACCGGACACAGCTGCCCGGGCGCGACCCCCCCCGCCTCGATCTCGGACACGATCGTCGAAGTCGTCGTCGAGCGGACGGCCAACCTCGATGCCGTCGTGTGGAACCACACCCTCACTCTCACCTCGGCCGCGTTCGGCCGCTGTGAGAACTGCTCGGTATGACACACTCCCGCCGCCCGGACGATCCCGACAAAGGCTCCGTCCTCGTCATCGCGGCTGTCTTCATACTGGTCCTGGTTGCCATCGCCGCGCTCGTCGTTGATCTCGCGTCCGTCCGCTCGGACCAGCGCACGATCCAGACCGCGGCGGACTTTGCCGCCCTGAGCGGCGCGAACAACCTCGACTACGCGAGCGGCGGATCATCCCAGCTCGCCTGCACCGAGGCGTGGGCGTACCTGCAGCAGAACCTCCCCGACCTCCCCACCGGCGAAGCCTTTTCGTGCTCGGGCTTCACCACCCAGCGCTGGGACGGATCCAGCACCAGCCCGTGCCCCACGTCCACCGACGAGGCCCCCCAGTCCATCGGTTCCTACACCATCACCATGGAGACCCCGGTCCCCGACGGAGATCCCATGATGAGCAACTTCGAGGGAATCCAACCGAGCGACGGCAACCCCTGCCAGCGGTTCGGTGTGCAAATCCGGCAGCACCAGCCGTTCGTGTTCGGGCCCGCGGCTGGAACGAGCAGCGGAAATGTCGCCGTCCACGCCGTCGCCCTCTACTCCACCAAGATCGGTCCGAAGGTCCCCGACCTAGCCGCGCTCGACAAACACATCTGCGACGCGGTCAGTTCCGGCTCCGGGGACATCTGGGCATATCCTGCCGTCGACAGTAATGGCAAGCCCGTCTCTCAGGCAGAGATCTATGCCGATTCGGACGGCACCGCCAACTGCAACGGCGGTCACTACGTGCTCGACACGAGCAGCCAGAACAGCGGGGGTTACTCCTACAGCGGCGCGAACTGCTCAAACCCCCCCACCCAGGCTGTCGGTGGCTCCATATGGGCTGGCTGCGACGGCAGCACGGAACCCGGTGTGATCGCCACGTACGCCCTCACCACCCAGCCAGCCAGCGCCTACGAGAACGGGTACAACTACTTTCCCGTGCCCGTGCCGCTTTCAGCGCCCATAACTCGTGCCCCGGTCGATGCGCGCTACCACTGCAGCAACCTAAATCCCGTGCCGCTCAACTGCAACGACTACATCAACGACTTGAAGAACCTGTACGGCTACACGACGACCAGCGGTTCCCCAGGCTTAAGGCCTACGACACTCCCGACCGGCTGGACTCGGTTCACCCTCGTTCACCCCTCGTGCACGATCAAGACCACCGTGACCATACAGGACAACACCTACGTGGACTGCCCGAGCGGCCTGACCATCCAGAAGCCCGGCTCCCTTACCATCGACTCGTCCAAGTCCGGCGGTGCCGTCGTGTTCGAGGGTTCCATATCGTTTCAAGGCTCCGGCGGTAGTCTGACCGTCGTCCCGGGGTCGTCACCCCAGGACACGGTGCTCTACCTGCAGAACAGCGGGTCTCTGACGGTCTCGAGTAATGCGACCGTTGACCTGCCCCAGACGCTGGTCTACTCCGGTCAGGGTACGGGCGGCTGTCTCAACTTCCTATCTGGCAGCTCCGTCACCTGGTCTGCCATCACCGGTAACACCCCGTCGCTCGCACCCTACACACACCTCATCTTCTGGAGCGAAGGGAGCTGCGCCGGTGACAGCACCTTCGATGGCGGCGCAATCCTCAACATGCACGGAATTCTGTTTTCCCCCAACGCCATATTCCGGCTGACCGGGGGCAGCCCGATAAATGCGTTCGAGGTGCAATTCTGGGTCGATGCCATCCAGTCCTCGTCGAGCGGTGCCGGGATCCTGCTGAGACCCGATCCCACGGATGCGATAACGCTCGGAGCCGGCGTCAGCCTGATTCGATGACGCCCAGAACAGCGAAGCTTCCGCCCGGAGGCGGGGATCCAAGAAATTGGCGGCTGGTATGTCTATCGCCATCACCTTCTCAGCCACACCCTGAAACGCCCACTTGATGTGATGAAGGAGCGCAGCGCTGCTCCTGCGTGACGGACTCGGTTGGTGCGACCGGGGCTGGGCGCCGAGCAAGGAGAAGCGTGGTGGCCGCGAACGTCGTGCAGAAGGGGACCTCCTCT